>NZ_JBEYXR010000033.1:0-19647 GCF_040645135.1 Streptomyces sp. NPDC046859
CCGCTGCGCGACTTCGTGCCGAGCTTCAGCTTGATCCAGCTGCCCTTGGTGGCGATCTTCTTGCCCCAGTCGTTCTTGTACAGCAGTCCGCGCGAAGGGTAGTTGGTGCCGGCGCCCGTGCGGAAGTTCACGCCGTTGGCCTGGTAGACGTAGTAGTAGACCTTCGGCTTGCACGGCATGCCCGCGCGGGCCTGGGCCTGGGTGGCGGCCGGCGCCTGGGCGAACGCGGACGGGGCCGCACCCACGGCGAGCGCGGCGGTCGCGGCGAGCGCCACGGCGGGAACGGCGCGGCGCAGGACAAACGGAAACGACACAGCGGTCTCCTTGGTCGACGGGTTGTGCCACGGAGCCTTCAGCCCGACCGGGCCCCCAGACCGGTGAGCCGCCGGGGTGTGCCACGGCCCGGCACGGCGACCGTGGCCGGCGTGCCGGGAGACGGGAGCGCGAGCGGGCAGGGCTCGTCTCACACCGGTGTGGCAGCGGCAGCGGAGACGGCTGCGGGCGTGGGTGCGGTGCGGACGCACAGCAGCAGTGCGCAGCCGGCGGCGGCCGTCAGCGGGAGGGCGAAGTTGCCGCCGAGCGGCCCGGCCAGGGCGGTGCCGCCGGCCAGGCCGAGACGGATCGCACTGGCCATCCAGCCGACCGCCTCGGTCGAGGTGCCCGGCGGAGCGAGCCTGGTGACGGTCAGGGACGCCACGGTGAGCAGGGGGACGAACAAGGCGCCCGGCAGCAGCGCCAGGGCGAGGACGGCCTGGGCGGGTAGCGGTGCGAGCAGCGGAAGCCAGCAGGCCGCGTACGCGGCGCCCAGCCACATCAGGTGACGCGGCTGCGGGGCGGTGGTGGGCTGGAGGCGGGCGAACGCGGCACCGCCGAGCAGTCCGGCGGCGGAGAAGGCCGCGGGCAGCACGCCCGCCAGCCAGGACGCGTCCTGGCGCTGCGCCACGGCGATGGCGGCGACGTCCAGGGCCCCGATCGTCGCGCCGAGGAGGACCAGGGATGCCAGCAGCAGCCGCATCGCGGGTGGGCGCAGGACACCGGGCCGCTCCCGGCGCCGTGGTGCCGCCCGCCACGCGCGTGCCGGCGCGGCGGTGGCGAAGGCGAGGGAGCCGGCCACCGTGACGGCGGCCGCCGCGGCGAGGGCCGCGGCCGGGGAGAGCCAGGTGGCCACCGTGACGGCCAGGGCCGGGCCGGTGACGTAGACGATCTCCTGGGTGGAGGAGTCCAGGGCGTAGGCGGTGCGTACGTGGGCGTCGTCGGGCAGCACCGTGTGCCACAGCGAGCGCAGTCCGCCCTCCAGCGGCGGGCATCCCGCCCCTGCCAGGACCGCGCACCCGGCGGTCAGCGGCAGGTGGGCGGTACCCGCCACGGCCAGCGTGCCGAGCGCGACGGCGACCAGGGCGGCGCCGAGGCAGCAGGGCAGGAGCAGGCCGCGCAGGTCCGCCAGCCGTCCCAGCAGCGGCAGGCCGATCGCCGGGGCGATGCCGTAGAGCGCGGCCAGCACACCCGCGCGCGCCAGGGAGTGACCGTCCGCCTGTGCCGCCAGGATCAGCGCGACGGGCACCATGCCCAGCGACAGACGGCCGGTGACCGAGCCGAGCAGCAGACGGCCGCAGTACCGATAGCGCAGCACGGCACGGAAGGTCGGCGGGGTACGGGGCCGCTGCGGCGGGTCTGCCGCCGGAGCGGGCAGGGGTGGCGGCTGCGGTGCGCGGGGCGGCGCGCTTGTGGTGCGGGGGACATCGCGGACCTGGGCATGGGCCATCGCCTGCCTGCCTCTGCAAGAGGGGGGATCGTGGGGTGCGGAAGAAGACCGCCGCCCGTGCGCCGAGGCCCAAGGGGCAGGCGGCGGCGTACAGGCGGCGCCGGCGGCGAAGGAGGGGCAAGCCGCCAGGCGAGAAGCCCAACAGGCCCACGACGGCGCACTCAACGCCGCCTCCGGCGAGGCGGACGGCCGCTGCCGCACCTCCCGTCCCCTGGCCCGGTCATCGGCCGGGTCAGTCCGTCACGCGACGCCATCGGGTCACTTCAGCCGCAGCGGCGGTAGCTGCGGGGGCGTCGATCCGTGGGGCGGCGGGCGGATCAACGGCGCTCAGGATCCGGGTCCGCGGTTCACCCCGGAAGCGGCGGGCCCGGCGGCCAGGGCCTGGGCGTGGGCGGCGTCGTGGCCGGTGGGCGCCGCCTGGCCTGCTGCGGCCGGGGCGACGGGGCGGGTCATCGCCTCCTGCAGGCGGGCGCGGATGTCCTCCTCGTCGAAGGGGGAGTCGGCGGCCCGGGCGTGCTCCAGTGCGCCGAGAGCGCGGTTGAGCAGATCGCTCTCGGCGCCTGTGGTGGCGCGGCGATGGGCGGGGACGGGCTGCTGCAGCTGGTACTGGATCTGGCCCTCCAGCGTCTCGGCTGCGCGCTCCAGGGTGCCGAAGGCCTCGATGAGGCGGCTGTGGGTCCGGGCGGCGGGAACCGGCGCGAGCGCCTCGGGCAGATCACGCGGCACGGGAGCAGGGAAGGCCAGGCGGCCGAGCGCGTCGTGCACCAGGTGCAGTTGGGCCTCGCGGGCGGCCAGGTAGGAGGTGGCGGCGTGCAGCAGTTCCGGGTCGGCGCTGTCCTCGGCCGTAGTGGCGGCGCGTTGCGCGGCCAGGTCCTCGAGGGCGTCCTGCGCGGTGGCCGAGTTCTGCCGCCAGGCGGCGGCCGGGCCGCTGGTGGACAGGGCGCGGGCGGGGGCCGGGAAGGCGTCGAGGAGTTGCCGTGCCTCGCTCTGGCGGCCCGAGTGCGCGGCGGCGGTGTAGGCGCGGACGCTCTCGCGGGCCTGGGCCAGGTGCGCGGTACGCGCCTCGTCGAGGACTTTGCCAGTGCCCAGGAGTGCGCCGCCGGTTCGCCGGTCGCGCAGGTAGTCGGTGAGGTCGGGCTCGAGGACGGCCCGCAGTTGCTGGGCGTGCGCATCACGCAGCGCGATCTGGTCGAGCAGCCAGTCGGCCATGGCCGCGAGGGCCGGGACGTCGGCGGCCAGGGGCTCGACCGCGTGCCAGTCCTCGATCAGCTCGGCGCGGGTGCGGTAGGCGAGCTCCAGGCGGTCGATCAGCTCGACGACCTTGAGTGCTGTGGTGACCACCAGGTCGGCGGTGGGATCGTCGAGTTCTCCGGCGCGCTGAAGGCTCGGGGTGAGGACGGAGGGCGGCGGACAGCCGGCCAGCGCGCGCAGGTGACAGGCCCAGGCGGCGGCCGCGGAGATCCACCCCAGTTCCAGTCCCTGCCGCGCCTCGGCGTTCCTGCGGTAGAACCAGCCGGCCAGTTGCTCGCTGAGACGGGCCTCGTCACCGGCCGGATCACGCATCAACTCGGCGGCCAGTTCGCCAGGGGTGTGCTCGCGCAAGGCACCGGACCCGGTCGTGAGGATGGCCAGGTGCCGTACCCCGTCGTCCAGTTGAAGCCAGCGACGCAGCGTCTCGGCTCGTCCGTGGGCGACCTCCTGCAAGGCGATGCGGGTGAGGCCGGCGCCCGCGCGGGCGATCCCGCTCTCCCCGACCCGGGGAACCCCCATGTCCTCGAAACCGGCCGGCTCACTGCCCCCGGCCACCCACACCAGGGCGTACGCGTCCGGGCCTCGCTCGGCCAGCCAGGCACGGAAGTCGTCAGGGAGGGGGCTGGGCTGCTCGCTCATCGAGGAGACCTTCGGCTCGAAAATGGGTGCCGCCCGGCCCATGGGGCGGCGGCTCGGCGGCAGCATGCCCGCGCCGATCACCTCCGCGGCCGGACCCTCGCAACAGGTCCGCCCGGCGGGAACCGAAAGGCGACCGACCTCAAGCGCGTCCCGCCAGACGGGACGAGGCCCGGGAAGAGAGGCGGGCGCGGGGCGCGGGGATCGAGACGCCCGGCGGCCGGCCACCTGCTCCAGGGAGGCCGTCGGCTTCGGTTTTCAGCGCCCCGGGGAGCCCGCTCCGGGCTGGGTGGATCGTTGAGGGGGCATGGATCGGAAACCAGCGCTCCAGAGCCGCGCCCCTCTCCCCCGAGCGGATCGAGCAACTGGCCGCCACCCGCCACCCCGCTCAGCCGCCCAGGCGCAGCTGGTGCGGAGTGGAGCGTGCATATGGCGTACGAATAGCGCACGAAATGCGTATGCGTTGGGTACTCTCGCAGTAGCGCGTCGAGCCGCAGGCCGAAGGTGGGCGCAGATCTTCGAGGGCCGGTGGCGGGAGGCGTCGCCGCGACCTCACGATCGCATCCAGGTAGCGAAGGCGTCGACCAGGCCCGTGTAGAACCTCTCGCCGGGTACCGAGCCCGGGTTCTTGCTGGCGTCATAGAACGCGACGTTGGTGAAGGTGGCAGAGGTGGAGGCGTTGAGGTTCTTGTAGAAGGCAAGCTTGCCGCGTCCGAATCCGACAAACAGCCAGAAGACTCCCAGTGAGGCAGTGTTCTGGAGCATGGAGCGGACTTCTGCCTTGTCCCAGGGTTCGTCACCGACCTGAGTCACGATGAAGGCGGGATCTGCAGCACCGGACTCCTGGTAGTGGCTGACCGCGCGGCGCATCGCATCGGCCACGTTGCCCCAGCCCCAGTCGACCTGGGTATGCAGCTGGCCGATGCGGCCCCGGTAGTTGTCCAGCCGGATCTCCTCCAAGAACGGCTCTCGCCCGCTGGAGAAGATGACGGGCACCGTGCCGTCGTCGTCGAGGTTGGCCGACAGGGCGAGGACGCGTTCGGCGAAGCCCTGCACGGCGAACGACTCGTACAGCTCCTCCATGTGCCAGTCATGGTCCAAAATCAGGTAGACGGCAGCTCTCCGTCCTGTCATCCCTCGGTCTGCGAGAACCTGACCGGCCTGTTGGGCGGGAGCCAGCAGGCCCGGAGCTTGCCGCTCCACCTTCGTCAGGTCGACCGCAGCGGCCGTAGCCGTGGATGTCTGCGCAGGGATCAGCGCGGCAGAGGGCTCGGGATCGACATCGACGCCGTAGTCGGTTGCCAGCCCCGCAAGGCCCGAGGCGTAGCCCTGTCCCACGGCGCGGGCCTTCCAGCCGTCACCGCGGCGGTACAGCTCCGCCAGGACTACGACGGTCTCTCCGGCCCCGAAGTCCGGCGCGGTGAAAGACGCAGACGGGGCACCACTCTGGGCAATCGTCAGCTGCGGTGCTCGGGTGAAGACGGCGCCTGGCTGCAGCGGGTCAGCGCTCACCACGACGACTACACGGTGCACGTCTGCCGGCAGACGAGGAAGTTCCACGGTGACGACCGGGCCCTCAATGGACACGCCGTCCTGGGCCGGATGGTTGTAGAAGACCAGGTCATGATCGCTGCGGACCTTGCCATCAGAGCCGAGCAACAGCGCGGACACGTCCGCCGAGAGCCCCTGCACCGCCACTGACAGCACCGTCCGCGCTGTCAGCACAGACACGTTCTCGCCCTTACGCAGCGACGTCGTCCGCATGCCCGCCCCCTGTTGATCACCGGACAAGAAACGGTAGTCACCCATACGCGCATCTGCGGCCACTTCGCCGCACTTGGCATGCATATCCTTCAGCTCACTGACTCTGGAACGGCATCTCGCACGGGGAGCTGTGGCGGGTCCGTGAGCCCGTGCGGTTACTCGCTTTCAGCGTCCCGGGGAGCCGGGGCCGGGCCTGGGTGTGCCGTCCGGGAGTTGCGGGTGCAGCGGCGAGGTGGGCGGCAGCAGGGCGGCGCGTTCGGCTGTGGTGCGGGCCCGGATCTGTTCCAGGCGGCGCTGGACGCGGGCGTGGGTGTACAGGTCGATCGCGTCGGTGAGGTGGTCCCATTCCTCACCGTCCAGACCCGCCGGGCGCGGGCCGAGCACGTCGGGGCCGGCACGGTGGCGGCGGCGCCGGTAGTCGCTGATCGCGGTCAGCAGCCGGGTGAAGGCCCGCTGTTCGTCCTCATCGTCCTCGCCGGGGGCGGTGATCTCCTCCATCCAGTCCTCGGGCAGTCGCTCGCCGGCGAGTACGGCGGCAAGTGCCCGCCGGGCGAGGCGGGCATCGAGCGCGGCGTAGGACGGTGGGGCGATGCCGAGGGGGTCGCGCAGGGCCGGGTGGTCGGGCAGCGGGCCGCCGAGCGGCGGCGCATCCAGGTGGCTGAGCGCGGCTTCGATCATGACGGAGGCGGGGGCGTCGGGCGGCGCCAGGTGAACGGGGCGGCGGCGTGCGCTCAGGGCGCGGATGCGGGCGTCGAGGTCGTCCCAGCCGGCCGCGTCGTTGGGGTCGGCGGGGCGCGGGCCCAGTCCGGGTGCGCCGGTGATGGCGTGGCGGGTGCGCCACAGCTCCACCAGGGCTGCGGTGGTGGCCCAGGCGTGGCGGCGGCGCGGGGCGCTGGTGGGCGGCGGAGTGCCGAGCGGGCGGGCCCAGGCGGGCGGGACGTTGGCGAGGGTGTGGCCGCGGTCGGCGAGCGAGCGGGCCAGGATGCGGTGGCGTTCGGCGAGGTGGGTGGCCCAGTGCTCGGGGGTGTCGGGGTGTACCAGGGCGTGGGAGTCGGCGACCCAGTCGGGTATCGGTGCGCGGTGGTTGGGGCGGTGCGGGGGGTGGTCGGGCAGGCGCTCGCGGAAGCGGAGCTCGGCGTGGACCTTGTCGCAGACGGCGTCGGCGCGGGCCAGCGCGGCCCGCGCAGAGTGCTGGCGGTCGGCCGTGGCGGTTCGCCGGGTGGCCAAGGTGCGGCGGATCGCGGCCAGCGAGGTGGCAGCAGGTGCGGCGGTGGAGGTGGCCCGCTCGCGCTGAAAGTCCTCCCGGGCGGCGTCGCGCCAGGCGAGGGCCCGGCGCAGCTGGGACTCGCGGGTGAGGGCGGCGATCATGTGGCGGGCTGTGTCGGAGAGCGGGGTGTTGTTCGTCTGGGCGCGGCGGATCTGGGTTCGCACCATGGCCAGGTGGGCGGCGAGCTCGTGGCGGGTCAGCTCCCCCATGGGGCGCTGGTCCCAGGCGGGGTGGGTGTGGCCGGCGCGGGTGGTGACGGGGGCGGGCAGGTGGGTGAAGGCGGCGTCGGCCGCCTTCAGCGCCTCGCGTGCGGCGGCCCGGTGGGCTGCGGCGAGCCGGGTGAAGGTGTGCAGCTGGGCCATGGTGAGGGCGGCCAGCGGCCGGGAACGGCCCTCCTGCTGGGCTTCGGCGGCGTCCTGTAGGCGCTGGCGCAGCCGCCAGGTCAGCACCGCGGACGGGTCGTCCGCGTCGCCCAGGCCGCGCCCGCGCGCGGTGTTCGAGAGCAGGCGGGGCAGGTCGAATCCGGCCCGTTCGGCGTCGTGCAGGGCGCGGATCAGGGCCGGGTAGGCGTCGGCGGCCATGAACATCGCGGCCCGCTCGGCGCCGAGGGTGGTTTCGAGCAGGCCGGTCAGCCGGGCGGTGGTGGCGCGCTCGGCGACGTCGGCGAACTCGGCCGACAGCCGGCCGGGCGCGGCACTCTCGCGCTGCAGGGCGGCGATCGACTCGGTCGCCGACAGCTGGGCGCGCCGCCTCGCGGCGATCTGCGCGAGGACGTCGTCGAGGCGGTCGCCGTCCTCGAGGGCGACGTAGAGGCGGTTGGTGCGCGCGCCGCGGGTCAACTGGACGTAGACGCCTTCACGGCTGGAGCGGGCCGAGGCGAGGGCGTGCGAGGTGTCCACGGTCATGCCCTGCGAGCGGTGGATGGTGGCGGCATAGCCGAGCTCGCACTGGGCGGCCAGATAGTCGGCGGGCAGACGGATGCGGCCGCGGTGCCGGGTGTGACGGACCACCGCCTCGCCGTCCGGGAGGAGCTTGGTGACGGTCCAGGTGTCGCCGTTCTTCACAAAGTCCCGGCCACCGCGCACGGTCATACGGCGGCGGTTGAGACGGGTGACGATGACATCGCCGACGTGCGCGCGCTGCCCGGCCCGCAACGGTGCTGCCCATTTGGTGTCGACGGTGCCGGCGGCGATGTGATGGGCCTGGGCGCGCAGGTTGAGCGCGGTCACCGTCGCGGTGTCGGCGGCCGTCATCAGCGAAGTGAGGCCCTTGCCCCGGTCTTTGGCCCAGGCGTGGAAGACCATGTCGCACATCGCCTCGTAGGTTCCGGCGACGATCCGGCCCTTGGCGCGGTACCAGTCGAAGACCTCCCGGGGCTGCTCGCCGTCGCGCAGGATGAGCGAGGCGTCGGCCTCCCCGGGGACCCGGAAGCGGTGCAGCTGCTCGAGTTCGACCGCGCCTCCGGCCCGGGAGATGAGTCTGAGGGCTCCGCCGGCCTCGACGGCGGCGAGCTGGTGGGGGTCGCCGAGCAGGCGCACCACCGCCCCCGCGGCCGCCGCATCGGCGAGGACCCGGTCGAGCAGGAGGGTGCCCGCCATGCCCGCCTCGTCGACCAGGACGACGTCGCCCGGACGCAAGCGGAAGCCCTCATCGACCGTCCCGCCGGCGGCGGCGTGGCTGCGCTGGTGCAGCCAGGAGTGCAGGGTGTGGGCGCGCCGCTCCAGGTCGCCGCCGAGGACTTCCGCCGCGCGCGAGGACGGTGCGAGCGGGACCAGCCGCCTGCCGGCCGCGTCCACGGCCCGCGCCACCAGCTTCATCGCCGTCGTCTTTCCCGCGCCCGCCGGACCGAGTCCGGCCAGCAGCAGCTCCTCGGAGCAGGCGAAGGAAGCGGCGAGCGCGCGCTGCCCGGCGTCCATCGGGCCACGGTTCAAAGCGGCGACGCGGTTGAACGTGCCCCGTCCGACGGGCGGGATCACGCGGGTGCGGGCGGCGGCCAGCAGCCGGTTCTCCGCGGCGAGCAGCGAGCGGGTGGTGTAGGTGGCCGAGCCGATGGGCCGGTAGATGCTGGTGCCGTCCGCGCGTTGCAGGTCGGGGTGCGGGGGGTTGATCTCGGGCGGGGTGATGTCCAGGCAGTCGGCGTCGGCGAGGACCTTCTCGGTGATCTCCTCCGCCGCCCGGGGTGGGGCGGTGGCCCCTGACAGGGTGCGCATCAGATACCGGCGCGCCTCGGCCAGCACGTGGCGGCGGCGGAACGTCGTACGCCGCTCGCTCACCGCGGCCAGGACCTCCTCGGCCGCCGCCGCGGCGTCGAACGCGGCCGGAGCGGGCCTCTCCTGCGCTGCGGCGCGGGCGGTGGCGAGCAGGTTGTCGACGGTCGTGTGGTCGGTGGCCGCGATCGCCCGGGCCCGCCAGTCGGCGAGGAGCGCGTCCAGAGATCGGGCTTGGCGCTTGGGCGGGCGGGTCTTCACGGTGGCCTGCCACTGCAGCCGGGTCCTTGCCGGCCGGGCTGGCTGGCGGCCGTGGCGGCGCCGGTAGGAGTCGAAGAGCGTGTCCGCCAGGGTGCGCACCGCGTGGGAACGCTGCGCGAACGCCGACCGCAGCCGCTGGTCGATGCCGACGATGCGCATCACGGGCCGCTGGCCGGGGGTGACCTCGACCTCCTCGGTGGCAAGGCCCAACCGGTCACAGACGAGTTCGAGGGAGCGCTGGTTGAACAGCTCGCTGGCGGCCACGACGTCGCGCAGCAGGAGGCGGGAGTCGAGGGTGCGCCAGCGCCCGTCGGGGCCTTTCACGCGCGGGGAGATCACCACGTGTTCGTGCAGCATCGGATCGCCCGCGCGGGACTCGTAGTGCAGGTAGACGGCGGCCAGCAGCCCCGGTTCGGCCCGCTGCTGGGCCACGCCGCCCGCACCGGTGCGCACCGCGAGGGAGTTGTGCTCGATCCAGTTCAGCGTCTCGGTGCGGGCCTGGGCCAGGGCCTGTAGGACGATGCGGCGTACCTCGGGGCCGCCGAGCGCGAACAGCAGCGAGAGTTCCTCGTTGGAGAAGGTGAGGTCGTATCCGGTCACGGCGCGGCGCTGCGGGCCGCTGCGGGCGGCCAGGTACCGGCCGAGCTCGGCGCCGTCCGCGGGGGTGCGGTGGTACTCGGCCTTAAAGGCGCGCGCCGCGCATCGCATCCGCACGTCTCGCGTCTCGGCCTTCGTCAGCGGGCGGCACAGATGCACGCCGACGCGCTCCAGGACCTGCTCGATCTCGCGGTCGAGCGGGGAGAGTTCGGCCAGGGCCGGCACCGCCGGCCCGAGTCGGGTGGCCTTCATCGCCTGCCTCGGTGAGGCGCCGGCGGCCAGGTGGCGGGCGGCGATCTCCTCGGCGTCGGGGTGCATGCCGAGCCCGAACAAGGCCCGCATCTGCGCGTCGCTCACGATCCCGGACAGGCCAAGAGCGCGGGCAGCCTGTCCGTGCCATACCCCCGGTGGCACCCCGGGCACGCTGGAGGACACCGCCGGCTCGGCGCCCCGGGCGCCGTCACCGCGGGCGAGATTGCGACGGTAGTAGCGCTCCCGCCCCGCGGTGAACGCGTTCGCAGTCATCCCCACCCCGCCAGAAGATCACCGCCGACAGGGCCGGTGCGGGCGAAGACCGGCCCCGGGCCGTGCACCTCCCAGGGCCCGAGAGACGACCTTCGAACGCGTCCCGCCGGAAGGGAAAACGCACCTCGAGCACGAGCAGGCGTCAAAAGTGCCAGAGGTGTACGGAGACCGACCCGCCACCGGCCGGCGACCACACCACCACACACCCACCACCCTCGACCCACCAACCCGGCACCCCGGGCCGTGCACACCACCGGCACCCATCGGCACCCGGGTTCCGGGCATCACCCCTGCCCACGAGCCGCCGCTGCCCGAGGGTTCCCTCCCCCGCTGCCGGGGCGTCGTCCCGTGAGCGGGACCGGGCGCGGCGACGGGCGTGCTACGGCCTGGGACCCGGGCGCTGTGGCCGCTCGGGCGGGGGCGGGGGCGGCTGAGACTTGCCGGGCGCGGCCTGCCGCAGGGGCGGGGCGCACGACGAGGCGGGAGGTGGTGGCTGTGGTGGCGTCGAGCCGGACCACGGGCAAGGGGAAGAACAGCGCGATGCTGGCGCGCCGGAAGGCGGCGATGGCGCGGGCGGCGGAGCGGATGGCCGAGCGGCGGCGTGAAGCGCAGGAGGCGGAGGCGCAGCGGTTGCGCCGGGAGGGGGCGTTCGACGAGCTGGTGGCCGACTTCGAGCTGGCGGTGGAAGACGAGGCGGCGGCCGTCGCCGCGGTGGAGGAGGAGATCGCGCGGGTCCAGGAGCGCGGCCAGGTGCGGATCGGTGCGGCGAGGGTGGCGGCGGCGCGGATCGTGCTGGCGATGGGTGAGGCCGGGGAGACGGTGGCCGGGTGCGCGCTGCGGCTGGGTGTGGGGGTGGAGCGGGTCAAGGAGCTGCGGCGCCTGGCACGCGAGGACCAGGGCGCGGACGATGCGGCGTTGGGGAAGGGGAGGACGGCGGCGTGGCGGGAGACGGCGGGCGGGCCGGGTGGGGAGCAGCGGCTCGATGACGGGTGCGCTGCGGGGCAGACGGGCACGGCTGCGCGCGGGGCGGGCGCGGTGTCGGCCGGGGCGGGCGCGGTGTCGGTCACCGCTCCCCCGGCCCCCGGGTCCGCTCAGGTCCGGTCCGCTCCATCGGGTGGCCCCTCGACCGGTGCGCCGGCCGGACCTTCCGAGGGCGCCGGGTGGTGACGCCAACGCGCGGCCGGGGTGGCCACAGTCGTCGCGGTGAGGTGCGGGCATGGAGCGGCCCCGGCTGCCGCGCGGGGCGGTGGCCGGGGCCAGAGGTGGGGGCGGGGGTGGGGGTCAGCCCTGCTGGGTCCAGGGGGCGGCGGGCCGGGGCGGGGCCGGGGTCTGCGGGGCGGGCGCCTGCTGCGGGGGTGGGTAGGCGGCGGCCGGAGCGGCGGGCTGCTGGGGCCAGGCGGAGGGAGCGGCGGCCGGCGGGGGCACGGCGGCCTGCGCGGGCGCCTGTTGGGGGGTGTGGCCGGTGAAGCGGCCCGGGGTCGACGTCCTTGAGGTAGACGGTGACGGTGGCCCGGTCGGCGACGAAGATCCGTTCGTGGATGCCGGGCGGGGTGAGGACCCACACCACGGTGTCGTCGCGGCGCTGGGTGCGGCGGATGAGCGGCGGGGGGAGGGTGACCTCCTCGGTGATACCGGTGTCCGGGTTGGTCTCGGGGACCGTGATGTGATCGACGGTGCTGAAGAGACCTGCGTACGCGGCGAGTTCGTTGATGGTGGTCTCGTACCTCACGGCGCCCCCCTTCGGGATGGTGGCCTGGGCCTTACGGGTTCGCTCGGGACGGTAGGCGGGCCGCAGTCCGGGTGGAGCACGCGGGGCGGGCGGGTGCCGGGGCGCGGGACACGGGCTGGGGTAGCGGAAGCACGGGACGGGAAAGCGGAGGCGCGGGACGGGAAACACCAGAAGCGGCCCCGCGCCGGACGGGTGTCCTGGGTGCGGGGCCGCGAAGGGGGGCGGGGCTAGGGCCTGTCCCGTCGATCATGCGCATACTCATCGGGGTTCGGCCTCGCCCGCGGCCGTCGGGCTCAGGACTTGGCGGCTTCGGCTTCGGCCTTCTCCTTCAGCGGCTTGTAGGTCACATCCCATAGGCCGGGGTTCCTGTGCAGGTCCGACACTAGGAGACGGAAGAGCTTCGCGTCGAAGTTGGCAAAGTACAGACCGCCGTCGATGGTGTGGCCGTTGACGACGATCGTGGGTGTGCCGGGGCCGATGGGATCGTCGCCGGTCTGCTGGTAGGCCTGTTGGGAGGCGGTGACGAACGAGCGGTACTTCATCGCCCTGACCGCCGAGTCGAAGGCCTCGTCGCGAAGCCCTGGAACCTCCTCGGCAAGCCTCAGCAGGCGCTCGGTGGTGAACCCGCCACTGCTCTCGACGGCAGCCTGGTTCTCGAAGAGCACCGCGTGGTACTCGACGAACTTCCCCTTCTCCAGAGCGGCACGCAGCGCGTTAACGGCTCGCTTCGAGCCGTCGCCGCCGAGCCGGTCGTCCTTGAAGGAAGCGAACGTGTATTCGGCCTTGATCTCCCCCGTGAGCAGCAACTTCTGGAGTGCCTCAGCGCCCGTCCGCTCGTACTCCTCGACGACAGGGCAGCGCGGATCCTCGTACACATGCACCGTCGAGCTGGCCGCAGGGTTCCCGACCACGATCGTCGTGCCGTCCTGGGCCCGCCGCTCCGGCAGCCGCTCGGCGGAGGTGTAGCGGTTCGTCTCGGCCCGCGCCCCGGGCCCACCCGGCGCGCAGCCAGCGAAAGCTCCTATGAGACCTACCGTGATGACTGCCCAGACCGTTCTGCTGATCTTCATCAGACTCCTATCCCACCCCTGTGAACGGGCGGACTCTACGCGTCCGATACGACAGTCGCATCATGGATTCAGGCGACGCCGGAGCATCACCGAGTGGTGATCGGCCGGACAGGTCCTAGCTGACGGTCGTGGTGAGGACCAGGCCCCCGTCCTCGCCGTCGTGGGTGACGTGGAGCAGGAAGCGGGTGGCCTCGTCGGGGGCGGTGCGCAGCAGGTCGATCACCCTGGGTCCGTCAGGGAGCGGCTGGGTCAGGTCGAGGGTTTCGTGGAGGTCCTCGCTGCCCAGGACGGTCGACGGGTCGGTGCCCGGTCCCCAGCCGTCGGCGTAGACGATGTGGTGCCAGCTGCCGTCCGCGTCGCGGGTGTTGGGGGTGGCGGTGATGCCGTTGCTCATGAGGAACGTGCCGTCACCCTTGATCCACCACAGGCGGGGACGGGCGTCGGTCTCGCCGGGGCCGAGCGCGTGCTCACGGGCGGCGACGGCCAGCTCGGCGACGGACCGGACCCTGTCGAGCGGGAAGACGAGCGTGCAGGAGCGCCGGGCGGGCGGCTGGTGGTCCTCGCCGAGGACGTCGCGGAGCAGGACGTCGAAGTCCTCAGGAGTGGCGGGGGTGGTGGGGGCGGCGGGTTCGGTCATGTCGGATCCCTGGCATCGGTCGGAACGGACGGGTGCGCGGGGCCACCCGACGGCGTAGGGGGCCGAGGGTGGCGCGGCGGGTCCGACCCTGGGGCGGCGGACAGTTAGCACGACAAGACGGGGACGGCTTCGGGGCGGGGCGGGGCGGGGGCTGGAGGCTGCTGCCCCCGCGCCGAGGGGCGTAGCGGGGGGTGGGGTACGCGGGCGGCCCCGTGCCGGGACGGGGGTGTCCGGGCACGGGGCGGTGGGGGCGGGTCAGCTGTCGTTCTCGGCGTAGAACATGCAGGCGGTCGGGATGCCGCGCAGGAGCTGCCGGGCGACGTCGGGTCCGGGGACCTTGACCTTGCGGGTGTTGTTCACGCGGTGGTCGCGGCGCAGGAACTCGGTGGAGCTCTCGTCGAGGAGGACGTCCAGGCGGGTGGTGGCGCGGCTGGCGGTGGTGGCGCGGCTGGCGGGGTCGGCCTGGGTGATGCCGGTGAGTCCGTTCAGACAGGCGGGCGAGATGCCGACGAGCCGGACGCGGCGGCCGGGCTTGATCTCCTCCGGGGCCGGAGCGGGAGTGAGGGGAACTTCTTCGACGGTCACGGTCATGGGGGCGGTTCGCCTTCCGTCGACGGGCGCCGCGAACCCCGGGGTGGGGCGCGGCTGGTGGCGTGAGCGTGCGAAGGCGCGGGGTTAGCCGGGCAAGCCCGGACGTTCGAGTGCTGCGCGCAGATGCGGGCGGCCCCTGCGCCCGGGCGAGTGTCCGGGCGCAGGGGCGGGGCGGTGCGGGGCCGGGCTGGTCAGTGGCGGTGGGTGGCGTCCGGGTCGGCGGGAGCGGCCAGGAGGGTGGGCTCGGCGACGGGCGTGAAGCCGTAGGAGTCGACGCTGAGGTGAACAGTCCGCGTGTCGGGGCCGGTGACCTCGACGACGTCGCCGACGGAGACGGAGCGGATGCGGGCGGGCCAGGTCCGGCCGTGGTCGTCCGCGCCCTGACGGTTGCCGACCTCGAAGGCGGCGTCGGCGGCGTCCTCGTGGCTGCGGACGCGGTCGATGGCGCGGAAGACCAGGCGCAGGGCGCTGCCGTCGCGGCCGGTGGCGGCGGCGAGCGGGTGGTGGGACTCGTAGCCGTCGAAGTTGTCGGGGTGGGTGTTCATGTAGACGGTGACGGCGTACACGGCCGGGACCGGGGCGGTACCGACGGCGGCAGCGGCAGCGGCGGCGGGGGTGTCGATGCGGGCGGTGACGGTCGAAGGGCGGGTCACAGTGGTCGTCACGGCACCAGCCGCAAACGACCCCTGAGACCAACTGGCGCGCGGAGGTGCTGAGGGACGTGCGGGCACACGAGTCCGCCGACAGCGAGTCGGTGCGAGCAGCAGTGCGTTCGTCTGCCGGGTGCCTGCCGTGTGCTGCAACCGAGTTGCAGCTGCGCTGGGCTGGGTGGGCGCGGAGTGAAGGTGGCTCCCCCTCGCATGCATTGTCCGCGAAAAGAATCTTGGTTCGTTTGTTCACGCGGGCGGCCTCTTGGGCCTCTCATCCATGGACGGCCGATCCGTCCGCCGTACGACGAGAGGATGGGGTGCGATGGATGCTGTCAGTGTGGTGGGGGTCGCGGGCCCGGCGCTTGCCGGCGTGTTTGCCGCGTACTTCCGCTATCGGGTGCTGCACGCACGGGCGGCTCGCAGGCACCTGGCCGAGGTGACGCGGGCGGCGGGGCCAGGTGGGCAGGTGTGCTTGACCGAGCGGCGGCGTGGGCGGTACATGCGGCTCACCGTGAGCCGTCGTGGAGGTGAGGGGGACGAGGCAGCGTGACGACTTCGGGGGAGCCCACGGACTTTGACCCGCCGGTGGACCTGTCCGTCGGCGGGGTCGAGGACCGGACTGCGGAACGCGCCGCCGTCGATGCGGAGTTCTCCGCCTTCTACCGGGCCGACTTCCCGCGTCTGGTCGGGTTCCTCATCCTGGTAGGTGCCGGTCGGGAGGACGCGGTGGACGCCGCCCAGGAGACGATGCGCACGCTCCACCAGAAGTGGGGCGAGGTACGCCACCCCAAGGCGTGGGCTCGTACGACAGCCCGCCGGGCGCTGATCCACGCGCTCAGCTCCCTCCGGGAGCAGGGCTTCGGGGAGCCGGCGGAACCGGCTGCTGCGCTTTTGGTGGGCGACCAGGCCATGTGGGAATCAGTCGAACGCGACGAGGTGTTGGCCATCCTGCGGGAGCTGCCTCCTCGCCAGCGGCAGGCGCTGGCTCTGACGTTCGATGGATTCAGTCCGGCGGAGATCGCACAGATCCTGGACGTGCCCGCGATTCAGGTGCGAGGCAACCTCGCCCGCGCGCGCCACACCGCGGTGAGGGTGCTCGGGAAGCGGAAGGGGGAACTCCAGTGACCACTCACGGGGACGAGCCTGGGCCCGCCGACCCGATCGACCGCGAGCTGACGCCGCACCATGAGGCGTTCACAGCGAAGATCGAAGCAGCGCTGGATGTCGAAGCCGGCCTAAGCGACATCCTGTTCCAGTCCCGTCATGAGGCGTTCACGGTGAAGGTTGAAACCGCTCTGGGCGTGGAAGCCGGCCTGCGCGACATCCTCAGGCCTCCCGCCCTCCAGACGCCCCCCAGCATCCCTCCTGCCGTTGCCCCACCTGTCGCCAACGCAGTCCCCGGCGGTAGGAGGTGGCAGGCCAGTCCGGCCCAGCGGCTGAAGCTGCGCAGCAACCCCCGCGTGGCGGCAGCGAGCCGCGTGCTGCATATCGTAGGAAACTGGGCCAGCGCCATCCCCCGCGACCTCGACCTCAACAGCGACCGCGCCGTCGACGTCCTCCGCGACCTCGACCGCGACCGCGACCGCGCCGTCGACGTCCTCCGCGACCTCGACCGCGACCTCGACCACGCCCGCGACTCCGACCCCGACCCCGACCCCGACCTGGCCCGCGCCCTCGACCGCGTCCGCGGCATCGCCGACCTTCACATCCTCACCCTTGACCTGGCCCGCGACCCCGACCTGGCCCGCGACCCCGACCTGGCCCGCGACCCCGGCCTGGCCCGCGACCACGCCCGCTTCAGCGCCCGCCTCCTCGCCCGCGCTCTCGACCACGCCGGCGCCCTCGACCACGCCCGCGCCCTCGACCCCGACCTGGCCCTCGACCACGCCCGCGCCTTCGACCACGCCCGCACCCTCGCCCGCACCCTCGTCCGCGCGCTGGACCCCGACCTCGCCCGCGCCCTCGACCTCGACCCCGACTTCCCCCGCGCCCTCGCCCTCGACCTCGTCCGCGCCCTCGTCCGCGCCCTCGACTGCGACCTGGCCCTAGCCCGATACTGGTGCCTGAAGATCATCAGTGACGAGTACACGCAGGCCGTCGGCGCGCCAGTGGCAGTGGACGAGGAATCCCTGGCGAGTCTCATGGACGACTTCACCACGGACGATCTCAGCAACGCGGATGTACGCGAGGACGACCCGAAGCTGACCGGAGTCAGGTGGTCGGACGGCACCACATGGCCCGCTTCCACCGACATCTACCGTCTCAAGCGGCGTTCCGATCGTCAGGAAGACGGATCCTGGATCATCCGTGCCGGCACGGGGAACGTACGCGAGAACCTCCTCACTTGACCGTTCCGCGACCACCCCTGGCGATCCCACAGGCCAGCACCCCGCATACCGCCCGGGACCGCGCTGGCTGCTTCATTTGCGGCTGATGACGATCCTGCTGGCTTTTATTCGGTCAAGGGGGAAGCACCGTCAGCCACGGCTTCGGCTACATCGACATTCCCCACTCCACCCGCGGCCGGGAACGCCAAGACGGCCGCTGCTGTCCTGACCAGCGAGCCGCCCACGCTGAGCCCGGGATAAGCCAGCAGGATCGTCATGAGCCGCAAACGAGCACCGTTCCGGGTGGGAGACGGTTTGCCGTGCCGTACTCGGAGCGGAAGCGAGTTCGCGGTGCAGCGCACGATCAGGCGCGGGTGTTCGCGACTCAGCGTTCTGGTTCGGTGGAAGTGGTGGCCGGGCAAGGGGCGTTGGGGGAATGATGCACATTCATGCAGATGCGGGGGCGTTGGGGGGCCGGGGCCGGGATTGCGCTGTGCGTGGCGGCCGGGGTGTGGCTGGTGGTTACGGCGGTGCGGGACGGTTGGGGCAGCGCTGACCCGGTGGCGAGTGTCCTGGGAGGGTTGGCCGGGCTGACTGCTCTGGCTGTCTCGCTGCGGACGCTGCCCGCTGCTCCTGCGGCTGCTGTCCGCCGTCCGCCTCCGCCTCCTGTGCCGGAGTGGTGGGTGGACCGGGACGAGGCTGGCGCCGTGATCGCGGCCGTGCTGCGCGGTACCCGTCGGCGGTGGGCCGGGGGTCCGGTCGCGATCACTGCGGGGCTGCACGGGGCCGGTGGCTTCGGCAAGACCACACTGGCCAGATACGTCGCCGCGCAGCGCTCGGTGCAGCGGCGATTCCCCGGTGGCGTTCACCTGATCACCATCGGACGGGATGTCCGCGGCCCGGCCGACATCGCGGCCAAGGTTACCGAGGAGACGCGTCGGATCACCGGCGACACCACCGAGACCGGTCCCTATCCCGAGCGCGCCGGAGAGCACCTCGGGGGTCTGCTCGCCGCACGGCCGCGCACCCTTCTGGTCATCGACGATGTGTGGGAGAAGGAGCAACTCGACCCGTTCCTGCGTGGCGCCGAGCGCACCTGCGTGCGGCTTGTCACCACTCGCAACCGGGAAGTGCTGCCGTCCGCGGCCACCCGCATCGAGGTCGACCGGATGACCGAGCAGCAGGCCCGGAAGCTGCTCACCCACCGGCTGCCTGCCGTGCCGCAGCCGCAGGTGGTGGAGTCGCTGGTGAAGGCGACGGGCCGGTGGGCGCTGCTGCTGGGCATCGCGAACCGTTTTATCGCCGAGCAGGCGGCCACCGGCGCCGACCCGACCGCCGCGGCACTCGCTCTGCTGCGACGGCTGCGCGCGCACGGACCTACCGCCCAGGATCCGCACGGCGTCGCCCAGGACCCGAACGACACCCTGGACCTGGACCAGCCGGAGCGCCGCAACACCGCGGTACGCGCCAGCGTCCGGGCCGCCGTCACCCTGCTGCAGCCCGCACAGGCCGAGCAACGGTTCGCCGAGCTCGGTATCTTCGCCGAGGACGAGGCTGTGCCCATCGCCCTGGTCGCGGCCCTGTGGCAGGCCACTGGCGGCCTCGACGAGACGGCCACCCGCTCGCTGTGCAAACAGATGGCCGACCTCTCCCTCCTCGGCCTCGCCCGCACCGTTCTCGGCGGGGCGGTCACCCTGCATGACGTGGTCCGCGACTACCTGCGCGCCGAATTGGGCGAGACCGGGCTGCGGGCCGCGAACGCCGCCCTGCTCGATGCCTTCGCCGCTACCCTGCCCCGCACCGAAACCGGAGCCACCGCCTGGTGGCACACCCCGTACGGCTACCTGCTGGACCACCTCATCGAGCACCTCCTGCACGCCGGTCGCGATGACGAGGCCAGCATGGTGGCGCAGGACTTCTTCTGGGTGCGAATCCGGCTGCACCAGCGGGGCCCCACAGCCGCCTGGCGAGACCTCGACCGCATCGGCCCTCCTACCCACACCCTCGCCCGGCAACTAGCCCAGGCCGCGCATCTGCTGACCCCCACCACCCCCGCCCACGCCCTCGACACCATCCTGCGCAGCCGCATCACCAACGCACCCCACTGGCCCGCACACGGCCACCCGTCGAGCACGTCACGCCTCATCAACCGCTGGCCGCCACCCGACCTCCCCGACCCCGCATTACTGCGCACCCTGACCGGCCACAGGGGCGAGGTGTACGCGGTGGCGTTCAGCCCGGACGGCACCCACCTCGCCACCGGCGGCACCGACAGCGCGGTGCGGATCTGGGATCCCACCACCGGGGCAGTCCTGCGCACCCTGACCCGCCCCATGGGCGAGGTGAGGGTGGTGGCGTTCAGCCCGGACGGCA
>NZ_JBEYXR010000033.1:19744-20202 GCF_040645135.1 Streptomyces sp. NPDC046859
GCACCCACCTCGCCACCGGCGGCACCGACGGCACGGTGCGGATCTGGGACACCGCCACCGGGGCAGTCCTGCGCACCCTGACCCGCCCCATGGGCGAGGTGAGGGTGGTGGCGTTCAGCCCGGACGGCACCCACCTCGCCACCGGCGGCACCGACGGCACGGTGCGGATCTGGGACACCGCCACCGGGGCAGTCCTGCGCACCCTGACCCGCCCCATGGGCGGGGTGAGGGCGGTGGCGTTCAGCCCGGACGGCACCCACCTCGCCACCGTCGGCACCGACGACACGGCGCGGATCTCGGACCCCTCCACCGGGGCCACCCTGCACACCCTGACCCGCCCCATGGGCGGGGTGAGGACGGTGGCGTTCAGCCCGGACAGCACCCACCTCGCCACCACCGACTTTTTCGGCGCGGTGCGGATCTGGGACACCGCCACCGGGGCCACCCTGCACACCCTG
>NZ_JBEYXR010000033.1:20302-82785 GCF_040645135.1 Streptomyces sp. NPDC046859
ACCGGCCACATCGGCGAGGTGATAGCGGTGGCGTTCAGCCCGGACAGCGCCCACCTCGCCACCGGCGGCACCGACGGCACGGTGCGGATCTGGGACACCGCCACCGGGGCCACCCTGCACACCCTGACCGGCCACATCGGCGAGGTGATAGCGGTGGCGTTCAGCCCGGACAGCGCCCACCTCGCCACCGGCGGCACCGACGGCACGGTGCGGATCTGGGATCCCACCACCGGGGCAGTCCTGCGCACCCTGACCCGCCCCATGGGCGAGGTGAGGGTGGTGGCGTTCAGCCCGGACGGCACCCACCTCGCCGCCGGCGGCGCCGACGACACGGTGCGGTTCTCGGACACCGCCACCGGGGCAGTCCTGCGCACCCTGACCGGCCACATCGGCGGGGTGAGGGCGGTGGCGTTCAGCCCGGACAGCGCCCACCTCGCCACCGGCGATGCCGACGGCACGGTGCGGATCTGGGACACCGCCACCGGGGCCACCCTCCACACCCTGACCGGCCACATCGGCGAGGTGATAGCGGTGGCGTTCAGGCCGGACAGCACCCACCTCGCCACCACCGACTTTTTCGGCGCGGTGCGGATCTGGGACACCGCCACCGGGGCCACCCTCCACACCCTGACCGGCCACATCGGCGGGGTGAGGGCGGTGGCGTTCAGCCCGGACAGCGCCCACCTCGCCACCGGCGATGCCGACGGCACGGTGCGGATCTGGGACACCGCCACCGGGGCCACCCTCCACACCCTGACCGGCCACATCGGCGAGGTGATAGCGGTGGCGTTCAGGCCGGACAGCACCCACCTCGCCACGACCGGCGTCGACGGCACGGTGCGGTTCTCGGACACCGCCACCGGGGCCACTCTCCACACCCTGACCCGCCACATGGGCGGGGTGAAAGCGGCGGCGTTCAGCCCAGACCTCACCCGCCTCGCCACTGCCGGCGCCGACGGCACGGTACGGATCTCGGACACCGCCACCGGCGAATCGCTGACCATGATGCGGGTCGACAGCAACCTGTCATTCTGTTCTTGGACTCCCGACGGGCAAGCCCTGTTTACAGGCGGGTGGCGCGGACTGTTTGCATACGATCTGCATGAGTGACGGGGTCCCACTCGGGGACACGGAAAGCACCGCGCTCCCACAGGTGCAGGGCTGCAATGGAAGTCCTGAGCAACCGACGCTCATTTGCGGCTCATGACACAGTTCTTACCAACACCCAACATGGCGGTCGGCAAGCACGTTGCCTCGGAGGTCGTCATGTCCAGCTCGAACCGCCCCCAACGGCAGGTGCTCCCGGCCCATCTCTGGGAGTCCATCGACGAGGTGCTCAGCCGACATTCCGACCAGCCATCGTGCGCACCCGAGAACCTCGGTATCCGGACCGGCGATACGCCCGCGACCGCTGGACGGTGTGGCTGGCTACCACCTGTGGAGTCCTAAGTGCGGCAGGGCACGGCCCCGGGGCCGTGAGGGCGGTCCCGGGGCCGGTGACCGTGAACGGCAGGCGTGCGTGCGTGGGGTCAGTTGCCGGTCTGGGGGGTGCAGCGGCAGGACGGGCAGCCGTGCGGGCGGGGGGTGCCGGGCCAGGCTGACGGCTCCTGGAGGTGGGGGTGGTCGGCGAGGGCGCGCTGAATGTGCTGCTCGACGTCGGACCACGTCCAGGCGGGATCGCCGAGGCCGCTGGCGTTCCTGGCGTGCCGGATGAAGGCGGCCTTGTCCTTGGGGGTGGTGAACCAGACGTCGGCGAACCCGTGCCGGTTGAAGTGCGCGATGTGGCCGAACAGGTGCAGTGAGCAGGTGCGGTAGAGGTCGTCGGTGAAGGCGCCGGCGTGGAGGCCGTTCTCGATGAAGGCCAGGACCCGGTTCCCGGCGTCGGCCTTCGCCTTCGCCGTCGACCACTGGGTCGCCGTGCAGTCGGCAGGCGCGAGGCGGGTCAGGGTGCCCGGGGGAAGGGCGTGGGGTCGCAGTGCAGTGGAAGTCACGGAAAGGTCCCGTCGTCATGGCTCGGAGGCGGGGCGTAAGAACCCCCTTGGCGGCCCTGGGAGGGGGAGCGGAAGAGACTTGTCACCGCTCCCCCGAGGCCGGTGCGCTGACCGTGACCGGGCGGCGACTTACTGCCGCAAGGCCGGCGTCCATCCCGGAAACAGGGGCAGCCCCGTGCCGGGAGAGGTCCGAGCACGAGGCCGAGCGCGGGGCGAGGGCGGGCCGAGGGCGGGGCGGACGGGGAACTGTTCAAGAGTTGTCGGGGAGTGTGTCGGTGCGGGGACCGAGCCAGTAGCGCAGCGAGTTTTCTCGTTCCCCGGTCTCCTCGGGGCTCAACTCCGGCTGCTTGTCGCCGTCGTCCCCTTCGCCGTCGGAGTCGTGGCCCTTGTAGGGGTAGGGGCTGTCGGGGTTGTCGAGGCAGGCGAGGAAGGCTTCGGTGACGAACTGGCGGTCGTGGTCGTGGTCGAGCTTGATGTGCAGGCGGAGGCGTTCGAAGGCGGCGTGGGCGGCCCGTTCGGCTTCGCTGCGGGTGTGGAGGGGCTCCGGTTGGGTGCCGGGGGTGACGCCGGTGGCCTGTTCGAAACGGTGGATCGCCTGGGCGGCGGCGCGGGCTGCGTGGGCGGGCTCGGCGGCGGCCGGCTTGAGCAGCTGCAGGGCGTCGAAGAGTTGCCGGCGGGTCTCGGTCCACGGCGAGGTTGGGGTGTCGTCGTTGTGGAGGGCGAAGTAGCCGTAGTGCCACATGTCCTGCAGGCAGGCTGCGAGACGGTGGGTGGCCTCCTGGCCCGGGACCGCGCGGTAGGCGGCCAGGGCCATGCGTGCGCGGGCGGCGATGACAGCCGCGGTGCGGGGGTAGGTGAGCTGGTCCACGAGGTCTGGTCTCCCTCTTGTCAGGCTTGGGCGGCCGGGGGCGTCAGGCGTAGGAGGGGCCCGCGGTGGTGGGGCCGTAGCTGTCGCCGGGCTGGCCTGCGGCCTGCGGGCCGCCGCCGCGCGATCCCGCCACGTAGCTCCAACCGGCCACGGGGTAGTAGCCGGTGCAGTCCGGGCGGCAGGGTTCCTCCTCGTGGCCGAGGAAGTTGCCGCCGCATGCGCAGGACTGGGACCACTCGGTGACCACCCGAACAACCTGGCCGGGGGCCGGTCGTGCGGCAGCGGCGCGCAGGAGCCCGCCGACGGGGACAGCGCGGCGCATCGGGTTGCGGGACACGAAGCCTCCTGAACTGGTATCGGCCTCTTGACGGGCCGGTGTGGCGGCCCGAAGGGCGGGAGTGGTCACCGCTCCCCCGGGCCGGTGCCCCGTACCGTGGCCGGACTCGGGGCAAGGGCCGCAACCGCAGCCGGGGCTGGTGAGCAGCAGCGGCCCTCCGACCCGCGCAGGGCGCGCCGGAGGACCGGACGCGGCGGTCAGAGGCGGGCCGGTGGTCACCGCTCCGTCGGCCGGTGCGGCGGCCGGGGTGCGCCGTCAGCGCGCCTGGCTGTAGGTGTGCGGGGCGAGGAGGGCGAGGGCGTCCGCGATGGCGCCGATCATGTCCGAGGGCAGGGACGCGGTCTTGAGGGCGGCCAGGGCGTCGAGGGCGTCCATGTCCTGGATCTCGTGCATGAGGTCGGCGTCGTCGGGATCGTCGCAGGCCACCTCGCGCGCGGCCGCCAGGACGGCGTCGAACAGGGTGTGCACGGCCTCCTCGGCTGCCGCCGGTGCGACGGCGCGGGAGGTGAGGGGGGGCCAGGTACGGGGCGACGCGGGCGGCGGCCCGGTCGGCAGCCGCGTGGAGTTCGGCGTCGGACAGGCGCCGTACCAGGAGGTGGGTGCGGTGGTCGATGATCTCGTAGCGGGCGTGCTCGTGGCGCAGCACGGTGCGCATCAGGCGGTGATCGCTCTCGCGCTGGTAGGCGTCCGGGCCGAGCGTGGTGAGCTCGACGACGGGGCCCAGCTGGGGGTGGTCGAACTCGCGGGCGGTGAAGCCCTGTCGGGGGGTGTCGGCGCGGGTGCCGTAGCGCAGGCGGGTGAGCTCGTGCGGCTTGAGGTAGGAGGCGATGGTGTTCGCGCGGGCGGGCCGCGCGGTCGTGGAGTGGGTGATCGGCTTGCGGCGTCGGGTGTTGCCTTCGGCGTTGGTGTAGGGGGTGGCGAGGGGGGCGACGGTCCAGGCGCTGTAGGGGGTGAGGTGGGCGACGGCCCAAGCGTGGGCGTCGTCGGTGGTGGCGAACGGCCCGTACGACTGGAGGGCGACCATGCCTCCGGTGCGGTCCGGGTCGGTGGCGACGACCATGGAGGTCTCGCGGAGGGCGCCGCCGACGAACTGGGCGTCGACGTCGGCTATCGGGTTCTGGTCGAGGTCGAGGAGGGTGGTCAGGTGCAGGAACATGCCAGGCTGCCTCTCGGGCTCGGGAAAGAAGGAAGGGGGCCGGGGGCCGCACCAGGCCGCCCTGAAGGGGCGCGGGAGTGCACGGCTGGTGGCGGCACTGTCACGGCCCGGCCGGCTAGAGCGGCAACCCGCGGGCGCCGGGAGGCAGAGCGCGCGAAGGCCCACCCCGGTCAGCAGGGCGTGGGCCTTGCTGCGCCGTAGCGCGGCGCTGGCAGTCAGGTCACGGTCTGAGCGGAGGTTATCTCTGGTGCTGGCCGATCGTCAGGCATGTGGACCGTGTAAGAGTTCAGCAGCATGCCTGACAGCTATCCGAGGGGTACTCAGGCACGTTGACGATGCTTGGGATCGGCCATTTTCCAGAGCCCCGGCGGTTCAGTCCATGTCGTCCCCGTTAAACACCGCTGCGGACGTGTCTCGCTGCCATCGAGGCGTTGGCGTACCGTCCGGGTCTAGGCCATACGGCCAAAGCCTCTGCAGCACCGGCGCTGCGGTCAGGTGGAGCAGGGCGTGGGTGTTGCCGTGGTCGGCGGCCTGCAGGGCGAGGGTTTCGGCACCCTTCCTGTCCCTAGCCTGCTCCCGCAGCTTGGCCAGTTTGATCAAGGCGCTGGTGTTGCCGTGATCGGCAGCCTGCAGGGCGAGGGTTTCGGCACCCTTCCTGTCCCCAGCATGCTCCCGCAGCTCGGCCAGTTTGACCAAGGCGCTGGTGTGCCCGTGATCGGCAGCCTGCAGGGCGAGGATTTCGGCACCCTTCCCGTCCCCGGCCCGCTCCCGCATCTGGCACAGGATGCCCAGGGCACCGGTGTCGCCGTGATCGGCGGCCTGCCGGGCGAGGATTTCGGCACCCTTCCTGTCCCCGGACTCCTTCCGCAGCTCGGCCAGTTTGACCAAGGCGCTGGTGTGCCCGTGATCGGCGGCCTGCAGGGCGAGGATTTCGGCACCCTTCCCGTCCCCGGCCCGCTCCCGCATCTGGCACAGGATGCCCAGGGCACCGGTGTCGCCGTGATCGGCGGCCTGCCGGGCGAGGATTTCGGCACCCTTCCTGTCCCCGGACTCCTTCCGCAGCTCGGCCAGTTTGACCAAGGCGCTGGTGTGCCCGTGATCGGCGGCCTGCAGGGCGAGGATTTCGGCACCCTTCCCGTCCCCGGCCCGCTCCCGTATCTGGCACAGGACGCCCAGGGCACCGGTGTGGCCGTGGTCGGCGGCCTGCAGGGCGAGGATTTCGGCGCCTTTCCTGTCGCTGGCCTGCTCTCGCATCCCGGTCAGGATGGGCAGCGCGCGGGTGTCGCCGTGGTCGGCGGCCTGCAGGGCGAGGGTTTCGGCTTCTGCCCGGTCGCCGGCCTGCTCCCGTATCTGGCACAGCATGACCATGGCGTGGGTGTTGCCGTGATCGGCGGCCTGTTGGTAAAGGGCTGCGGCGCCCAGCCAGTCCTCGGCCTCCGCCCGCTGCTCGGCCAGGAAGACCATGGCTCGGGTGTTGCCGCGGTCGGCGGCCTGTTGGTAGAGGGTAGCGGCGCCCAGCCAGTCCTCGGCCTTCTTCCGCAGCTCGGCCAGGCGGAATAGGGCGCCGCCACTGCCGCGGTCGGCTGCGCGGAGTTGGAGGTCGTGGGCCCATTCCAGGCGGTGCCGGCCTTCGGCTGCCTTGGTGAGATTGTCCAGGTCTTCAGGGCGGGTGAGGTGGGTGTAGGCGGCGCGCCAGAAGGAGGCAGGCGGGCACAGATGGGAGCGGGTGGTGCGGCCGTGCTGTTCGAGGTAGTCGGCAAGCCGGAACACCGGTCCCGCCTGGTGCGAAGAAGCTGAGGTGGTGGGTGGGCGTCGTGCGTCTCGGGGGGTCGTGCGGCGCAGGGGGGCTTGTTTGCCGTGGACGGGTTCAGCCAGTTCGGCGAAGGCGGCTTCAGCCCAGTTATCGGTGAGCCGGTCGTAGTCGATCTGATGGAGGTAGTCGGCGGCTGCGTCGATGAGGAAGGCCTGGGGGAGATGGAGGCCGACGCCGAGACGGCGTGCGTCCATCGCCGCTTCCAGCAGCGCCCTGGCCTGCTCGCTTGCGTTCTCGTAGCGGGTGAGGAGTTGGGGGGCGCCGGCCAGGTCCTGTGTGACGCGCCCGTCGGTGCGGGCGCGGGTGAGGGCGTCGGCCAGCAGTCGGTCCCCGTTCCCGGCGAGGGCGGCGGCCGCGGCCAGGGCCGCGGCGTCGAACGCTGTCGGGATGGTCACCGTGCGGCCGCTGAGCAGCTCCCGCGCCCGACTGTGGGGGTCCTCTTTACCGGCGGCGGGCAGGGCCGTGTACTGGCGAACGTACTCGGGCCAGAGTGTGGCCAGCACGAGGACCGGGCTGTGCTCCGGGCTGATCAGCAGCTGGTGCACGTCCGCTGCGAACAGTTCCCCGGCCGCATGGTTGCCCAGGTAGTGCTGGGCTTCGTTCAGCCACACCACGGTGCGCGGCTGGACACGGCGCAGATCCTCCAGCGCGGCCTCCACGCTGCTCGGATCGGGATGCCACAGCCGCCACCCCTCGTCCGCGAGCGGCTGTACAGCTTCCCAGCACGCCCGGGTCTTCC
Organism: Streptomyces sp. NPDC046859; assembly: GCF_040645135.1. NCBI lineage: Bacteria > Bacillati > Actinomycetota > Actinomycetes > Kitasatosporales > Streptomycetaceae > Streptomyces > Streptomyces sp. NPDC046859. The sequence continues at coordinate 27,207 of NZ_JBEYXR010000033.1, forward strand.
CGGTCGACGAGGTGCCCACCAGGACCACGATCCGGCTGCGGCCGGCAGCCGCCGCCTTCACCGTCTCGTCCAGCGCCCGGTCATGCGCGCGCCGCACGTACCCGGGCAGACCCGAATCCCCGTCAACACACTCGCGGGGCCCGGCCGGATGCACCTCCAGATCGTGCGGCCCCCATTCCCCGATCAGCTTGCCGAGCCCCGACCGCTCACCGTTCCCGGACGCGTCCCGCCGGAGCGCCAATAACTCTTCGACCGGCAGCTTCAGCGCGCGGGCCAGCGCCGCCACGGTCGGCGCCGAGGGCACCGACCCATCGGCCTTGAACACCTCATGCACAGTCGTGCGCCCCAGCCCCGCCCGGCCAGCCAGATCCGTCTTGTTCAACCGCATGCGGGCCAGCCCGTCAGCCAGCCTCCCGCGCAGTTCGGTGAGGGCCTGCTCGGGACCCCTCTGCTCGTCGTGCACGTACTCGCCCCCGGGCCGTGATGTGTTCGCCGGTGTTCATCTTCCTCCCGGCGAACCCCGACGAACACCACTTCCACGACATTCGCCCACATCAACACCCCTTCGTGAAACGGGAGTCTGCCGTGACCGTCGCCGTTGTCCTCCTCGCCGCCGCACTCGTGACCGTCGTCGCTCTGCTGGCTGCCGCTGGCGCGGCCAAACTCGCCCGCATGGACGGCGCTACCTACCCCGCAGCCCTCACCCGCGCCGCCACCACCTTCGCCGCAGTCATCACCCTCGCCGCCGCGGTAACCAGCGTCATCACCACCATCCTGACCTGACAAGACGCGACGACAGCCTCCGCACTCGGCTACCCGGCTACCTGTCACACGTGCCTGAATACCGCAGACACGAGCTGACCTGCACTGGGGAACAAGAGCACTAGATAACATGAGTGGCGCCGCGGCGGCGGCCGCCGCAGGCGGGCGGGGCGGGGCCGGTGTTCAGGGGTGATCCTGGGCGGGTCGGGAAGGGAGAACACACAGCGCGCGGGGCGGGGCGGTGGCTGGTCGGGGAGAAGTCGCTCGGCCAGGGCCTGGACCCAACCGGGCTCGCCGCCGGGGAGCTGTGCGGGGTAGTAGAAGCGGCGGCTCGTCCACACGTCCAGGGTGCGGTGGCGGGCGTCGACCCGGCGTCCCCGGACCGTGAGCGTGAACACTTCCCACCGCCGGGTGCCCTCGGCCTGGGAGGGGCGGAGTTCGGCCTCGAACTCCTCGGCTCGCATCTGGTGCGTGCCGTCCCAGGTGGTGGGGACCAGGTGCGGCCCTCGAAGTGGGTCAGTCCCAGGGCCTGTTTCATCTCGCGGTAGTCATGCTCGATGCGCCAGCGGAGCTTGGCCAGCCGCACGAAAGTGGCTAGTGGCATCCCGGAGGGCAGGCTGGAGAGCCAGAACTGCACCGGTTCGCTCTCACCGGCAGGCCACTCGGCCAGCAGCCAGCGTTCGGGCAGCTCAGGGCCATTGTTGGCCTGCCGGGCCCCGCGTCCGGCCGGCCGGACGTGCAGGGCCAGGAGTTGAGGGTGAGCAGGTCGCCGCGGCCGTCCGGGCCGTCGGGGCCCGGCTGTGGTGGTGGCGCTCCACAGGGTGGGGCCGTTCAGGGCCCCGCGGCGCGCACGGACCGTTTCAGCTTCTGGCCCTGGCCGAACTCGCCGACGTACTGCGCCGATCTCCGGCACCGCCTTGGCCTCGGTCTCCTTTGGATCCGGGCGCGTCACCGAGGCCACGGAGAACAGGGCGTCGTCCTCTTCGCGCTCTTCCAGCGTCTCCCACCACGTGGCCCGGGCCCGGGCGACGGTGTCGCCGAACACCCACAGGCCGTACGGGCTGCGGGTGGCGAACACCAGTCGGTACACCGCTCGTTTGCGGGGCGAGTGCGATACCGGCACCGACTGCACCAGCATCCCGGTACGCAGTTCCAAACGGCGGGCGTACTCGGCCGCGACCTCCTCGATTGCGTCCTCGGCGGCGCCGTCTTGGTGACGGGAGGCGACCGCGTCGGCGAAGTACGCACGCCACCAGGTCCCACCGCACACGTCATCGAACCGCTGCAGCGACTTCTCGTTGCCTTTCGGAGAGCGGACGTGGCCGCCCAGGCGCCACACGGCCATCATGCTGAAGTTCATCAGCAACTCAGTCGGCGGCCACTTCTGCGGACGCTTACGCGCGAGGACATCGACGAGGCGGTCCTGCGGCAGAACGAGCCCGCACGGGTCCAGAAAGAGAAAAAGCGGCTCGCGACCGGCTCGCTGGACCACCTGGTCCAAGACTCCGTCGATCTCACCGCGGTGGGCGTGCGCTCGCACACCACGGGCCGCGTAGTGCTGGACGACGTAGTGTAACCGGTCGTACGACTTCGCCTGAGGCTCGGAGAAGAAGCACTCCAGCGGGAGTCCGGGCTTCTCGCGCAGGGACGAAGCGACCTTCAGTGCGATCTCCGCGGACGCCGGATCGCCGTTCTCGTAGCGGCCCTCACCGGCGTACCCGTCGAGGTAGACGACACGCTTGCCGTGGGAATGCGTGCCTGTCATCCCGCCGAACTGCGGTAGGTACCGCTTGAGGAGGTCATGCTTGAACACGCTGGGCAGTGCCTTGTCCGCCCACTAGCCCCCGCTTGTACCCGACGACATCGCCCCACCCCTAGGATCGCCGTATCTGCCTGGTCACAGATGGTGAAGCACTGGTCGAAACAGAGCAAGAGGCACTGCCCTGGGGCCCGCAGCCAGGAACAGACCACCCGCTCCCGACCGCCGACTTTGAGTGTGGAGCAGTTCGACCCGGCAGTTCGGGCGGCACGCCGTCGCCCGCCAGGCGCGGGGCGGGCGCCATGGTGCGGGAGTCGGGCGCGGGCGGCAGAGTGTCGCGGATCCGCTGGCAGGCCCACGGTCTGCCGAGGGCCGAGAGAGTCTCCGTGCGCCGCTGGGGGCAGTTCGCGCGGGCGGGTAAGGTCAGTCATGGCACTGCCCGGTCGGCTTCCCCCGCGGACCTGAGCTGCGACGTCACCGTGTTCACCTACCCGCTAGCTACTTGCCCCTGAAAAAGTGTTTGGGCTGGTGACGGGGGTCGACTGCGGGGCTGTGCTGCTGGCCTGTCGGCGGGATGTCCCTCACTGGCTGAGGACGGTCATCCGCTGGAGGTTGTAGGCGAAGATCCCCAGGGCCAGGAAGATACAGCTACTAACCCTGCATCCCAGACGGCGTCGGCGGCCTGGTGAAAGTGAGCAGTCGGTCGACCTCGATGAAGTCAGCGAACAGATAGGTGCGCAGGGCAGCGGTGGGATCCCACTCCGGGTCATCATGAGACTCATCCAGGTAGACGATCGTCTCGCGAGCACCGAACCCGAGGAGCACGTCCATAGCGTTACCCAGCAGACCCGGGGTCAAGTCCTGGCCGCAGGTATCCGGGGCGACCGCGAGGCTGTGGATCACGCCGACCCCGCCGACAGGACGCTCCACGATGGCCTGGGCCAGCACCCGCCCATAGCGGCGGACCTCAAGACGCTTGCCGGGCGGCGCGACAGTGTCCTTCAGCTCCACGTGCCCGAGGTGGGGCAAGCCTGCGACGGGAAGCTCAGCACGCAGATACCAGCTCCGCCCCAGACCGGTGAAGCCCACAGCCAGGAGGGCTTCGTGCGTAGCCCGGCTACGGCGCTCCGGCAGACCTATCAGGCCCCTGGTGAGGGCGGAGGCCAGTGGGAAGCCATACACGAGGCGGGCGCCGCTCCATTGCAGAGTCCGAGCGATCAAAGTCGCGGCCGCCTCGGAGCTGTCACGGCAGTGGAGCCACAAGAGCAACGATGCATCGTCGCAGGGGCGCCCGGCACAGCAGACGATGCCACCAATGCCGCCCTCGGGCGTGCACAGCACAGTAGTGACGAGCCCATCCAGTGCCGCCCACGCAGCCGGATCAGCTACTGAGCGGCCGGCCAGCGCCTCAGCGAGCATCGAAGCGGTGCAGATCGGCTGCCCAGGCAGCCGATCTGCCGCAAGCAACTCAAGCACCGCCGCCTCATCCGCCGACTCATACGGACGCAGACGGGGTGATCTCAACCGGCTCAAGCTGATCACCACGCCATACCTCTCTGGCGCTTTCGGCCTTATCTCAGTTTCCTCCCCACAGGACCGGCGACGCCAGCCTCCACCACCGTCAGTGTCACAGCCGACGGGACCTTTTTTAAGCTCACCGAGTCGGGCGCCCAGGGCAAGACCAAGGGAGCCCTCTCCGGAGCTGATCGTGCAGGGCACCAACGAGGGCCCGGCCGCAGCCCGGGGCCCGCGGCCGCGTCGGCGGCCGGCCTGCCGCGTCAGCGAGCAGCTGCTGCGCGCCGCCCGGGCCAACCCACACCGCCGTACGGGCCGACTGCATGAGCGAGGCGGCTGCCGGACGGGGCAGCCGCCTCGTTCTACGCTCTCCCCTGCCCGCTCAGCCGCGGACGATGTTCTGCGCCTGCGGACCCTTCTGGCCCTGGCCGATGTCGAACGTGACGTGCTCCCCCTCGGTCAGCTCGCGGTACCCGCTGCCCTTGATCTCGGAGTAGTGCGCGAAGACGTCCGGGCCCCCGCCGTCCTGCTCGATGAAGCCGAAACCCTTTTCGGCGTTGAACCACTTCACGGTGCCGCTGGCCATACCAGTTGATCCTTCATTCATGCCCAGGAGCAGCCCTACAACCGGGCATGCTCCGGCTCGCGCAACCACACGAACCAACGGCCGTTCTACCCCGCGACGCCACCCCCACACGCATACGGCCGACGACACGATCAAGGAACCGGATGTTCGCCACTACGCCACGGCGTACGAGCCGCTGAGAGCACGGCCGCGCGGGAGCAGTGGCTCGCCTGTCAGGCATGTAAGGCAGACGGTAGGAAGCGTTACGGTCGTAACGTTTTCCTGACTCCGTCCGACTGCTGGATGACGGGCACGAGACTTGGTATGGCCCGATCAAGGTCCCGCGGCGCTGGGCGGGTTCGCCAGGTCCGCGCCGGGCAGTTTCGCGTCGCGCAGGTCCGCGCCGGACAGTTTCGCGCCGGACAGGTCCACGAAGGACAGGTCCGCCTCGGACAGGTCCGCGAAGGACAGGTCCGCGAAGGACAGGTCCGCGTCGGATAGGTTCGCCATGGACAGTTTCGCGAAGGACAGGTCCGCCAAGAGCAGTTTCGCCAAGGACAGGTTCGCGCCGCGCAGGTCCACGCGGTCGGTGACCTGCCCCTCCCGGGTGAGAGCGTGTTCGTCGTCAACCTGCTGGATCGACAGCCAGGTGAAGATGATCACGGCGAGGGTCCCCAGAGCGGCCAGAGTGCCCGCGGCCTGCTGGATGTGCGTCCACCGGTCCGCTGGGGCGATGACGGCCGACTGCCGGGCAGCGGCAGACACGGGTGCGGGCGGGCGGCGGCGTCGGCCCGGCAGACGTGAGCCGATCGGAGCGGTAGGACGGCGGGGCGCGGTACGGGTGCGGCGGCGGGCGACGCGCCTCAGACGGGCGGCGCGATCGGAGTGGCGGGGCGGTAGGGCGGCCATGCATACGTTGATACGGGCGGCGGGCGGCCGGTGATCCCAGTGTTGCGAAGTTGTAGCAGTGCGTGAGTGAGAGATGTGGAGGTTGGCCAGCCAGGACGCGCGTCTTGCGCGTCGAACTTGCCTGACGACCCACAGATATTCCGTGAGGCATGTATGTCTGGAGCGTACTTGGCTCACATGCCTGACGTGCTCTGGGCGCTCGAGATAAGGCCGGCTCCCGGAGGTTTGAGCCTTCACCGAGCGACGGGAGGAACCTTCGGGTCGAAGGCGTTCCGCGGCGCACTCGGCTGGGAGGCAGGCGCCCGGCGCAGTACCTGGGCCAGGTCGCGGTGTATCCGGTCGGCTTCGCCGCGGACCTGGACGAGGGCGTCGCCGCCTTCCGCAACGAGGCGGTGTGCTCCCCGTGGGCGAAGAACAGCCCGGGGTGATGTCCGGGCACAGGCTGGGGTTGGTCTTGGCCAGCAGGCGCAGGGTGTGGGGCAGTTCGCGGGCGAAGCGGCGGGCGTTGGAGACGAGGTTGAAGTAGACCAAGACCTTCTTCAGCCGCTGTTCGGTCATGGCGCGCAGGACGGCCAGGTGCAGGGCGGTGGTGCGCAGCGCGCTGTCCGCCTCCTCCCCGGGGCCGGGGGCGGTGGTGGTGCCGGGGGTGGGCAGGTTGAGGCGGCGGCGCAGGTCGGCGTGGGTGAGGGTGGGCACCACGATGCGGTAGTCCGCCGCCCGGCCGTCTTCCGCCGCCTGCGCGAGCGGGTATTCGAAGACCCTTCTGCCGTAGACCTGTTCGTTGTCCATGGAGTTGGCGAACGCGTCCACGTCCGGCCCGGTGGGGCGCCGGCGGCGCGGGCGGGTGGTGTCGGCGGACTCGGCCAGTTCCGGTGCGGCGAAGATGCGAGGGGTGGCGGTCATGTAGAGGCGGCGGTGCGCGTGGATCCGCTTCGCGTCGTTGAGCGAAGCCAACCTGGCGACACTGCAATACGCTCTCGCCGAGGCCCATCGCCCCCGCCGTACCCGGGACGCCACCCGCCGTCGCAGAGCAGGACACTGCCGCTCCTGTCGAGTCGGCGGCAGCGGCGCTGTCACCGTCCGTCTCCCGGCAGGCGGCCGACGTCAACGCCGCCCTGCAACAGGCCGACACGCACGCCACAACGCTCCTTGACCTCCCGGAGTGGCAGAAGATCCAGACGGTGCGCGGCGCGTTCGGCCACCTGTTCCATGTCATGAAGGAGCGGGCTGGGGAGCACTTCGACCGGCTGATGGAAGACCACCGGGTTGGCGAATTCATCCGCAAGGTCTCGATCGCCGCGTGCGACAAGATCGCTGGATGGGCACAGGCAGCGGCGGACCACCTGCGGCGACGGAGCAGGGGCGACGGGCCGGACACACTGGCCGCCGACGCCCTGCAGAACGTCACACGCACCTCGACCGCCTACGGCTCCGCCGGCAGTGGTAGCCGAGAGGAGCGTCCGGTGCTGAACGATCTACTGGTGGTGGGGTTCGAGCTGGGGATACAGACCGAGGTCCATATCGGCGATCGCCCGCTGGAACAGTGGCGGGCACTGGGCTACGGACGTCGTGAAACAGCGGTGTGCTTCTAGTGCTGGCATGGCATCGACGCCCCGGAGGGCACGAAGGTGCCGCTGCTGGCCCGCGGCCGGATCGGTGGCTTGGTGAGGCCACACTTCGCACACCCGGCCGGCATGGCCCCAGGGGGTTACGAATGTCGTTCGTTGCAGGCACTGCTCAGCGCTGACTCGGCTTGTGGCTCTGCAGCCGCTCACTGCCGTTGCGTCGCAGGTACCCAGCCTGCTCCCCGATGCTGGGCTTCCTCGTTTCAGCTCCGCATGACGTCGTCGGCCGGCCTCGCGCTGCCGCCGTTGAGACCCGCGGCCCTCGCCCGTCGGCCGCGTTGGGCAAGGGACGGGACAGGGCCTCACCGAGGTTGTGCATCTCTGGGATGTCCACCGTCGTGGTTGGCCTGCCGTTCGGCGATGCGTTCAGTGGACCGCTGACCAAATGGGTACGCAGAGCATTGCAACGGGCACTGACAGTTCTTCTCCTCAGGGGCAGGCCCGGCCCGCCTCGAACATCATCTCGATGTAGAAGTCATCCCAGGGCTGCTGGTCCTCCGGCTTCAAGGGCTTGTGGAAGTAGTGGTAGACGGCTCGGTGGGCGCGCATCACCGCCAGCGCCCGGTGCCTCGGCGGAGGCGTGAAGTTCACGAGGTCGAGGCCTTTCGTGACCAGCGAGATCGTCTGGTCCTCGTACGGGGCGAGCACCTGGGACTCACCCGAGCCGAACAGGCCGATCTGGCCGATCCGGCACAGCAGGTCGCCCAGGTTGCGCACCGGGGTCGGCGGGTCGATGGACAGGCGCAGCGCCAGTGTGCGCGGCCGGGGCGGTCCGGTCGGCACCGCGGCGGAGGCCCGTGCCTCCGACGGCACCAGCTCGGGTTCCCGTTCGAATTCACGGAACGGCAGGTTGTTCCAGAGCCCGCCGTCCACGTACGTGCCGCAGGGCGGCCAGCCGTCCCGCTTGCCCTTGATCACATACGGCTTGTAGATGAAGGGCAGGCTCATGGAGATACGGACGGCGTCGGCGACCGGGAAGTCCGGCGTGTACCTGGCGGAGAACAGTTCGGTGCGTCCGGTCGACAGGTTGGACCCTGTCATCAGCAGGTCCTTGCGGAAGACACGGCGGTGCTCCCGGAAGGTGACGGCCCCGTCCAGCGGCCTGTGCCCCCTCAGCCGCATCCGCTCCCTGAGCAGGGACTCCCAGGCCTTGCGCGCCTCCATCCCGGAGAACACGCCCATGTCCCGGCCGAGGAAGGCGGCATAGGTCGGCCAGTTGGCGAGTAAGATCTTGAACGGCTGCTTGTGTAGCTTGCCCTTCACCTCCTCCCACAGTTCGGGGGCGAAGGCCGAACCGAGCAGCGGCAGCAGCCGCTTGAGCGAGAACTTGGAGACGGTCAGCGCAAGTTCCACCGCCCTTTCGATCTTCGTCCATTCCGGTTCGACGGGTTGCCCTCCGCTTCCAGCCTCGGGCCGCCATCGGGGCTCCGGTGGCTCGAAGAATTTGTCGAAGTCCGTACCGGCCATGTACTCGGCGATCGCCTTGCTGTCCATGCCGGTGGACAGCATGAGCGCGGTAATGGCACCTGCCGACGCCCCGCCGAAGCCCTTGATGTTCGGCATCACGTCGAGCTCTTCCAGGGCCCGTACTGCGCCCAGGTAGGCATGGCCCTTGCCGCCACCGCCCTCCAGTACGAGATAGCGGACGTCATTGGGGAGCAGCCTGCGGCGCGGCTCGGTGTCGCTCATGACCCACCCGTTTGCGTCGTGCCCGGTACCGGATCCGTGACCAGCGGCTTGGCCGTGGGCGGGTCCGGGAACGCCGCCTCGGCATTGGCCTTGGGCAGGACTGGGTCGGGGTCGAGCCACACGAGCGTGGTGGGTAGCCGCGCCTCCCAGGAGTCACCGACCGGTTCCCCGTCATCCGGCGCACCGGTCTGCGCCTGGATCTCCTGTGCCACGGACACGTACGCGGCGCTGCCGGGCGCGGGTGCCGGGCCACCGCCCCAGGGTTTGCCGGTGCCCAGGAAGTACAGCACCTGGCGGGCGTGTCCCGGCCGGGCCGACAGCACGACACGCGCCGAGCCCGCGCGCAGGAACCGCGCGTAGTCCGGGTCGGAGGATTCGATGCCCCGCAGTTCGTCCCAGCGGTCCCCGGCCGCCCACAGGTAGGGATACAGGACGTACGTGAGGTTCTCCCACTCGAAGGACTGCTCCAGGAACTGGATCATCGCGGCGTGCTTGCGGGCGTTCGCGATGTGTGTCCAGGGCCGCCCGTCGGTGGCGTCGAACTCAAGTCCGTCGTAGCCCTTGTAGCGCTCGCCCAGCATCAACTCGACAACCTGGCGCTTGATTTCCTCGCGCATGACCCGTGCGTTCTCCGCCGGGCTGAGTCCCTCGATCCGGATGCCGGCCCGTACCGCCCGCTCGTCCCGTTCCTGGCGGTGGGCGCGCAGCAGCTCGAAGTAGGCGGTGCGCAGCTTCTCGTAGGTGGTGGCGCGCCATTCGTGCAGCGCCGCTTCCTCGCGCCGACACACCACCCTCACCTGCACGGAGAACAGTCCGTAGTTGGCGGCGAGCACGGTGATCGGCAGTTTGCCGGTGCGCCGGCCGTTCAGTTGTCCGCCGATCGGTTTAGAGATCCAGCTGCGCTCGCCCGAGGCGATCACCCGGTTCTTGACCGGGTCCGGGTCGGACTCTGGCGGCACGTTCGCACTGTCCCCGACGGTGATCACGGCGGCGGGCGGGACAATGTCGAAGGAGTTGAGATCGGAGGTGTTCCAGCCGGGCTTGACCCAGTCGTCCTGGTCCCAGGCCACGACCCAGCCCGACCACCGGTCCTCGGCCCGGTATCCGGGCGGGACGGTGACCGGGGCGCCCTCGACACCGCCGGTGCCGCTGGTCGAGCCCTCCAGCGGGGTCAGCCACACGTCGTGCGAGGTCTTGTCGCCGCTGGGGTCGGTCTGCGGTACGTGCAGATAGCCGTGCGCGACGACCTCGTCCGCCGGGGGCGCGGTGATGCCCACGGCGTGCCAACGGGCGGCGAGCTTCAGGTAGTACCCTGGGTCCGCCGGATTCTCGGAGATGTCGGTGGGGAGCAGGGCGACGGGGTTCTCCTCGGCCGGGACACCGCTGAGCGTGAACGGGGTCGGCTCGGGGGTGTCGAAGCCCTCGCCGCTGTCGCGCTTCCCCCACCACCGTACGTACGCGGCGGGCTCGGGCACCTCGAACTCCAGCAGGAACCGGTGCGGATACCGGTAGGTGCGCAGCCTGACCACCTTGTCGACCCACCGGTACATCCCGCACACGGCCGCGTCCTTGGCCTGGACCTGATGGGTGTCCTTGGACTCGGACCGGGTGAGGGTGCGCGTCGTCCGTCGCTCGACGACCCGTTCCTCGACCCGGTGCACGGCACGGTTCACCAGCTCGGTCGCCTGGCGCAGGGCCTGGCGGGCCGACTCTTCGGCGGAGAAGTCGAGGCTGCCTCCGAGGTGGGTGGTCACCTGGGTTGGCCCGTACTGTCCGGAGGTGTCGACCTGCCCCTCCAGATGCACCTTGGACGAGGTCAACTTCGATGATTCCTGGGCGAGTTCGAAGCGTGTCGTGGACTGGTTGTCGCGCTCCTGCATCTCGTCCCGCTCGGTACTCACCATCAGCGTGGTCTCGGCCTCGTCGAGCCGGGTCAGCACGCGTTCCTTCATCTCGTGGGCGAGGACGTTCTCGATGTGGGCCAGCTCGCCTGGTACGTAGCGGTTCCACTCTTGGCGGACGACGTACAGGTCGGCGAAGCCGGGCTTGCGGACGAGCGCGGCCCGCAGGGGCCTGGGAAAGAGCTTGCGGGGCAGCAGCACGAGCCGGTCGCGCAGCGCCCACAACACGTCGTCCGACAGGCGCAGTACACCGCCGTTGAACAGGACCAGTTCGACCAGGCCGAGGACCAGGACCGCCCGCTGCACCACGTGCTGAGTGGTGGGGTCGGCGTCCACGTGGGCCAGGGCGACGAGTTGCTCGGCCAGGGCGAGGGCGGTGGGGTACAGGCCGTCGGCCACCGGAATGCTCGGCGGGTCGGCGGAGCCGTCCACCCCCTGCTCCACCGGGTCGCGGTCGAAGAACCGGTGCACGGCCGCGACCAACGTTTCCGGGGTCGCGCGGTTGTCGCCGCACAGCAGCCAGGAGTCCAGCCGCGCGAGCGCCTCGCAGTGGGGTACGCCCGTGTCCGCCACCGAGGTCAGCGGCGGCCCGGCGGGATCTATGACGGGGACGACGCTGACCGCCATGTCCCGCGCCGCGTCTTCCTCGACCGCCAGGAGCCGGTCGGGCAGCGCCGATTCGACGAGCCATGCGTCCAGGCGCAGTACGGGCCGCCCCTGAACCCGCGGGCACTGCCGTTGCGGTGCGCGTACCACCTGGAACCGAGTGACTTCGCTGGACATGCCGGCCTCCTCCCCCGTGAACTGCCGGTCATGACAGGGAATTGTGGCGAGGACCGCGGGGGCGGCGCATGCGCAGAAGGTCGGTTGCGGCGGTAAGGGCGGGTCTGCTACGCGGTGTCTTCAATTGTCTTGCAGGGCGGAGGCGGTTGGACGACCGAAGGGTCCTCAACAGGATCGTGTGGAAGTTCCGCACTGGCACCGCCTGTCGGGATGTGCCCGAGGGGACATCGACTGGATGGTGTCGGTCGACTCCACCGTCGTGCGAGCCCACCAGCACGCCGCCGGTGCCCGAAAGGGTGATGCTCGGCGCGAGCGTGCCCCTCGGTCGGGCACCGGGTGTTCCAACAGTAGCCGGACCACATTGGCCAAGAGGTGTGAGGTGGTTTCCAGGGCCGCGAGCATCATGAAGATCGCGATGGAGTGGACAGTGCTGTCGGCGGTGTCCTGATCGGGCTCGACCTCGTCGCATCGCTGGATCCAAAGAGAAACGGGGTCTGTACCCGGTTTCCTCCGGCGTTCATGACGACGGCAGGCGAAGCGCCGCGGTCTCCATGTCCGAGGCACGCGGCGACGCCCTGGAGGCCCGTCGGCCTCCAGCACCCCATGAGCGCGCTGGGGCACTTGGAGCAGCCGGGGCGAGGCAGACGATGTTCGACAGCTTCCGCAGGCGTATGGGCTTGGGCTTTGTTGGCGCTCGTCTCGACCAGTTCGACGGGGTGTGGTGACGTGCGGGGCGGGCGGGTGAGGCGACGGACCGTGCGCTCCCCGTACGCAAATAGTACGGAATCCGTACGCAGAACGTACGGTTTGCTGGTACGCTTGGGGGTGGAGGTGTCCCATGTCGGAGTTGTTCGAGGCTGTGGACGCGCTGGTCGCGTCCCGGTCCCCACTGCCGCCGCCGGCGGAGCGCAGGCGGCTACGCCAGGCTCACGCGCTCACCCTGGACGAGGTGGCCGCCGCGCTGCAGGTGCGGCGAGCGACCGTCGGTGCGTGGGAGTCGGGCAAGACCGAGCCCAGGCCGCCGGAACGGGAGGCGTACGCACGCCTGCTGGAACAGCTCGCCACGCTCTACCCCGCCCCGGAGAGCACCGACGCCGAGCAGGAGGACACCGCGGCGCCGCAGCCCGCTGCGCCGCCCGCTGCCAAGGCCACGGCCGCGGCGCCGTCGTCGTCGCCAACGGTGAGCCCGCCGAAGGCGCCGCCGAGCGAGGCACCGGACAGCACGGCCACGCCCCGTGCCGGGGCAGAGGATGCCCGCTCCGCTCCCCCGGCGGCGGGCCCGCGTGCCGAGCGCGTATCGCGGGGCTCGCGTCGTCCGGGTGCGAAGGAGGCCGCCCCGGCGAACACGGCCGCGCCCAGCGGTGTGTACCCGCACGGCCCGCTGCTCGTTCTCGACGCGGACGCTGACCGGCAGGTGACCGGCTACGGCATTGGCGGTCTGATCCTGGACGTGCCCGCCAAGTCGCTGCCCGCGCTGGTCGAGTGGACGCTCACCGAGGCGCGGCTCGGGGCGGAGAGGCTGCACGGTTCGGGCAAGGATGCCGATCCGCTGTTGGTGCTCACGGAGGCCGCGTGCGAGCGCTACGGCCTGCCCGGCTCGCTGTCGGAGTCCGAGCGGCTCGCGGGGCGGCTGGCGGAGGGGCACAAGGTCGTCAAGCAGTTGCAGCGGGCGGAGTGGCAGCTCACCAAGCGGGGGCTGGGGCCGTGGGCGCGGATCTACCGTCCCGCCCAGGGCGGGCGTCGAAGTTGCGTGCAGTTGTGCATCCCGTCCTGGCGGGCCCTGGACGGGCGCGCGTGGGGTCATGCCGCGCGGCTCGAGCCGGTGGAGCTGGCCCGGGTGCTGGGCGTGTATGCGCAGCGGGTGATGACGCCGGTGGGTTCGCCTGCGGTGACGGGGCTGCAGTTGATGACCGCGCTGAACCCGCCGACCCGTGCGAGCGAGCCGGATGCCGACGGGCGGCGTCATTCCGAGCACCGGCCCGGTTCGCTAGGTACGCAGCCGGTGGACCCGGCGCCGTGCGAGGCGCCTGACGGGCACCCCGTCCTGGCCGGCCTGCCCCGCTTCCACGTGCGCGGCCCCGAGGAGGGGCTGTTCGAGGAGGCCTACGACTGGGCGCGGGATCTCACCGACGCGGAGTGCATGAAGGGCTACCTGGTCGGCCTCGATGTGAACCTGGCGTTCGCCGCGGGCGCCAATGGCGCCGTCGTCGGTCTCGCGTCGGCGCCGGTCCATGTCACCCGGCCCGCGTTCGATGCGTCGCTGCCCGGTTCGTGGCTGGTCGGCCTCTCGCACGTTGATCCGTCCCGGGTGAAGGTGGGCAAGCAGTGGCGCGACCTCGACGGTGATCTGCTGCCCAGCCCGTTCACGCCGTCCGGCCGGCGCCCGACGGGTCCGGCCTGGTATGCCACGCCCACCGTGGCGTATGCCGTCGAGCTCGGCTACGACGTCGCCCCGGTGGAGGCGTGGGTGCGCTCCGAGCACGGCCGGTTCCTGGACGGCTGGTACAAGCGGCTGCGCGATGCCTACGTCGCGACCATGTCGGATCTCGGGGTGGGCGAGAAGCTGTCCCCGACCGAGTTCTTGGAGGCGATGGACGGCTACAAGAGCCGTGACCCGGAGCTGGGCATCGTCGTGGACGCGGTCAAGATGACCGTCAAGGGCGGCATCGGCAAGCTGCGGGAGAAGGCGCGCGGCGGCGGCTGGAAGCCGGGACAGGCCTGGCCCGCCCTCGCCCGCCCGACGTGGCGGCCCGACATCCGTGCCGCCGTGATCTCCCGGGCCCGGATCAACATGCACCGCAAGATGGTCGCCCTTGCCGCGGCCACCGGGCAGTATCCGGTCGCGGTCCTCTCCGACTGCGCCGTGTACGCCGCCGACGGCCCCAGCCCGCTCGACGTCCTGCCCTACGACTCGGGCGGCAAGACCGTGCCCGGCAGCTTCCGGCTCGGCGTCTCCCCGGGGATGGTCAAACACGAGGGAACCCAGAGCGTGCTGTGGGGCGCGAACGTGCTGGAGCGGCTCGCCGGTGACGGCCACGTCGCCAACCTCGCCCGCTACATCAAGACCGGCGAGGTCACCGCCAAGGACACCGGAGAATAAGGGGAATTCGCAGCGATGGTCACGGTCGGGGAAGGACTCGACAAGGCGGTGCAGGGCGCGTTCACGCGCCCCATCCCGAAGTCCGCCGGAGCACAGGTGCGTTATCTCGTCCGCCAGCACCAGCGCAGCACCAGGCGCGTGGCCGAGCTGCTCGGCATCAGCCAGCGCACCGTCGAACGCTATGTGAAGAACCAGATCAAAACGCCCCGCCCGGAGCTCGCCGACCGGCTCGCACGCGAGGTCCGCGCCCGCTGGCAGCCACAGATCAGAGCCAAGGCCAAACAGACGGCCGCCGCCACCAGCGGCATCATGATCGATGTCCAGGGCCGCTTCGGCTACACCGCCGCACCCGGCAGCACCGACGACGCCCGCATCCGACACCTCACCCTCGCCCTGCCCCCACAACACGCCGCCCGCCTCTTCACGGCCCGAGAGGAAGGCGCCACCGAGGACCAGCTCCGCCAGATCGCCGCCGACGCCCTGGGCGAGGTCTACTTCCGCGACAACGGCCACCGCGCCCACGGCCTCGAAGTCGAACTCACCGACCTCATCGACCTGGAATTCGAGCTGTAGCCGAACCCGGCCCCTACAGGAAGCAGGAAGGGCACTGGAGAGGGCTGTGACAGCAAGGGCGTTCTCACCAGCCGCCTCCCGGCCTCGCACCCGCCGAACACGACCTGCTCCGGCAACGCATCACCACCCGCTAAAACCCGACGCCGGGCTCCGCGCCGAGACATATACCCCTGGACAAGATCCTCAACATGAAGGAGGTCCGGCGCGACCTCGCCGCGCACGGCGCGCCAGCGTGAAATGCGCATCGCTAACGCTTCGTAGCTCAGGTGTCCGGGGCACGCCTGGCCGATGTGCACAACCTCGGCTCACTCACCGCCTGGGCATCGTCGGTCACAGCCGCACTCGCCGCAGCGGTGGCAGCACTGATCTTCACCGGGTACAGCCCACGGTCTCGAATCTGGTCGACCTTCCCGCCACCAGCCCGCATCCGAAACCCTCCGCGAGCACCGCCTCGCCCTGACGCGCCGCCGGTTGGGCTCAACGGTCATGCTCGGCGCGGTCGCCCGAGCGGCGCTGCGCGACGCCCGGTGCTCGACTCCTGTGTGACGTGTTCGGCAGATGTGATGCCCTGCAGTGGGCCCTGGCGCCCGAACGGCTCCTGCACGGTGAGAAGGCACGCACAGTGCGGTATGGAATCGAGGAGGAACGACATGCCTGACGGGGACTCCATTTGGGCCGGCCCTTCGAACTGCCGGCGGGTTGAGGATGCGGCGGCGCGGGTGTTTGTGGAAGTGCAGCGGGCTGACACGAAGGCGACGACGTTGTGCGGCGTGGCCGGGGCTCTGCTGGCGGCGGATGCTGCGGCGCTATCAGGGGCCCCGGCATCGGGTTGGATGTCCGTGGCTGCTCTGGCGTGTGCTGCCGTTCTTCTGGGTGTGGCGCTCGTCGTCGCGCTGTCTGCAATTCGCCCTGTCGTACCGCGAGAGGGCCGGTTCAGGCCGTTCGCAGGCTCTGCTCCGGCAGACGGCGGGACCGAAGAGGTCGTGTCGGCGTTCTCGGGGGGTGTCGACGAATACGTGCGGGCGGAGGCGGAGCGGCTCATGGTGTTGGCCGGTTTGGCTCAGCGGAAGTTCCGTGCGGTGAAGTGGGCGGTCGATCTCACGGCAACTGCCGTAGGCATGGCCGGAATTGGCTTATTGAGCGTATACATCACTGCTTGAGAACATCGTGGCGTGACGGGCACCACATGGGGGGTGTATGTATCAGCCGCATGTCTCGGTCATCGGTGATGATCTTTGGTCGCAGTTGTGTCAGCTGGCTCCGGTCCGTGTGCGCCCGGCCAGGAGCGTGCTGTTACGGCAGGGGGATCCGGGCACCCATGTCATCCTGCTGGTCTCCGGATCAACCTTGATCACGCTCACCGGATCGCATGGCGAACGGACGCTGCTGGCGGTACGCGGTGCGGGTGAACTGCTGGGCGAGCTGGCGGTGTTGGACAACGAGCCACGCACCGCGTCGGTCATCGCCGCGGAGGACTGCCGGGTGCGCATCATCCCTGCCCCTGACTTCCTGGCTTTCGTGGACCGCCACGATCTGCAGGCCGCGCTGCTGCGTCATGCCATCGCGCGGGTACGTGAGGCAGAGACCGTACGCCTGGAGATGGCCACTTCGGCCGTGCCCGTGCGCCTGGCCTCGGCGCTCGGACGGCTGCTCCAGGCCGCGTCGGCGGGCAGCGCCGAATGCCTCGTGCGGCTGACGCAGTTGGAGCTGTCACAGCTGATCGGCGCGTCCCGCAACGCCGTGGGAACGGCATTGAAACCGTGGCGGGAGCAGGGATGGCTCGCCACGGAGTCCGCCGGCGGACTCATCGTCCGCGACATCACATCGATCCAGTCACACGCTCACGCGCAGACGTGACCGACCGCACCGGCGTGGTGCCCAGCGCTGGGCACCGCCAGCGCCCGGGCACGTCCAGCATGAGGCAGCACACCCACTCGATGGCTCCCGACACGATGGAAAGGCTGCTGCCCCATGCCCTCTCTGACCCAGTCCGACGTCACCGATGTGCCGCCGGAGCATGCTCTGCTGACCGTCGACATGAAGGAGTACAGCAAGCTCCCCGAGGCAAAAATGGCGCCCTCGCGGGCCGATCTGGACAGCATGCTGACGACGGTGTTCGCCCAGTGCGGGATCGGCGACGCGACGCTGATCGGCGCCGTCAAGGACCGTGGAGACGGTGCCATCTTCGTGCTGCCGGCCCGGCACGCGGCACGGCTGATCGATCCTCTCCTCGTCCACCTCGGTCAGGCGCTCGAGCGGCGCGAGCAGACCCGGCTGGCCAACGCGCCGACGATCCGGCTACGGGCCAGCGTGCACGTCGGTCCCCTGGCGCCGCCGGAGCACCGGGGGGACGCGGCCAACGACGCCTGCCGACTGGTCGACAGTGACGCGGCCCGCCGGGCCATGACCGCTGCGGTGGACCACGGAGTGCTGCTGGCTGCCGTGGTGTCGGACACCGTATTTGGCCGCACGGTCGCCGCGGGCCGCACGCCGACTCTCAAGGAGCAGCACTTCCACCGGGCCATCGCCCGCGTCGAGGGCAAGCCGGGCTTTGAGCAGACCTGCTGGCTTTTCGTCCCCGGGCTGGTCCCCTCGGTACTCGCCCCCTACTTCACGCAGGACAGCGGCGCCGTACCCGACGGCCACCCCAGCCAGGCCACTGAGCGCAGCACAAAGGGCGCCACCGCGAACGAAAGCAGCGGCTCCGTACGCCAGAAGGGCAAGGCCAGCGGCAAGGCCCGGCTGATCCAGGTCGGACGCGACTACATTCCCAGCCAGGAGCAGTCATGACCGACGCCGAGGGCACCGCTGCGGTGCAGCAGCAGATCGAAGCGTCCGGGCAGGCACAGGTGACGCAGGTCGCTGGCGACTACGAAGAGCACCACCACCAGTACGTCCGGGGCTGGCAGTACCTGCGCAGCGTCAGTGTCGACGACGGCGAACTGGACCTCGCGGAGCATGCGTTCGTCGATCCGCCCGGGCCGCAGGGATCCGGCCAAGTGGCGCAGGCCATCAACAGGCTCAGCCGCCCCTACGGCAAGAACCACGTCCTGGTCCTGTGCGGGGGAGCAGGCACGGGACGGCGCACCGTCGCCCTGCATGCACTGCGCAAGGCGGGGGTGCCCAGGAAGCAGATCAGCTGGCTGGTCCTGGACTGGGACCAGCCGCGCACTGAGCAGATCCCCCACACCGAGGGAAGCGCATTCATCCTGGACCTGACTGGCTATCAGGTGCTGTCGGAGGACTTCTACACCGGACTTGCCGACTACCAGAAGCAGGCACAGGCCGCCGACGCCGTTCTGGTCATCCTGGCCGATTCGAACGGCTGGAACCCCAACGCCCTCGCGACCGTGCCGACCGTGTACCTCGCGCGCCCCTCGGCCGCAAAGGTCGCCGAGTCCCATCTGCGCCACCTCGCTGTGGGCCGGATGGACTGGCTGACGCACGAGCCGCTCAACGACCTGCTCGCCCCGGAGGCGTCGGCATCCGACGGCGCCCGGCTGGCCCGGCTCATCGCCGAGGCCAAGGACGACGACCAATCCACAGTAGGTAAGCAGTTCACCAACTGGCAGAAGCACCTGGAAACCTGGTTCGAGCGGCACTGCGCGCCGGGCGACTTGCAGGAGCGCGCGCTGCTGATCGCGGCCGCCCTGCTGGATGGAGCTCCGGCCGCCGTCGTACTGGGGGCCTCGGACCAACTGTTCACGCAAGTCGGCGGTGAGCTGCCGCGTGGTGGTGCACTGTCCGGCCGTGACCTGGACAAGCGGCTGGACGCGATCGACGCCTCATACACGGATGACGAGGGAATCTCCCTGGAGGAGAAGCAACGTGGGCTGTCGGGGGCTGCGCTGAAGTATGTGTGGCGGCAGCGGCCTCAGCTGCGGCCCGTGCTGCTGGAATGGGCCTCCCAGATCAGCGCACCCAACAAGATCGCCGTTCGTCATCTGCAGCGCATCGCCGACTGTCTGGTGCCGCTGTCGTTGCTGCCCGGAGGCTCGACCGTACTGTCCGTGGCCAGGCAGTGGATCGAGACCGACCGCGTGGCGCACCGCCAGCTTGCCATCCACATCCTGGAGACCATGGCGCTCCACCCGGTCGCCGGCGTCGCCGTACGTAAGCAGCTGTACGACTGGGCCCAGCAGAAGACAACCAGCGAACAGCTGATCGCCGCAGTCGCCGCGGTCTGCGCGGGCGAGCTGGGGAAGCGGTTTCCCCGGGTCGCTCTGACCCGGCTGCGGCTGCTGGCCTCCCGCGATGACGACCAGGCCCGCGACGCCGTCGCCGACGCAGTGCGCACCCTGGCAAGCGCTCCCGAGCAACGCGTCCTGGTGCTGTCGGAGATCGTGGAATGGGCCGAATCCAGCGACAGCACCATTCGAAAAGCCGGAGCGGGCACGTTCCTGGCCCTGACCGACATCACCAGCGACGTCCTCCTGCCTCTGCCCGCAAACCGGGAGAGCACCGGCGAGGCTGTCGACGCTCCCGATGTCCTGGCCGGTCAGCTGTTCGTTCGCGGCTGGCGTGCGGCCCTGCAGGAGCCCACGGCAGCGCAGGCGGCGTACCGGCATCTGGCAGCCTGGCTGGACTCGCCCAAACTCCAGGACGACCAGGTCCTGCCCCTGGCGGCGCAGGTGCTGCGCGGCTATCTGGGCCAGGAAGGCCCCTCCGGTCTGCTGGTGGGCTCGCCCGACAGCTCCGAACTGGGACGGGCTCGGCGCGCACAGCTGTTCGCCCAGCTGATCTCCGAAGTGGCCTCCCCTGCCCGCTCCAGCGCCGTGGCGCGGTCCGGCGGTGACGGCGCCGCCGTGACGGCGTGAGTTGGCTGCGCCGGCGCAGCAGACCGGCCCAGCTCGCAACAGATGCGGCAGGCGCGGGCACGGCTCGTCCGCTCGTGCTGAGCGACGAGCGGATGGCCAGCAGCATCAGCAGTGTCCGCTTCACTGTCCGCATCACCGGGAGCTGGCAGTGGACGCATCCCGGTGACACGGACCAAGGAGATCTGGCGATGCCGGCGCGTGAGTACCTGCGCCGGCAGGCCGCCGGGATCCTGTGCCGGTACTCCGTTCTGGATCTCGCAGCGGCCCACGACGCCACCAACTCCTCTCTGGCGCAGCGCGGTTGTCCCATGCCCGGGCTGGAGGTCAGCGGCACGGCGGAGCTCAGCGTCGCGGCAGCAGACCGCGCCCTGGCCGAGGAACATGCCCGCCGGCAGCGGGCAGCAGACCTCGAACACGGGGAGGAGCTGCACCGCCTGGCCCATCTGCAGCAGGTGCTCGCCGACCCGGACCTACGCCGCGTGTGGTGGATGGCCCAGTTCCCCGACCGCTTCAACGACCTCGACAACCTGGCCCTGGCACTGAAGGGGCTGCCTGCGCCGCAGGCGGCGCAGGACAACGACCTGCGCGGTGACATCCGGCGTTTCACCGACGACCTCGTCACCACCCTGCACACCCCGCAGCAGCGCGAGGTCTTCGTCCAGGCCCTCGTCCAGACCCTCACGGCCCTCGGCCACCACCACCTAACTACCGCCGCCGCCCTCCGGCACCGCCCTCACGATCCCGGGAGCACACCGGCATGAACCTCCACACCGCACGCTGGCTCCTGGCCCCTGTGCGCCAGCTGCGCACCCGCCGCCTCATGGCCCGGCACGGGCCGACGCTGGCGTACGACACCGCCTGGGCCCTGATCACCCTGCACAGCGCACCAGACGAAACCACCCTCGTGCGCGCCTGGGCCCGCGAGAGCCCCGGCGCCGCCCCTGGAATCCACCACGACCGCTGGCACACACTTAGCCAAGCCGAACAGCAACGCCGCCTCAGGTGGCTGCGCCGACACGGGCACTCCCCCGTCCAGCTCCTCCAACTCGACGCCGGCCTCATCCACAGCACAGGTCTCCACGTACTCGACTGGGGAACCCCGCCAGACCTTGCCGAAGGCGACAACGCGACATGGCCGCACACGCCCGAAACCCACGAACGCCCTTAGCCCGCGCGACGGCGTCATGCCGAGGGGCGGTTGCCTCAGGTACGGCCAGCGGGGGTTGAGCCGACCGTAGTGTTGATCTCGGTCAAAGTGAGGCTGCGATCACGCCATGGCAGGCTGGTCGCCGAATATTCGAACAACTTGTTCGATAGAACTTTCCCCGACCCGGTGTCAGGCATCAGGCCTGGCACCGTATGAGCTCGGGGGTTCGATCGAATGAATACGACGTGGTTCAGACGCCGCGCCGCGCAGGTGACGGCCGTGATGCTGCCGGCTGCCCTGCTGACGGTGGCGCCGTCGGCAGCGACTGCGACGGATGCCGGCGAGCTGCGGGTGGAGACGTATGTGCTGCCTCTCGGGGCGGCGAAGCCTTCGCTTGAGGAGTTGCAGAACGGGGACGGCACGGCGCGGTTGCGGCAACTGGCCGCTGCGGAGCCGGCGGCGCAGCTGGCGCTGGAGACGGTTGGCCCTGCCTCTTCCTACGCTTCGCTGTCGACGCAGGCGTCCGGCGCGCCTTCGGTGTCGGAGCGGGCGCGGTCGTCCGCGACTGCGGGGCCACGGGCAACTGCTCCGGAGCCGGCGAGGAAGATGAGCTTGGATGAGTGCGCGAAAGGTTTGGGCACCGACAAGAAGTTCTTCGTCAAGTCACGGTTCGCGGTGTGCAACGGGGCATCGTTCGTCCAGACCTGGTTTCGGAACAGCCGCCCCGTGGGCGAGAGCATGTTCAACGTTCGCGTGATCGGTACCGTCGCGCGCAACAGCCGCACGATCAACTACGCGTACCACTTCAGCGACTTCCTCAAGACCGGCAGCAACGCCGCCGACGGGCTGTCGATCACCACCAAGGGGAACACCCCGCAGAGCTGGCCTTCCGGCGCACGCTACATCCGTGGTGGCGACCTGCCGGCGGGGGCGAGAACCTTTGCTCAGCTGAGGGCTCAGAGCACCTTCAAGCAGACGGTTCTCGCCAAGCCGGGTCAGGGCACGGGATCGGCTGACCTCGTCTTCGCCGTCTACGAGCCGTCTGTGAAATACACCGCCCCGGCGCCCTGGACTCTCAACGGCAACGGCGGCAACCTGTTCATGCTCGCCCCTCGCTGGGATGCAGCGTCCTACCTGGCCAACTCCACCGGAGGCGGGAACCCGGACAGGAAGGGCGCCGCGACGTTCAGCTACATAACCCCGCTCACCCTGAGCGCGAAGCCGGGCGCGGAGGAACGGGCAGAAGCCCAGCACATCCGACAGGCATTCCTGGTCCCGCAGGACACCAAGCCGTACATGTCCGCGAAGAAGGTGCCCGGCCAGACGGCCAAGGAACCACTGCACCGGACCGTCAGCGAAGCCCGCAACAAGAAGAACAGAGCGGCGGCGGTCAAGCAGTGCAAGCGCTACTGGGGACCGAACTACACCAACGGCGGGAAGGAATGCGATGAGTACCCGTTCGCCAGCACCTACGAAGGCGCCGCAGAAGTGGAGTACGACCCGGAGGCCAAGAAGTTCAACTTCTCCGCGAAGCCGATCCCGGGTGATGACAACCAGGCCGGCGGTCTGATCCTGAAGAGCTACTACGCCAAGAACCGCATCATCGACGGATTGAATGACGGCTTCATCGTCAAGATCGTCACCTGACCGGATGCCCTACCGGCGGGGGCGGCGCCCAGGGCCGCCTCCGCCCACCGGTTCCGCGTGCTACGCGTCGGCCGGCCAGAACTGCACGAGGTAGCGCTCCACACCGTCACCGGTACCTTCGCCCTCCGAAAGCGCCGCAGCCGCGGCCCGGCCAACGCAGCCGACGCGCACGCGCCAAGAGCCGCCTGCTTCAGCCAGCGTGATGACCTCGTCCGTCCGGCCCGTGTGCATGGACCACACCGCGACCTGCCCGCTCGTCGACTCGAACTCAGCTTCGGCCTGCTCGTCCCAATCTTCCGGATCGTTGGGGGGCGGCGCCCCGTCCCACACCTCGACGTCGACCGTGGCGGTGTGGGTGTGCCCACCGCTGGTGATGTCCAGACGCCCCGGATGCGTGCCGAGGAAAGAGCGGCGGCGAAAGTCGTCGGGGAAGGGGACGGGCAAGTCCGCGTCGTCGGACTCCTGGAGTCCGAATGCGTGGTACCCCACCAAAGCGCTCACGCGCTGTCGCCGTACAAGCTGCGCCACAACTACCCCTTCACTTGAAAACACGGCCCTTCGCCAGGATGCTAGATCGCTACCTGCAAGGGCACACAGCACAGCGAATCAGCCGCAGACGACCGAGCGATACATGAGGAGTTGACGAAGAACCTTCGTACGGGCAGTGCGTCATTCGTTCGAGCCCGGCCATCCATCGGGCAGACGGCGTCCTGTTTGAAGTCAGGCGAGCTGCGGCGTCTTTTGTCCGAGCGACCGTCGGGCGCTCAAGGCCGTTCTCTTCTGTCATCGTTGACTGGAGTGGCCGGGTCGTACTGGGAGCGGGTGTCGTGGATTGGGCTTCCATGCGCAAGGGTCCAGTGCAGGTCTCCCGAGTCTGGGCAGGGCTGCCATGACCTGAGCAGCCCGGTTGCTGCCAGTTGGTCAAGCAGGGTGGGCAGTTCCGTGGGCGGGACTCCACAGGCTCGCGCCATCTGGTCGACTTCGCTCAGTCCGCTGCCAGCGTGCGGATCGGCGTGCGCCGTGAGGTAGGTGCCTGCAATTTGAGGCAAAGGTCCGATCGCGCCTGCTCTCGAGACGGAGCTGACGCGCAGGGCCCAGTCCGCGGCACGCATCCGGTCGGGGCGGGCTGGAGCTTGGCCAAGCAGCGTGGTGTCAAGCAGTTCGGCGGCGATCTCGTTGGCTGCACCCTGGGGCGCCATGCGCAGCCATCGTGCATGCTCTAGTTCGCGGCACAGGTCCTGGACGGTGTTGAAGCGGAGGCTGCGCAGCACGCCCTTGGACAGCCGGACTCCCATTTGGGTGTTTATCCGCAGTGCGCACTGCAGTGCCAGCAGGCGCGCGGCGGCCGAGGTGTCTGGTGGCAGGGCGGCGGCCAGGTAGCTGAGGATTTCACGGACCCGGACTCGTTCACCGGGCCCCTTGGGATTTCTGTGCCGCCGTGTGGTCGTCGGCGGCAGTGGCGCGGGGGCAAGGAGGGTGTCCGGTACGACGGCGGCTTGTGCTGTTGCTGCGGCGCAGGCACTGCAGGCGTCGGCGAGGCGCCACACGCGTCCGCCGCGTTCGCAGGCGAGGAGGAGGCGGATAGGGCCGGCGCAACCGCGGTGGCGGGGGTGCCAGCGGCAGCCACGTTCATGGCACTGGCAGATCCGCAGGTGCGGGGGGCGCAGGTCACCGCGCACGTGGTGTGCGAGGTGAGCCAGGGCCGCCGACCGAGCGGAGACTGCGGTGATCGGTGTGATGCCGTGCGGACAGTGCCGGCAGACGAGAGCGAGCCCGTCGGCGCGTGAGCGCAGTTCCACGGTCCAGGCGCGTGGTGTCGCCGGACATGCTGTGCGCATCCTCATGGACGCGTGTTCCTCCAGTTGCTTTTCGCGCTGGTCCCGCCCGGGGGGTGTGGGGGCAGCCGCCCACCGTAGTGCAGACCTCTGCCCTATCCCAGCCGCTGCCACCTGGGAAAATAGGGCAGAGGTCTGCACTGACAGGGCAGGGGTCTGCACCGTCGGATGGACGGGTGACGATCATGCCGCCCGATCCGGACCTTGACGCGCTGCGGTTGGAGCTCGCGCGTCTGCGGGCCGCACGCGGGTGGAGCTACGACGAGCTCGCGGCCCGCAGCGGCCTGGCCAGACGCACCGTCATCGAGATCGAGCAGGGCCGCACCATCGGCACACTGAAGACCTGGCATGCCCTCGCCCACGCCCTTGACACCCAGCTCGACGAGCTCTTCAGCACCCTGTGCCGCGGGCACGACCTGCCCGGCCCGCCCCGGGACTGACTCCCCGCCCGAGCGCCTGTCGCAGATCACCCGAACCGGCGAGACCCTGCCGAACAAGTGATCACACGATCGCACTCCAGTCGCACCGTATGAGGCCGACCGGGCGATCCCGCAGAGCTCCTGCCGCCCATCCGGCGTGTTGGCTGACAGGTTCGCCCGCATGCGCTCCACACCCCCTCCCCCAGGCCGGCATTGGGACGGAAGTCGCCGCGCCCACCACGTGCGCCGTTCCCTGCACGTCTCCCCCGATGGCGCCAGCCGGCTGCTGCGCTGCGGCCAGGGCGACCGCTGCCGCGAGTGCGGCAACCGGATCGAGTGGTACCACCGCGGCACTCAGCGGCCCGTCCGCCTTCATCCGCACGAGCTTCCGGCGGCCAGGGTGCCCGCCGTGTGTCGCTGGCATGTCAGCTCCGGTGTCGCCTTCCCGGGCGGAGACGGCGGCAGCTGGTGCCGTCTGCCGCACGCCGTGGTCTGTCCCGCCCGAGACGTTCCCCCGCCCCCGCCCGAACTGACCGGGCTGCGCCGCTCGCTCGCCGTGAACACCCGCCGTCTGATCGACGCCGGCGCCTTCACCCCTCGCCCGGACAGCCCAGCATCCCGGCGAGGGGACTCGGCGGACTGCCGCCCGGCCCGCCCCGTCGTGCAGTTGCTGTACGTGCGCTACCTCGCCGCCCGCCCGGTGGACGAGATCCGCTGCATCGCCCAGACCCGGCGCCGCCACCGTTGCACCAGCACCCTGCTCTCCCCCGGCACCCCGGCCGGCACCTGGAGGCTGGTCCCGGCCACCGCGACGAGCGGTCAGCTGGCCATGCCCGCCGAGGTCATGGCCATCTACGACCTCAGCCGCCTCCCGTACGCCGAGCAACTACGCTGGCGCGCTCAGCGCTGCCCGCAGCACGCCGCCATCCCCACTGCCGCCGACCTCGCGGTAGCCGACTGGGAGCCCTTCGACCCCCTGGCCCATTACGAGCACATCCACAACCGCCTTCCCACCCGCACCCGCCGCCCAGGCCCGACCGGCTGGGCGCATGAGGCAGTCGGCCCATGACGCCCTTCCACGCCCTCGAGCTCACCCTGCCCGGGCCTCCCACTCAGGGCGAGCTCCAGCACGCCCAGGCAAGAATCAAGCCAGCCGCGAACGCGGACCGTACCCGGCTGACAGCAGTGCAGAGCGCGCAAGCTGGGCGGCGCCTGGACGTGCTACGCAACCAACGGGGCACGCGACTGCCGATCGACATCCTGACCACGCACCACCCGGCACGACCGGGTCCTGCTCAACGTCGCTCTCAACCGCTTGATTTGTTGCAGTCTCCTGCCAGGCCACAGCGGCCCCGAACAACAGCCGCACGATGTGCTCGGCCAGCGCACGGCCGGGGACCACGCCCGGCGTGATCAAGAACGCGCCCGGTTCTTGGAGAACCAGCCTGAGAGCCTGCTCGCCGTCACCGTCGAAGAAGGCTTGGTATACGGCCCCCACCCCGCCCGGTCGGCATCACCGCTGCAACCCGGCGGCGCCGCGAACCCCCAGGCATTGCCCCGTGCCGAGATGGCAGCCGATATCACAGACCTCACTCATCACCCCTCTTTCCCCTTCCGAAGTCTTCTTCTCTTATGCGGAGTTCCTGTTGCACACGCCTACCGATGAACAGGCGCACGCCGTAGACGTCTTCCGGGCCGGTCACCATCTCGTCCTGCAGGCCGGCGCCGGGACAGGGAAAACCAGCACCCTCGCCCTCCTCGCGGCGAGCACCCACCGCCGCGGCCGCTACCTCGCCTTCAACAAGAGCATCGCCCAGGACGCCGCCGCCCGCTTCCCCCGCACGGTGCTGTGCAAGACCGCCCACGCCACAGCCTTCGCTGCCGTCGGCCACCGCTACGCTCGCCGCCTCAACAGCCCCCGCCAGCCCGCGTGGAAGACCGGCCAAGCGCTCGGCATCACGCGTCCGGTCCGCATCGGCGCTCACGAGATCGGCCCCCGCGCGTTCTCTCACACCGTGCTGCGCACCGTCACCCGATACTGCTACTCCGCCGACCGTCTCCTCGCCCGTCACCACGTGCCACCACTGCGCGGCCTGGTCACACCCGGCGAGCACGCTCAACTCGCCGCCGAAGTCATGCCTTTCGCGATCAAGGCCTGGGCCGACCTGCACAACCCCGATCAGGGTGTGGTCCGTTTCGAACACGACCACTATCTGAAGATGTGGGCCCTGACCCGGCCGATCCTCGAAGCCGACTTCCTTCTCCTCGACGAGGCCCAGGACACCAACCCGGTCCTGGAAGACGTCTTCACCGCCCAGCGCGGCCATGCCCAACTCGTCATGGTCGGCGACTCCGCCCAGGCCATCTACGGCTGGCGCGGCGCCCGGGACGTGATGACCGGCTTCGACGCCACCCCTCTCACCCTGACCCGCTCCTTCCGCTTCGGCCCTCTGATCGCCGAAGAAGCCAACCGGTGGCTCACACTCGCCGACGCCCCCATCCGCCTGACCGGCAGCAAGACCATCCCCACCGAAATCGGCAGCCTCGACCGGCCGGACGCAGTGCTGTGCCGCACCAACATCGGCGCCATGGCCGAAGTCATGCGCCTGCTCTCCACCGGCCACCGCGTCGCCCTCACCCGAGGCGGCCAACAACTGGCCGCACTCGCCCTCGCGGCCCGCGACCTCAAGAACGGCCGCCGCACCTCCCACCCCGAACTCGTACTCTTCGCCTCCTGGGGCGAACTGCAGGACTATGCCGCCCACGACCCCGCAGGACGTGACCTCCAGCCCTTCGCCGACCTCGTCGACGCCCACGGACCCGACGCCGTCCTCACCGCCGTCGACCAGCTCACCGACGAACAGCACGCCGACGTCACCGTCTCCACCGCCCACACCGCCAAGGGCCGCGAATGGCCCACCGTCACAATCGCCGACGACTTTCCCCCGCCCAAGGAAACCGCCCAATACGACGCCCAAGGACAGCCCATTCCCGAACCTGTCAGCGACACCGACGCACGCCTCGCCTACGTCGCCGTCACCCGCGCCCGCCACCAACTCGACCTTGGCGGCCTCTCATGGATCAACACCCACCCCACCCCAGCGAGCACGGACTAACAGCGGCTAGCACAAAGAGCTGAGTCGTCGGCTGGTGATCAGGCAGCAGGCGAGTTTGAGGGACGCTTCGTGGATGTCGGCTCACCGTCCCCAACCGGTGCGCAGGCGCCGGAAGCCGTGGAGCCACGCGAAGGTCCGCTCCACAAGCCAGCGGTAGGTGCCGATACGTGATCAGTTCCAGATCCAGTTGCCAGTCCGGAGGACTGCGGTCGACTTGGTGCGTGCGGTGCGTCGGGACAAGTGGCGCAGGATGCGAAGGATGGTGCTTGTTGAGGTGCTGGTGATGACGTGGTCGGCGGGGTGCCAGCGACCGACGCAGTAAGGCTTGGCGTCACTGTCCGGATCGGGGTCCGGTGATCTGGGTGGGGGCTGGATGTCGTCGGCCTGATGGTGCCACCAGTCGGCTGCGTCGCTTTCCCCTTGGGCGAGGTGGTGAAGGTAGAGGCAGTAGGCAGCGGCGGCTTGTCCGGCGCCAGCCGCGTACTGCCACCAAAACCGTGCCCCTTCGTCGGTATCGGACAGTTGCAGGACACAGGCGAGGGCAAGGGCGCTGCGGGGTTCGGGGACCTGGTCGGTGAGGAAGTCGGCTACCACGGTATCTGGGGTGTGGTTGAGAAGGGTTTCGCACAGGATGCGCAGGTCTTCGGCCGCCCCGTTGAGGGGGCCGTCTTGGGTGCCGGTGGCTGACGCCGTTGGTGTCGGCCTTCCATCCGGAAGGGCCCCTCCCCCGTGCCGGGAAGAAGGGGGAGCGGGCATCCGCTCTCGCCTGGCCGGCCACAGTGGCCAGGCGAGAGCGCAACCCCACCCAGGGGGCGCGGCGACCGTAGACCGGGGCACTGATATTCCCGGATGCCATCCGCACGCATCGTCGGGAAGATCGGAATCGAACCGGAGCAGGACGGTGGCCGGCCTGGTCGACGTCCGCGTCGGCGCTGGCCCTCGAAGACCACAACCGACCGCCCGGACATCTGTGACGTCCTCTGACTGGCCGGAAGCCCCCATGGCCCTCGTTCCAGTCCAGCGTCCAGCGCCTGACTGGATCCGCGCAGCGCGTTAGGGACCAGTGCGGTCGACCAATCGCACGCGCGCGCCGATCTGGTGGGCATCACGTGGCGCTCCGTGGACACAGCGTCAGATCAGCCGCAAGTCATCGTGCAGGTCTTGCGCGTCCCAGTTCGTCTGCTGTCAAGAGCTCCGCTTTCGGACAAACACTCGGGTGACGTAGGCATGTGCCAGCTGTGGCGCATAGCGTCGTTATGAAATCTCAACCGCCACTGCACGTGGCGGAAGCCAACAGTTGGAGACAGCGTGAGCGTTGAGATCTACTCCACCGACACCGACTCCGGACAGATCACGGTCATCCGCAAGGACGGGCCCTCCTCCCACAAGGTCGTCAAGGAGATCGCCGTTGGCAATGCTCCTCGTGGGGCCGTGAAGTTCACCCGCGACGGACGAGGCTTCGTCTCCAATACGAGCACCAACACCGTCTCCGAGTTGGACGCTCTGACCCGCCGCGAGGTCGCGCGGATCACCGTCGGTTCCGGCCCGCGCGGTCTGGGGATCGTGCCCGGCGAACGCTATCTGCTGGTGTCCAATTCCGGCTCCAACACCGTCTCCGTGGTGGACCTGGAGTCTCGCACTGAGCTCACTCAGGTTGCGGTGGCCCGTGACCCCCGTCACATGGCTATCAGCAAGGACGGCCGGTTCGCGTACGTGTGCATCTGGGGCTCGGGCTACATCTCCAAGCTCGATCTCAGCGGCCTGACAACCGAGGGACGCCCGGAGTCGATCCGCGAGATCGCCCGGATCCACATCGGAGAGGACTCGTTCCCCTACAGTCTGAACATCGACCGCACCGGCAAGCGCGCCTACGTCGCCTGCAACGCGATCGAGGCACTGCCCGTCATCGACCTGGAGACGGACACGGTCATCGCCAAGGTCCCGGTCAAGAGCGACGGCGGGCGAGCCGTCGCCTTCACTGCCGACAACGCCTTCGCGCTGCTGTCCCTGGAGCGTATTTCGCAGATCGCAGTGGTGGACACCGAAGAACTCACAACCACCCGGTACATACCTGTCGGCCCAGGTCCTCGCGGCATCGCGGTCGATGAGAGCGACAACACCGTGTACTGCGGTCTGTTCGCCAGGACGGTTCCGGACGACGACGATCAGGTCCAGTTCAAGTTCAGTCCGCACAGCCTGAGCGTGGTTCACCTGGACGGCGTGGACCTCTCGCTGCCGGCAGAGGAGGGCGGCAACGTCCAGTACGACGAGATCAAGGTGGGCTTCGGGCCCTGCAGCGTCTCGGTGTTCGACTCCGCGCAGGTCAGCTACGACGAGAGCAAACTCAACGAGGCGGCCGCCCGGCTGAGTGACGGCGCTCCGGCCAAGATGTAACTCCGAGCCTGCACTCGCGAGTTCGTGAAGTCCGGCCCCCGCAGGTTCCAGCCTGCGGGGGCCATCGAGTCAACGGAAAGTGATGCTCCTTGCCAGTCGATGTGCGCTTTAGGCAACTCCACGCATGGTCGCTCTTGCCGGCTAAGCATGCAGTCGATCGGCAAAGCAGCCGTGCCACTGCTGCTATCTACCGGGAGAACTTCCGCTTCGTCCGAGCGGAACGTCGTCCGGAGCACTGTGCTCCGTGGGTGATGGGCAAAGAGCTCGGCTGGGAAGTGCCCAGCCCTGTCGATGTGGCCCTCACGCCGCTCGACCAGATCGAGTTGGACGGCGTGACCGACCCAGAAGCAGCCGGTCGGGCCGTGAACCGCACGGAGCTGTGGCAACGAGAGAAGTCGCATCTGGCGGTGGAGAAGACGTCTTGGCTGCACTTGCACCAGTTCTCCACTGCTCGTGGCTGGGAGAACATGTTCCTGGTCAACGGGGCTGGAAGCGTCGAATGGCGTCTGGGCTGGGCTGCTGAGATTCCCCGCGGCTACTTCCTGCTGGTGCTGCCCTTGGAAGGCATCGCCGGCCTCGAGGTACCGGTGGGAATTCTTTCCAGTACGGTTCTGACGCGGGCCGGCCAGGAACACGGCGTGAGCATAGCGGTACGGCCGACGGCCCCGGTCACCGTGCGCCGAGGCCAGCCGATCGCCCGAGTGGTGCTTCTGCACGCTGATTCTCTGCAGGCCCGCGGCGTGAACGACGATTTGACGGGGGCGGCAACCGTTAGTGATTGAGCTCTCGCTGGAGCAGGCACGGTCAGTCGCTGTCACGGCTCAGGGCCTGCACACCACGTCGGACCCCCTACCCGCAGGCGACGTCCTGGGCCGTCTGGGCGGCATCCAGCTCGACACGATCAGCGTGGTGCGACGCTCCCACGAACTCGTCCAACTTGCCCGTGGCGTACCCGTAGCCGAAGCCCAGCAGCTGATCAATGAGTCAGACCCGCCGGTACTGTTCGAGTACTGGGCTCATGCCGCATCGCTGATTCCACTCAGCCTCTGGCCACTGTTCGCCTTCCGGCGTCGTAGCTATGCGGTGAAGGGTTGGACCGGGCCCGCCGTTGACCCGGCTGCGGTCAGCCACGTCCGGTCCGTTGTGGCCGAACGCGGCTCTGTCACCATCACCGATCTCGGCGGGGCGAAAGGAAGCGGCTGGCAGAGGTCTTCGGCCAACAAGTGGGCTCTGGAGTGGCTACTGGCCATCGGCGAACTCGCCTGCGTGCACCGGCGCGGCTGGCAGCGCGTCTACCGGAGCGCCGAGACTGTGGTCCCCGCTGACCTCCTGCACGCCGAACCAGACGAAGCGCAGTGCCTGCGCTCGCTGACACAACTGGCCCTGCAGGCACTCGGCGTCGCAACCTCGGACGACGTCGCCGACTACTTCCGCCTGCCACCCCGGAAAGTTACCGCATGCCTGACCGCGTCGGATGAGGCCGAGCCGGTAAAGGTCGAAGGATGGGCACAACCAGCCTGGGCCTCACGCGCAGCACTCAACCCGCCGCAATTGGACCACGACGCATGCACCCCGCTCTCCCCCTTCGACTCCCTGATCTGGCACCGGCCCCGCATGCGGCGGCTCTTCGGAGTCGAGTACTTACTGGAGGCGTACAAACCCGCGGCCGCGCGTGAGTGCGGCTACTTCGGCATGCCAATACTCGTCGGCAGCTCAATAGTCGGTCGCATTGCCGTCCGCGTCAGCAAAGGCACCGCCGTGGTCGAAGGGCACCAGCTCATCGACGGCCAGGACCGAGCACACCTGAACCGGGCTCTTGCCGTCGTCTGCCAGTGGGCCCAGGCACAGAACATCCCCACTCTCCATTTCCCGCCGCATGTTGGAGCATCCGCGTGAGCAATCCGACCACGCCTTCCTACCGAGGCACTCTCGCGGTTCCCAAGGCCAAAGAGGTCCTCGCACTCGGCATCCTGAGCCGGCTGCCCTCCGGTCTGATCCCGTTCTGCGTGCTGATCGCGTTCACCCAGCACCACGGCATCGGGATCGCCGGCCTAGCGTCCGCCGCCCTGATGCTGGCCATCGCCATCCCCGGCCCTGCCCGTGCACGATGGTGCTCCAGCCATGGCCCGGCCATGGTCCTGCTCCTGGCACTGTCGAGCGTGCTGCTGTTCGCCGCTGCAGCGGCAACGATCAGTGTGAGCCGTTGGCAGATCCCGCTTGCGCTCACCGCCGCGGCGGGCGGACTGTTCCCACCCCTGACCCCCAGCCTGCGGGCCGCCTGGTCCCGGTTGATGCCCGACAAGCAGCACCTTCAGAGCATCCACGCGCTGGACTCGACCGTCGAGGAACTCACGTTCGTCGTTGCCCCCCTGATGGGGACCGCGGCCATGGCGCTGACCGATGCCCGCTGGGTACTCATTGCCAGTGCATTCCTCCTCCTGCCCGCAGCCCTCGGCCTCACCGGCGTGCTGCGGGCCCTGCCCGAAACCGAGGCGCCCGCGCCCACCAGTTCCGAGTCGGGAACGCGACGCCGGTCGCTCATCCGAACACGTGACGGCCAGGGCATCACGGTCCCGGTCATTGTGCTCGGACTCTGCGGCGGCGGCCTGACCGTAGTCATCCCGGCTGCCTCCACGGACTTCGGCAACGTCATCTCATCCGGCTACTCATTCGCCGCGTTCTCACTGGGCGGCCTGGTCGGCGGACTGGCATACGGACGCAGGAAGTGGAGCGCATCCCTGCGAACGCGCTACACAGCAGCCACGGCCTGCCTCGCGGCCGGCGCGCTGCTGCTCGCCGCCCTCTCACATTCTCCGCTGACCATCCTGGCCGTCTTCTGCGTCGGTCTTCCCATGACCCCCATCTTCGTGATCGCCTACATCCTCGTCGACGAACGGATCGACCCCTCACGGCATGCGGAAGCCAACGCCTGGCTCGGCTCCGGCTACAACCTGGGATCCGCAGCAGGCTCTGCCGTTGGCGGTCAGTTGCTCGCTCTCACCGGGCCAGGCCTTGTGGCCACGGCCCTCGCTGGGGTAGCACTCATCGCAACGGGTATCGCTCGGCGACTACCGGACAAGCCGTCACCTATCGAAGACGCAGTACCGAACAGGCCCTCCGAACCCGCAGAGCCACCCGGTAACGCGACCCAGACCAGCTGAGCCGGCCTGTAATAGGGAGACGGGGCCCTCCACCGTGATGGTGGACCCGCGTCGTTGAGCACGCGGCGAGCGTGGGCCTACCTCTAACGCCGCTGTTCGCAGAGGACGGGCCTTCCGCAGTGAGGGAGCGTCCGGGACCAGCAAGAGGCCAACGCGTGGCCAGGCGGTCGGTCGCCTGTCGGCGTGTTGGTTGCGGTGGCTCCGTGGGCTTGATCCGCTTTGACGGACATCGAAGATCAGGGGCTTCGGCCCCGGAAGGCTCAACGGCGCCCGGTGGGACGCCGACGCGGTCCGGGATGACGTGCGCGACTACGTCGCCGAACAGCTCGGCCCCGGCGGGGTGCTGATCATCGATGACACCGGGTTCATCAAGAAGGGCACCACCTCGGCCGGGGTCGGCCGGCAGTACACCGGCACCTCAGGAAAGATCGACAACTGCCAGATCGGAGTGTTCGCCGCCTACGCCACCGGCTCCGGCCGAGCACTGGTGGACCGGGAGCTCTACCTGCCCAAAGCCTGGACGTCCGACCGTGACCGCTGCCGGGCGGCCAAGATCCCGGACGAGCGGGCGTTTGCGACCAAGGGTGAACTGGCCCGGGACATCGTCCGCCGCTGCCTCGCCGCCGGCTTGCCCGCCCAGTGGGTCACCGCAGATGAAGCCTACGGGCAGGACTGGCACTTCCGCCGCCTGCTCGAGCAACTCGGCCTCGGTTACGTCGTTGCCGTGCCGAAATCCCAACAGATCAAGTCCCTGGCCGGGATCTGGCGCATCGACCAGCTCACCGACGAAGCACCCGGTGATGCCTGGCAGCAGCTGTCCTGCGGCGACGGGGCCAAGGGGCCGCGGATCTATGACTGGGCCGCGGCCAAGCTGCCCGCCAACCTGATCTTCGACCCCGACCCACCAACCCACCATCGGTGGGTGATGGCCCGCCGCAGCCTGTCCGACCCCGGCGAGATCGCCTATTACCTGACCTACGCACCCGTCGGCATCGAGATCGCCGACCTGGTCCGGATCGCCGGCTCCCGCTGGGCGATCGAGGAGTGTTTCCAGGCGGCGAAGAACGAGTGCGGCCTCGACGAGTACGAAGTCCGCCGCTATCCCGGCTGGTATCGGCACATCACCCTGGCCATGCTCGCCCACGCCGTCCTCACCGCTCTTGCTGCCCACGCCGGCGGCACCGCAAGGGGGGCAGCAGAAACGGATCAGCCCTTGCCCCACTCACCGTGGCAGAGATCCGGCGCCTGCTGGACGCTCTCCTGCCGCACCCCCGACCCCACCAGGACAGACGCCTGCATGCCCTGAGCCGGTCCCACTGGCGCAGACGCCACCAGGCCACAGCCCGCCGCTGCCATTACCGAAGAAGAACCAGTTCAGAACACGAAATCTCACTGGAGTACTAACTCGCAGGACCGTGCAGGTCGCGCTGCCGGTGAAGGTAGATCACGTCGACGCCTGTTGGGCCGGGGCAGCGGCTGGTCGCGGGAAGCTGCCACCGCCGAGGCGATTGAGCCGGTTGAATACGGTGCGGACCTCGCTGGTCAAAGGGTCGTCGTGGCCGAGGTGTTGGGTGAGAAGGGGGTAGATGCTTGCGAAGGTGGCGAGCGCTTCCCCTGTTCTGTTGCTGGCCGCTTGCACCAAGCCGACCCGGCTGCGCACTTCGAGCAACAAGGGGTCGTCCGCAGGGGCGTCGCCTGCAACTTCTGCGGCCAGCGCAGTGTAATCGGTGAGAGCTTGCTCGAAGTTGCCCAAGCGCTGATGGCACCACGCGGCTTTGGCCCGGCACTCCACTGCCTGTCGTGTGTTGCCAGCAGTTGCGTTCAGTTCGGCTGCCAGGGCGTTGTAGAGGGGTAGGGCGTCTCCGAAGTGGCCGGCGTCGGTGAGGGCCTGGGCCTGGACGATGCGTATGTGTACGGGAAGCTGCACAGAGGCGCCTGACGGAACAGTTGACCCGCCGGCTGGGCTGTCTTCCTCGCTGGCGGAGTGCTGTGCAAGGGTTGGGGGTCCGGAATAGGGAGCGAGCCGCTCAGCGACGAAGTTCGCTGAGGCGGGGCGGTCTGCGTAGTCCTTGGCCAGCAGGCTCATCAACAGCTCGTCGACGTCTGGGGGAACGTCAGGTCGCAGTTCACGGGCTGGGGCAGGCAGGCGGGTGCGGTGGGCGTCCATCACGCTGACAGGGTCGCCGGTGAACGGCGTCTGGCCAGTGAGCATCTCGTAGAGCAGGCACCCCAGGGCGTAGAGGTCGGTCTGCGGCACGATCTCGCCGCGGTCAAGGAATTGTTCGGGCGCCATGTAGGCGATGGTGCCGAGGAGTTGCCCGCTCTGGGTGAGGCGAGGATAGTCGCTTCCTTGGATTGCGGCGACACCGAAGTCGAGGAGCTTGGTCCTCCCGGCTTCCGTGACCATGATGTTGGACGGCTTGAGGTCCCGGTGGACGACGGGGTCGGCGTGAATGCAAGCCAGGGTTTCCACGATCTGGACCGTGATGGAAAGGGCTAGGTTGATCGGCAGGCGGCCGCCTTCAGCTGCGAGAAGCTGGGCGAGGTCCTGACCCACGATCAGTTCCCAGACCATGTACAGGTCGGTCGGACTGCCGTCCAGCTCGGCGTCGTAGAGGAGGGGCAGCCCGGGGTGGATGAAGCGGGCGCCGAGTTCGGCTTCACGGCAGAAGCGGGCCGCGACCATCTCGGGGCTGATGCTATTGGCCTGTTCGACCAGCCGTTCAGGGTTGATGATCTTGACGGCGGCAGGGCGTTTGAGCAGGGTGTCCCAGGACTGCCAGACCTGTCCCATGCTGCCCTGTCCGATCAGGTTGCGCCGCTCGAACCGTTCGATGCTGCGCATATCAGATGCCAGCGCCCTCGTTCGGCGGTGCAACTTCCCTCGCTAGGTCGGCCAGTGTGCCTTCGCCGGGAATAACCCATCTGCTGGGTCCCTGCACGACGGAGGGCGCCTCGTCCCAGGCGGCTTCGCTCCAGATGTGGGTCACCAGAGCGCTGGGTGAGTAGGCCTTGTGGTCGATCTCCCAGATCAGGGGGCGGCGGGGGTGGTTAGTCCAGGTAGCGAGGTAGCGGCGGGGATCTTCACTCAGCCACTCGCCGATAGCGCGCTCTTCCGTGGGGCTGGGGCGGTACATCACCCGTGTGCCTTCGGGGATTCGGCCGTGTTCGACGAGCATGAGAACGCTGTTGGGAGGGCGCCTTCTCCGGGAGACTTCGCGGGGCAACGCATCGGGGGGAGGAGTGAGGGTGTGAGTGACGCTGTCGGCGAGCACATGGCTTTTGCGCTCATCGGTAAACACGCTGGCCAGAAAGAGGTGCGGCCCGAAGAGGTTCTCGGTGGCGGAGGCAACGAGTTCGGCGATCTCCCATGTGCGCTGGGTGACCCAGTCCTCGAGTTCGACAGGAGATTCGGCGAGTTCTTCGAGGAAGTCGGGATCGATCTGGCGCAGGACGAGGTGAGCCACCAGGAGATCGCCGTGTTCAGCAAGGTCACGGCCGCGCCTCAGCCCTCCAGCGGCAGCATGGGCCAGAGCAGTCCTTACCTGGCGCAGCAGCAGCACGCACTGCCAGATCTGGCGGGCGCTGGGCCGCCCTCCGAACAAGCGCGTGTAGGCGCCTTCCGGGGCTGGGCGCCAGAGGTAGGAGGGGTCGGCGCTGGCCCGGGCGACCAGTGACACATCCGGATGTGCACAGGCCAGCGCGACAGCCGCTTCCTGCATAGTGCAACCGGCGTCCGGGGCCGGTGCTACGGCGCCCCTTCTGTAGACGTACTCCTTAGCGAGCTCATCAGCGAACTCGTCGCGCAACGCCTGCTGGAGAGGATCGAGGGCGAAGACGTCGCGCGGCTCGACGGCCCCTTCCACTTCACCGGCCTGCGTCAGGCGGGAAGTGAATTCTTCGGGGGCGCCGCTGATGCAGATGACTCGCATCGGGATGAGCGCGAGGCTGCCGGTGCTGGGACGCTGGTCCACTGCCTGGGCGACCGTGGCGATAACCGTGTCGCCGGTGACGACGCGGGCGTTGTCCAGCCGCATGAGCAGGGGCTGCCCCGGCGCTCTGCGGGCAAGAAACTGTTGGCGGATCTGTTCGCAGACCACGGTGATGCCTTGGGTGAGGTACCAGAACTCCTCCGGCCGGGCGATCAGCCGACTCAGGGCCACGGGATCCGGCCGTCCGGTGGAGTGCGAACGCAGAGCGGGATCAAACAGCCGGTCTGCGTGGGTGTTGTACCACGAGGCGAGTTCATCGGCGGAGACGCTGGTGCTGTAAGCCTCGTAGGGGGCGTCGATGCGGTGCCAGCCATCACTCAGGGTTGCCGACAGGGAAACGGGCGCGAGGCCTACGCGGGTGCGCGCCGCGGAGTGGAAGTCGGCCAGTCCCAGTGTGTGCACGGTGACCGGAATGTGGTCCGCGAAGCCGAAACCCTGGCCGACCGCCGTCAGTTGACGCTCCACTTCGGGTGTCAGGCGGGCGTCGCCCGCCAGCGCTGCCACCAGGTGCACCTGGCAGCGCGGCGATGTGAGCGCATCGTTGATGCGGCTGAGTGATGCGCGGATGCCGGAGTTGAAGCCCTCGTAGCGCTGGTCAGCGAGGCGCTGCAGGCCCGTGACCAGAACAGCAACATCCTGCTCCCTCAACCGGGCCTGGCCTTTGTGGCTCCACTTGGCCTGTACGAACCAGATGTCCGAGCCGCCCTTGGAGAACGCGATGGCGTCGATGCCCGAGTCGCCGGGGCCGTCCACGACGGACGCGGCGGCCTCCTCAGGACCGCAGCCGGTGAGCATGCTGACGGCCTGGGCGGCCAAAGCCCGGGAAAGGAAGACCGTCTCCCGCTCCTCACCGGAGCGGTGAGCAACGTCGGCCGTATCGATCCAGGGCCTGTAGAAGTGCATGAGGTGATTCCGCACATACCGCATCGTGTCAGGCAGGGCGGAATCGTTCACCGCGCAGTTCCTTTCATCGTCAGTACACCGTGCGTCTGTCGCTCACCGCAGGTCGTGCATGTACTCCACGCTCAGCGGGCTGGCCACCACACAGCGAGTTTCCGCGCCGGTGGCCGGCAGCTCGCGGGTGACGCGGGCCAGCCCGGACATCCAGGCTCCAGGCAACTGGCTGTGACGGGCGTCGATCGCTCCCAGGAGTTCGCGTACGCCCGCCCCGTTCAGCTCACTTGGCGAAGGCGTTACGCCCTCGGCGGTTGCCTCATGTTCCAAGGACAGAGCGCGTACCGCTTGCCCGGCAGTTGTCAGGAACGTCGTGGCGAAGCTGGAGCCGCCATCGATGCCTTCCAGTGCACGGGCCTCCACCTCAGCAGGCGGGATGCCTCGCAGGTGGCGGGATGATCCGTGCAGCAGCAGCCGGCAGCCCGTCTGTTGCTCGTAGTCGGGCTCTTCTCCCGGAGCGGGGTCCGCGAAGAGCACCATGTGCTGATAGTCGCCGGGCAGTGCGACACAGCGCAGCGGCGCCTCGAACCAGACCCACTGCGCCGGACGCAGTCCGGGCTGGGCGAACCACTCAGCCCTCTCGCCCAGGTACTTGTCCAGCCGCTTCAGCTGCCGCATCCGATCACGATCGATGTCCGCTGCCGGCGCCTCGACATCAACACCGCCCACAGGCGTGTTCAGCCGCACAGCACCGGGAAGAGTGAACCTCCGCGGCGGCGCAAACTGCTGCAGCTTCGCGTCCGACAGGTAGACGAACTCGCGGTACCCGCTCATCACTCCCCCACTCCCCGTGATCTCCTCCATCCTGCCAGGTCGCCCCCGGCCCTAAAGCCAGCTCTGTCACTCTCACGGAAGTTGGTCGCAACGGCCACGACACAGCCGGGCGGGACCGCCGCACGGACGCTGTTTCCACCGGGAGGCCAGCGACGTCCAGCAGGACGATCTCAACGGGCACTCCTCCTTCACGTCCGGCGCGCCCAGCACGACCGGGTCTGTCAAACGAGCGGTGTAACCAGGGTGGTTGGGGTTACTGACGGGCTGCGGAGAGTCGGCCGTCGAAGGTGATGTCGAAGGCGTTCAGGGCGGTCTTCCAGCGCATGGTCCAGCGGGCCTGGCCCTTGCCGGTGGGGTCCAGGCTCATGATGGCCATGTAGACGCACTTCAAGGCGGCGGTCTCGTTCGGGAAGTGCCCGCGTGCCTTGACCGCCCGCCGGATCCTGGCGTTCACGGACTCGATCGCGTTCGTGGTGCAGACGATGCGGCGGATCTCGGTGTCGAAGCGGAGGAACGGGGTGAACTCTTCCCACGCGTTCTCCCAGAGCCGGACGATCGCCGGGTACTTCTTGCCCCAGGCGTCGGCGAACTCAGCGAACCGCTCCAGGGCGGCCTCTTCGGCCGGCGCGGTGTAGACGGGCTTGAGGACACGAGCGATCTTGTCCCAGTCCTGGCGGGCGGCATAGCGGAAGGAGTTCCGCAGCAGGTGGACCACACAGGTCTGCACGATCGTCCTGGGCCAGACGGTCTCGACCGCGTCGGGCAGACCCTTGAGACCGTCGCAGACGAGCATGAGGACGTCGTTCACGCCGCGGTTCTTGATCTCGGTGAGGATGTGCATCCAGTGCTTGGCGCCCTCACCGCCGTCGCCGGCCCATAGGCCCAGGATGTCCCGTCGGCCCTCTGTGGTGACGGCGAGAGCCACGTAGATCGGCCGGTTGGCCACCGCACCGTCGCGGATCTTCACGTGGATCGCGTCGATAAAGACGACCGGGTAGACGACGTCGAGGGGCCGGTTCTGCCACTCGGCCATGCCGTCCATGACCTTGTCGGTGATGGTGGAGATGGTCTGCTTGGAGACGTCGGCCCCGTAGACCTCGGCGAGGTGGGCCTGGACCTCGCCGGTCGTCAGGCCCTTCGCGGACAGAGAGATCACCATCTCGTCGACGCCGGACAGGCGTTTCTGCCGCTTGCGCACGATCTTCGGCTCGAAGGTTCCGTCCCGGTCGCGGGGCACGGATATCTCGACCGGTCCGACCTCGGTGAGCACGGTCTTGCCGCGGGTGCCGTTGCGGGAGTTGCCGCCGTTCTTGCCGGCCGGGTCGTGCTTGTCATAGCCGAGGTGGTCGGTGATCTCGCCCTCGAGGGCGGACTCCAGTAACCGCTTGGTCAGTTGCTGCAACAGCCCGCCCTCGCCCGTCAACTGCAGGCCCTCGACCTGGGCCCGGCCCACCAGTTCGTCGATGAGCTGGTCGTCCACCGCCTTCGACGGCTGCGGCTCAGGCATCTCGACGGACTGGGCCTCGGACACGTTCTCACTGGTCATCGGTGCATCTTCCTTGATCAGGAGTTACACCGAACGTCTTACAGTCCCGCACGACCAGGCGCGTGGCCTTCTCGCAGGGCGAGTTGGGACGACCGGGTGGGGCGTGGGCCGGCTGTGGGTCGGAAATCCGCGGTTCGCCTCCCCGTCAACCGCCTGCTTGCACGCCTCTGAGCAGCACGAACTCAGCGCATGCGATGGAGGTCTGCACGAGAATGACGTGGCCATTCGTCGTTCATGTCAGTGACGGTTGAGCACTACGCGTCAGTGCCGATCTCGAGGCCAGGAAGCACGATCCGGTGACACCCACAGGACTCCTCCGGGGGGGGTGAGTGTGCCAGCCACTCCCCTACCTTCAGGGTCACCGGGCATTGGAGTATCGGATAGCTGCCGGTGGCGGTGCGGATGCGTCCAGATGCTGAGGCAGCGCTTCAGTCGGTGTGACGTTGGGTGGGGTCAAGGCGGCTAAGGACGGCGCGCACGATGTCCCGGCTGTAAGGAGGGAGCGGTGTGGCCGCGCCGCATGGAGTGGGCGAGTTCGTCGGACCCGTGCTACCGGCTCCCTTCGAGCCGGGGCCGCCGTGCTGTTCCCGGAGCAGGTAGGTGACTTTGGCCCACTGGCGGAAGTTGCCGTGGCAGGCGGCGTCGTCGATCCATAGCAGTTCGTCTGGGGGTACGTCCGCCCACAGCGGGTGGTACTCGGGGATGATGGTGAGGACTTCGGCTGGGGTGAGGGGTTTGTAACGCTGCCAGACGAGGATGCGGGAATCCAGCGCCGGACGGTTCTTGATCTTCCGGTAGGAGGTCTCGGCGCCGACCAGGACGACGGCGAGGCGGGTGTCTTCGTCGTCCCAGAGTTCGCGGATGAATTCGAAGGCTCTGGTGTCGAGCCACTGCACTTCGTCGACGACAAGGACACGTGGGGTCTCCGAGAGGGCTTCCTTGAGGATGGCTTCACAGCGGGTGCTGTTGAGGGGGGCCTCGCCGGGCAGGTCGAGCTTTTTGTACAGGGCGGCGCGCAGGGCCTGGATTTTGGCGGAGCCGACTTTGATGCGCAGAGTGGTGTGGGGGGCGAGGTCGTCGAGGTGGCTGTTGACGGCGAAGGTCTTACCCAGACCGACGCCGCCGTGAATGCACATGATGGCGCCCTTGCCGGCGTCGGCGTTGAGGGTGGTGTGGAGGTTGGCGTAGGTCTCTGCGCTGGCCTGGGTCAGCATGGCGCGGGCGCCGGGCAGGCCCATGTAGTGGTAGTTCGGGCCGACGGTCGACTGGTTTTCGGGCGGGGTGGTCGGGTGGGTCATTCGGTGTCCTTGGGTTTGGGGTCGGGCCGAGGCTTGGTCCAGCGGGCGGAGTCGGGCTGGGGCCGGTTGAGGAGGTCGGGCCGGGCCTCGACCTGCAGCTGACCTTCCGGTGTCTGCAGCTCGCGTAGCTGGGCGGCTGCCTGGCCGGCGGTGAGCCGGTTGAGGGGCTCGGGCGCGGCAGCGACGCTGGTGGCGGCGTAGCGGGGGGTTGCGTTCTTGCGTGCTCGGCGGGCTTTGGCGGCGTAGCGGTCGGCTTCGCGTCGGCGGGCGTTGCGCAGTGCGCGGGCTTGGCGGGGGCTCATTTCGTCGCTGCGGAAGGCGGGGCCGCGGTAGGTGAGGGTGTCGGCGTCGTAGAGCTCGACGCGGTGGTAGTGGTGCGGTTCGTGGCGCAGGCGGACCATCTCGCCGGCGCTTGAGTGGCCGTGCATCCAGTCGCCGACGTAGTAGGCGCTTTTCCAGCGCACGCCTTTGCTGGTGATCTTCCGGGGTGGGCCGGCGTCGGTGAGGGTGTAGGTGTGCAGATCTGCGGGGTCGAGGGTGTCGATGGGGGTGAGGTCGGCGTGCCAGGCTTGGGCGGGGGTGCGCCGGTTCAGGCGGGCGATGGTGTGGTCGTTGTTCCACCAGTCCACCCAGTCAAGGACGACGGTGACGAAGGTTTCGTAGTCGAGGAGTTCGTTAAGGGCCCACAGGGGCTGGCCGCGGCGGTCGCGGCGGCTTCTCGGGGTGTGGGCGTAGCCGGGTAGTCCTTTGAAGAGCATGTGTTTGATGGCGCCGTTGACGGCTTCGACGGTGCCTTTGAGGTGAGGGCTGTAGGGCGGCAGGACGATCAGTTCGGTGCCGAACTTTTTGAACGCCTCGTCCACGCTTTTGCCCAGGAAGTCGCGGCCGCGGTCGGTGCGGATCTTGCGGGGGATGCCGCCGAAGGGCCGGTGGTGATCGGTGCAGAGGATGGCGTCGCGGGCGGCGGCCAGGATGGCGTCCTGGCTGGGCTGGTGGGGGGTGATGGCCAGCCCGCAGATGACGGCGGTGGTGTGGTCGATGAACCAGGTGATCCCGGGTTTGCTGCGGCGTCCGTCGACGTTGATGAAGACGGACGCTTCGACGTGGTCGGTCTCCCAGACGTCGTTGCGGTTGCCGTGCGGGCGTAGGGCGTGCACGTCGTGTCGGCGGCGGGCTGCTTCGCCCCCTTTGAGGGCGGCACGCTGGCCGGGCGTGAGTTCACGGTCTACGGCGCGGTAGAAGGTTGCCTGGGAGATGCGGGGTGGGCTGCCGAAGATGTTGTCGTCGATGAGTTCGCGGTAGGTGGCTGCCGCGTTGCCGTTCCATCGGGCCAGGGTTTCGTGCATGGCTGGGGTGAGGGTGAAGT
The DNA here is from genome assembly GCF_040645135.1 of Streptomyces sp. NPDC046859. Taxonomy (NCBI): domain Bacteria; kingdom Bacillati; phylum Actinomycetota; class Actinomycetes; order Kitasatosporales; family Streptomycetaceae; genus Streptomyces; species Streptomyces sp. NPDC046859. Next base: position 70,854 of record NZ_JBEYXR010000033.1, read on the forward strand.
GGCGGCGGCCTTTCGGGGTGTAGGTGCCGTGGTGGGCGTCGGCGTTGTCCATCCAGCGGCGCACCGTGCGCCAGTGGACGTCGAACCCGGCGGCGACGGTACGGACATCGTGGTGAGCGAGGCGGTCTGCGGCGCGCAGGCGCAGCAGTCGGCGTACGGCGGCGGCGCGCAGGGAGGTGAGGTCGTAGGGGCCGTTGGGTGGTGGTGTGGCGGGCATGGGTTTTCGGGGGGCTTCCTTGGGGTGGTGGGTCGTCGGGGCGCGGGTGGGTCAGGCAGGGGCGAGGGTGAGCAGGCCGGCGCCGTAGGGCTTTCCGCGGCCGATGCCGGTGAGCAGGGCGTGGCTGAGTTGGTGGGGGTCGGTGATGGTGGCCAGGCCGTCGAAGCGGGTCAGTGCGTGCAGGGGGCCGGGACGGTGGGCTTGTTCGCCGGGCTTGTCGGCGCGGGGGCGTCGGCGGGGGAAGCGGGCGGGGGTGATGTCGGTGGTGGCCAGGGTGAGGCCGGCTTGGTGGGCGCGGCGCTGCCACCAGGCGAGGGCGTCGTCGCCGTAGAGCGCGACGATCTTCTGGCCGTGCTTGTTGTCGACGGGGTGGTGATCGTCCAGGACGCGACGGGCGGCGCTGGCGTTGGCGGTGATGCGGTAGCGCACCGCTCGGCCGGGGGTGAGGGCCTGGAACATGGGGTGCAGGGGGCGGGTCTCGGCGGTGCCGTAGCGGTGGGGCAGGCGGGTGAGGTCGGGCGGCTGGTGGGACTGGACGAGCAGGGTGGGTGGGGTGTCGTCGGTGGCGTCTTCCAGGCGGAAGAGCAGGCCGGCCTGCTGCCGGGGGTTTTCGCCGAGGTCGTCGGGGGCCAGGAGCATCACGCTCTTGTGCAGGCTGACGGCGTCGGCCAGGTCACGGCGGGCGGCCTGGCTGCGGCGGTTGAGGCGGATGCGGGTCAGTGTCGCTGTGGTGGTGAGGGGGGCGGTCGGGGTGCTGGTCATGGGGTCGCGTCCTGGTGGATGTAGGCGGTCAGTTCGGTGAGTGCGGGGGGTGGGGCGTACAGGGCGGTGGGCAGGTCTTCGGTGGTGTGCCAGGTACGGCGGATCTTGTGGAAGCGGCGTGTGGGGGTGAAGTCGTGGGGGACGTCGGCGACTTCGCGTTCGCTGTGCGCGGCGGGCACGTGGGAGGGCGGGTGTTCCCAGACGAAGGCGACGGGCACGGTGGCCTGGCCGGTGCGCGGTGGTGTGGTGAGGCTGAGGGGGACGTGGTGGAGGAGTTCACCGATGGGGTCGGGATGTGGGCCGCCAAGGACGAGGGGTTCGTTGGGCAGGCAGGCGCGGCGGCCGAGGTAGGGGCCGAAGGCGGGTTGTTCGAGCCGCTTCAGGAGGTGTTCCAGGAATGGGTCGGGTCCTTGGACGGCGAGGGTGAAGACGGCGTCGGCGAGGTAGACCCGTTCGGTGATGAGGGTGGACTTCTCGCGGGAGCGGTAGGCGCCACTGCTGGTGCGCAGGCCTTGGCGGTGCGGGCGGCCGCCGCCCACGGTGTGGTAGTCGGTGTGCCGGGTGCCGGGGCGGTCAACGCGGACGGTGAACGTCAGGTCGGTGTAGGGGTTTTGGCCGGTGGCCGGGTCGGGGGCGAGGGCTTCGCTGCGGGGGCGTGCGTCGGCGGCGGCGAACAGGCCGATGAGGGCGGAGCGGGAGGGGAAGGGGAGGGTGTCGCGGTAGTGGAAGGCGGCGTGTTCCCCGAATGACATCAGCGGTGCGCCCAGGCGCAGGAGGATGCCGTTCATACGAGGGCAGCCCCGGTGGGCGCGGCGGCGGTTTCGGTGAGGGCGTCGATGAGATCGTCGAGGCCGGAGTGGGCGGTGCCGAGGTGGTCGACGGGGTCGGGGTGCAGGGTGGCGTAGCCGCAGCCGAGGAGGCGGCGGGTGCCCAGCAGCCGGTTCAGCCCGGCGGCGTGCTGGGACAGGGCTGCGATGGCGGGATCGGTGTAGCCGCCGCCGGGGGCGTGCTTGACGGGTTGTTCGAAAGCGCCGGCGTAGGAGACGGGGCGGCGGTCACGGATCGCGTAGTGGACCAGGTGGGGGTAGGTGTGCGGGGCGGTGGAGGTCTTCTTCGCGCCGGGCATGACGTCGATGAAGGCGTCGGCGAACAGCCGCAGTAGGTGCAGGGCTTGGTCGTGGTCGCCGTTCAGGTTGCGGGTCAGTTCGGTGAGGTTGACCGTGGCGTAGCGGTAGAGCAGGCCGGTGGTGAAGAACGCGGTCTGCAGATGGGCGCTGCCGTTCTCGTTCGGGGCGGCCCAGTCCTCGACGGCGGTGAAGTAGTCGGGCTGGGGTGAGCTGGCATGGACGGTGAAGGCGGGTGCCATCTGCACGGCGCCGTCGACGTGGGCGTCGGGGACCTCGGCGAGCATGCGTCCGAAGAGGTTGATGGTCGCGGTGCGCCGGCGGATCACGGAAGCCACCCTGGGCGTGGGCAGAACGGCCTCCGCCTTGGGTTTCCTGCGGGTGCCCTTGGCCGGGGTGGCGTGTGCGGCGGTTTCCTTGGCGAGGGCTTCCTCGAGGTGCGGGCGGTGCTCGCTGCACAGGTCGGTGAGGTCGTCGAGGACGTCGCGCGGCAGGTAGAGGGTGGCCGAGGTGATGCCACGCTGGTTTTCCTCGGTCTTAAGGCCTTCCGTGGTGGCCGAGCGCACGATCTGGGTTCCGGCGAAGGCGGCCAGTTCGGTGGGCCAGCCGGCCCCGCGCAGGGCGTCGGCTACCCGCAGGGGCAGCATGCGGGTGCGGGCGGCGTGCTCGTCCAGGACGTCCTCCAGGCGCAGGCGCACGGCCCGCTTCCAGGACTGTGAGGACACCAGGGCGCGGACCACGCCGCCCAGCAGCAATGTCTTGGGCAGGTCGTCCTCTCCTCGGTTGAGGAGGGAGGCGGGCAGCGGGTGCAGGATGTGGAAGTCGGCGTAGCGGGCGGGGGCGTAGGCGGTCATGTCACTGCTCCTTGGAGGTCAGGGTGTTCAGGGTGAGGAAGTAGTTCTCGCGCCAGCGAGCCGCGATCTCGGGCTGGTCGTCGTCCCACCAGGCCAGGTCCTCCAGCAGGACGGCGAAGTCGAGGCGGGCGGCGCCGCGGCTGTTGAGGTGACCGGTCAGGGTCCACAGCCTGGGGTGCAGCAGCGAGGTGTCGAGCCGGGTGAGAGTTTTGACGCGGCTGGTCATGGTGGCTTCCTTGAAGCCGTAGCGGGCCACGGCGATGGCGAGGTGGGTGCCGAGATCGGGACGGCGGCGCCAGGGCCGCTCAGCCGTGCTCGCCACTGTCGGCGAACCCGGCGGGACGGATTGTGGGGCTGTGTTCGCAGTCGGTGTGGTGGCGTCCTGGTCCTTGCCCGGGGCGGGCTGCTCCGGCGTGTAGGGGCCTTGCTGGTGGGGCAGGTCGCGGTGCAGGGCGATGAGTGAGGCCACGGTGTAGTGGGCGCGGCGTGCTCCGAAACCGGCGATGTGCCGGGTGAGGTGCTCTGGCATCCGGGGGCACTCTGCGACGGGCCGTCCGAAGCCCGACTTGAGGTCGGCTCGGATGCCGTTGAGCGCGCACAGGGTGACGACCTGGTGGACGAAGTCGTCGTAATGGGCGCGGCGTTGCACGGTGGTGACGGGCATGGGGGCGGCAGCCTCCGACAGGGCGGCGAGAACGAGTGGGCAGACAGGGATGTGGTGGGGCAGGCTCAGCGGCTGCACAGGCGTAGCTGGGCCAGGGCGGTGGCCACGGCTTCGGCCGCGCGGAAGTGCTGAGCGATCGCAGGCCGGGTGGCGGTGCGCAGGGCGTCGATGGCGTCTGCGGCGAACGCGGCACGGGCGCTGCGGTCGGGTTCCTTCAGTAGGTTGAAGAAGGTTGCTTCGGCCCGGGGCCAGTACAGGGTGCGGGCGCTGCGGGTCCAGGGCGGCAGGTGCCGGGGGCTGGCGGAGTTGGTGGTCTGCTTCCAGGCGTCCTGGGAGAGGCGGTCGAGGTGGGCGCCGATTTCCTCGGCGGCTTTGCGGCATTGGGCGACCCGCTCGGCCGCGGCCGGGTCGCATTCCTGCATCCAGGGCCAGATCGGCGGGGTCAGAGCCGTGTACCAGGTGCGGTTTTTGGTCTTGCCGTCCTGGTCGAATCCGTAGACCCGCACCCGCAGGGCAGCGCGCAGGTCAGGCGGCAGATCGTTGAGGGTCGTGAAGGCGTCGGGCCGCTGGACGGTGTAGCGGCCCTTTCCGCTCTTGGCCTGGGTGCCTTTGCGGTCGTCCTCGTCACCCGCCAGCAGCAGCGCGTCCAGGTCCCGCCACACGGCCCGGTCGGCGTCCGCCCGGCGTGGTCGGTGGCGTCGGGTGACGGGCTCGTCCGCATGAATGTGATGGATGAGGTACGGGTCGAGAGCGGGGAGCTTCTTCTGGGTGGCCCAGGTCAGGTAGGCGTCGACCACGTGGCGTCCGTCCGGCGTCGGAATGAGCAGGACGGCGTGACGCGAGCGGCCGGTCAGCAGACGGCCTGGTGAGGACACCTGCGGTGGGGCGGCATCGGGGCCGGCGTCCTCTGGGGGGTCAAGGTCGTCGTCAGGGTCTGGGTGGGGCAGCGGTTCCTCCCACGGGCAGTGGTCCACTTGGTCCGGCCAGGACGGGTCGGGCTTGGGGATGCCGGCCAGGAGGGTCTCGTAGAGGGTCCGGCCCAGGGGGTGGAAGGACAGGCTCGAGCGCAGTGGGCCGGCTTTCGCCCGGTTGAGGGAGCGTCCCTCGACCGTGCGCACGGACCACTGGCCGGCTGCACCGTAGTAGTGGTGGATGAGCATGTGCCACAGCGCCTGGGCGCTGGGTACCGGCTGCGGGTCGGTGTCGGAGTGCGGGCTGAGCCAGGAAAGGTTGTTGCCTTCGGGGCGGCCGAAGACCAGTTTGTTGACGCCGGCGCGTTGCGGGCACTGGCCGGCGAGTCTCGGGTCTTGCAGGAACGGCCGCACCGGGTGGAACAGGTCCCAGATGTAGGCGTCGAAGTAGGCGTGAACGGCGTCGGGGTCGAACCCGGCGCGACGCGCCAGTAATTCCCGTCGTCGGGCGGCCCACTGACGTGCCGTCATGCGTCGCTGTCCTCGTGCGTCCAGGCCGCTGACCCGTGCGGCCATCACAACGAGCAGGCGCAGGACGGCTGATGCCGCCGGCGGGAGGGAAAGTGCCAGGTCCTTGATGAGGTGGGCGCGCAGCAGTACGTCCCGCCACCCCAGCTCCTCCTGGCGTCCGTCCGGGAGGAGGACGGGAATGCACGGTTCTTTGTCGGTCTCAAAATGCGGGGAAGACACACAGGATCCATTACCGGGTGCGAACAAGAGATGGATTTCGGGAGGACTCGCACGCCGGAGCGGGATTTCTGCGCGGGCCATGACACAAGGAGCGCACCAGGGCGGCTGGAAAGAAAGGAAGGGGGCGGGCGGTCAGGGCGTAGGGCCCGGGTCAGGCCACGCCGACGTGCCACCCCCGCTGCACGGGGACACCAAGGGTGCGGTGCACACAGCGCAGCAGGCAGGGCGCGCGAGACCGGACGCGAATACGAGTCCGGCTCCGCGTTTCCATATTATCTATAGACAAGCAGCTCCCGAACCACATAGTTCAGCCGGAAATTACCGGTCGGTGCCCCTTTTTTGAATGTAAGTCATTTCCGGACCGCACTCCTCAATCCGTGCCGACGGTTCGGCGACGGTCACTTCTCATTCGATTTCACTGCCGGTTCTCGCTCGGATGCCAGGCATTCCTGTCCCAGCCCGCAGCAGGTGTCATCGGATGAGAAGCCCTGGTCCTGGAATGAGAAGTCGCGGTCTTCCGCCTTCTGGCCTCGCGCCGCTGCGTGCCTCGGGCAGGAAGATCCGGCCCTCCTTCCAACGGCGATGCTGGCGAGGGGAGTTCAGGCGGGCGGCGCGGGGTGGGGAGGCGGGCTCAGTCCTCGGCGTGGACCAGTCCCAGGGTGTCGTCGAGTTGCAGACGGTGCCGGCCGAAGCGCACCGGCCGGGAGGGCACGCCGGCGTCCTGCGGGAGCAGGACGAGGTCGGCGAGGAGGGCGTGGCTGCGCCAGGAGGCGGGGATGTGGTGGTCTCTTGTGCGGCCGGCGACCCAGGCGGCGGGGACGGGCAGGGTGTGCTGGAGGATCGTGCGGATCTGGACGGTGGTCGGTTTGCGGTGCTCGGGCAGCGGCCGGGTGCCGGCCGCGTCCAAGGTGAGGCGGCCGCCGGGCGTGCGGTAGACGGGCAGGAGGCGGCGGGGCATGGCGCCCAGGCGGGTGGCGGCCTCGCGGGGGTGCAGGTTCTGACGGTGCAGGTCGGACAGCGAGAGGGTGTCGTGCCAGGCAGGGACCAGGTGCAGGGCGCTGTGGTGTTCCTCGGTGCGGGTGCGGGTCTGGTGCAGGGTGTGGCTGCGGCGCAGGGCGGCGTCGGTGCGGGTCAGGGCGTCGGCGTCTCCGTGCACGGCTTCCACGAGCTGTTGCACGTCGTCGGGCAGGGTGAGCGGCTGCTCGGGCCGTCGGGCGAGGTAGGCGGCGGTGGCGAGCGGCAGGAACGGGGAGTCCAACGGGCGCCAGGCGGGCGGCAGGAGGGTGCGGCGGCGGTGGTCGGTGGGTTCGAGGACGATCAGGCGGGGGTGGTCGCCGGACAGCCGGTCGGGGCGCTTGATGTGGTCGAAGCGCCACAGGCGGCCCAGGCGTTGCAGGAGGGTGTGCAGGGGCGCCAGGTCGCTGACCATGACGTCGACGTCGATGTCGAGGCTCATGTCCAGCAGGGTGGTGGTGACGACCACCAGCCGCCCGGGACGCTCGCCGGCCGAGGCGAGGGCGGTGCGGATTCGGCGGGTGAAAGCTTCGCGTTGGTGGCCGGGCAGGCGGGCGTGTAGCAGGAGCAACTGGCCGTCCGGGCCTTCGTCCGGCCAGTCGAGGACGGTACGCAGATGCGTGTAGGTGGTCTGGGCGTCGGCCACGGTGGCGCAGTACACCGCCGCGCAGCCGCCCGAGCGGGCGACGGGGGCGATCTCCTGAGTGATCCGCTCCAGGCGGCTCTCCCGGGCGGGTGTGTCTTCGGGGTCGGTGCAGGAAGGGTGGCGCACCGAGTGGAGACGGACGTCGGCGCGGCGGCGGTGGCGGTCGGCGTGGGCGTCGGCCGCGGCCGGGTCGATGCGAGTGAGGGAGGCGTCCGAGGCGGCGGCGTAGAGCCAGCCCGGATAGGAGGGCCGGCAGTCCAGGTGGGCTGTTGCGGGGGGCGGGTGGCCGGCGCCGTCGAGATAGCTGCGGACGAGTTGTTCGCTGATGTGGCCGGGCAGGGTCGCGGACAGCAGCACCACGGGGCAGCCCAGGGCGCCCAGCCAGTGCAGCAGCCGGAACAGTGTCTGCCGCATGAACGGGGGCAGGGCGTGGACTTCGTCGACGATGACGGTCCGCCCGCACAGGGCCAGCATGCGCAGGGCGCTGAAGCGGACCGGCAGGGCGGCCATGAGGGCCTGGTCGTGGGTGGCGACGGTGAACTGGGCCAGCAGGGCCCTGTCCCAGCCGCGCAGCCAGCCGTCGGGCACTGTCACGCGTTCCTCGGGCCGCTCCCCCGCAGCCGGCCTGCCCTCGTCATCGTCGCTGTCGGGCCAGTAGGCGTCGCTGGTGGAGGGTTCGTGGGCGGCCAGGCGGTGGTCGCTGTAGGCGGTGTTGTCGAAGCTGTGGCTGTGGACCAGGGAGACCGGGGCGTGCTCGGGATGGTGGGCCGCGACGTAGGCCTCGAGGAGGTCGTAGGCGGCGTCGGTGGTGGCCATGGTCGGCAGCAGCCACAGAATGCCGGCCGTGTCCCCGCAGGCGTTGAAGATGCGTGCTGCTTCCAGCGCGGTGACGCTCTTTCCGCCTCCGGTGGCATCGGTGACCACCAGGATGCCGGCCCCCTTCTCCCCCACCACCGGAGCGAGCTGCCTGATGACCGAGGCCTGCAGGGCGTTCGGCCGCTCCAGGCCGCCGTGGGCCTGGGTGAAAGGCACCTGCGGCAAGGTGATCCGGGGCAGCCCGGACTCCTCGACCACGGCGGGGGCGTCCCGGACGGCCTGGGCGAAGTGCTCGCCTGCGCCGAAGGCGGGCGCCTGGGCCTTGGGCAGCCAGTAGTGGCGCTGGCTGGCCAGCCGGTCCGCGATGATGCCGATCCCGGTGATCAGCACAGCCGCCGGCACCGACACGTCCGAAGGCACCATCGTGGCGCCCGTCACATGGCGCAGCAGGGCGAAGTAGCGGCGGCGCAGATCCTGCCAGGCCGACCCGCCCAGGGCGAGGTTGACCCGGGAGGCTTTGGCCGCACCGTCGATGTCGACCTGCAGGAACCGGCCGTGGTGGCCGCCCAGGATCTGGGCGACGAGCACTCCGGGGCTGTCGGAGGTGTCCGCAGGGTAGCCGGCCTCGGCCAGCAGCTGCAGCACACTGTGCATGGACGCCCGCTCATGCGGCATACGCTGCCAGTCACAGGTGCCCGCGCGCAGAGTGTCGCTGACCCGGGCCCAGGGATACGCCTCCTGCTCCTGGAACGCCGACAACTTGCCGAGATCGTGCAGGCCGGCGATGAACATCACCAGAGAGCGCGCCTCGACCAGCGTGAGCCCCAGCCCGGCGGCGATCATCCGACGCTGACCGCAGGTCAGGTACCGATCCCAGACCACGCCCGCGAGCGCCGCGACATCCAGCAGATGAAACAGCAACGGATACACCGCCCACGCCCCGCGGTCGAACTTCCCCCACGGCGACAGATCGATCCCGCCGCGCCGGGCATCCTCCCGCACCCCCACCGAACGCTCCCGCCATGCGCCAACCACCCCTGGGATCAGGAAGGTTGCTGCACATCCTGCCGCATGCAGAGCCCCTCCATAGAACACGTCCCTGGCAAGACAGCGTGTAGCCTAGGATCCGGGTTTCGCCGGTTTCCTCATCCCGTGAGGGTGCGCCCCTGCTGGTCATCGTGAGCCACTCAGGGACCTATCATTTCCCCACCCGCGTGGGGATCAGCCGTGCAGCAGGGCGCCCAGCTGGGCGATACGCGGCCTTCCCTACAAGGCGTAAGGGTGTGCCCTTCTGGATCATGATGACGACGAGGCCAACGCCCTCCCCACACGCGTGGGGGTCTGCCGCGGATCCCCGCCACCATCGTCGAATCCGGCCAGCCTTCCCCACACTCGTGGGGGTCTGTCCAGCATGCGGGGAAAGACGGGATACCAGCGATGCCCTCCCCACGCGCATGGGGGTCTGTCCGCCATCCGCCGCAGGAGCCCTATGGCTTGCCTGTCTTCCCCACACGCGTGGGGTCTGTCCAGGGTGTTGATACTGCCGAAGGTCCGCTCGACGTCTTCCCCAGACCCGTGGGGGGTCCGTCGGGCCTTTGACCACGCCCGGCGTCAGGGCGCACCTGACCACCCAAGGGAATCCTCTCCACGCACGTGGGGGTCCGTCCAGCATCGCCAAGGCGGCCAGCCTAGGCGGTCTTCCTCACGCGGGTGGCGCTGTCGATGTCGGCGAGCCACGACATCGGGGGTGGCGGGGTCTACCCAGGTCAGCCCTGGGTGGGGACGTTGTCGTCGGCGTCCCTGAGCAGGTGCAGAACGGTGCGTTCCATGTTTCCGAGGGAGCCGGTGGTTCGGAGCCATTCCTCGACCATGTGGCGTGGCAGTGGGGTGTGCAGTCCCAGCATCGATGTGCCGATGTGTGCGGCCTGCTCCTTCAGTTGCCCGAACAGTATGCGCGCTTGGTCGTGGGTGAGGCTGCGTGTCTGGAGGCCGGTGTGCAGGTGCTGCAGCCTGGTGAGCACTGTCTGTGCCCTGGTCTGGAGGTCGGTCGATGTACCAGTGCCGGCGCGGACCTTTTCCATCGTCAGCCTGATGTCGCAAAGTCGGGTAAGGACGTCCTGAAGTCGGCTGGCCGCCGCCGGTGGCGGGGTGGGGTCGGCCGTGTGGCTGCTGGACGTGCAGCCGGGGGGCGTAGCGGCCAGCTTGAAGGGCTTGATGCCGTGGAAGATTTCGCGGCGCAGGGGGGACAGGGCGGTGCTGCCTGTGCTGGTGTCCAGGGCGTCGGCGACAGCGTTCGTCAGGTGGGTGCGGTGATGGGCCAGGAGTTGGTCCAGGAGCTGTTCGGCGTCGTTGCTGCCGCTCTCGCCGATGATGTGGTCGTTCATGTGCATCCCCCTTGGTGGGGTCGAGGATTGACGGTCAGAGGTCGAGGAGGGTGATGAGTCGCTTGCGGGCGCGGCTGATGTTCTGTCGTACGGCGGCGGGGCTCATAGCCAGGGTTTCGGCGATCTCCGTGTAAGTGAACCCGTCAATGTCCCAGGCCATGACGGTGCGCATGGTGGGTGGCAATTGGCGCAGGGCGTCGAGGACGGTGTGCTGGGATTCGGAGATGATCACGGTGGTGAGGGGGCATGTGCCGCCGGCGCGATCCGGGATCGGGTCCGTGGGGGTGGCGCGGGTGTTGCTCTGGCGCCAGTAGCAGCGTTGGGCAGTTACCCGTAACCAGGTCCGTGGGTGGTCCAGAGCGCGCCACAGGTCCGGCAGGAGCTTGGCCATGGCTTCGTGGGCGGCGTCGGCCGCTTCGTAGGGGGTGGCTCCCTGGTGCATCAGGAACACCGTGACCGCGCTCATCTCCCGCGTGTAGAAGGAGTTGAAGTCGTCACGCCGGATGGGGGTAGAGGGGGGCGGTGTCTCCTCGGCCGTAGCGTGGACGGGCGAGAGCGGCTGCTCGATGGTCATGGCACGCATCACCTCGTGGAACGGCTGGCAGCCGTGCCGCCGATCAAGATGTCGACGTCGTGATGCGCGGTCCTCTCGATGAGTCGGCTGCCCGGTGGCAGCGACCGGGTCCGCTCCGACAACCCGTGCTGGTCGAGTTCCGCGCGCCGTATCTGCGCGCGGAGCCGGATCCAGCGGTGACCAAGCCGAAGGAGGCAACTGGCCGCGGCAAGTCCCGTCGCAGCCGCTGTCGTCATGGGATCCATACCCAGCCCCTATGTCCCAGGGCGGCGTCCGTCGCGCCGCACTCCTCCTCTATAAGCAAGCAGAGCGCCTCGTTGTGACATAGAGCTGCTCGCCGAGGCGAGAGCCCGCGGCCCGTCGCCGCACCGCGACACCCGTCTACCTCGCTTGCGGCCACCACCGGCCGGCCATAAGCGGCCTGGATGACCGCGAGCACCGCCACCCGACAGTCAGCTCAGGTAAAGTACGCCAAAGACACCTTGCCGCTCTCCAAAAGCGCAGGTGGTTAAGGGCCTTCCCCACGCACATGGGGGTTCCACCTGGCCCGGCCTCTTCGTGAATCCGATCGACGTGCCTTCCCCACGCACATGGGGGTTCCACCGCCGTCCCCGTCAACGTCGCAGCCTGGCTCGCGCCTTCCCCACGCACATGGGGTTTCCACCATCGGGTTCGCGGCACGCACGGTGAAAGTGCCTTCCCCACGCACGTGGGGGTCTGTCGCGCATGCGGATGTCCGCCAGGATCAGTTTGCCGTCCTCCCCACACACAGAGGTCGCCCACGGTGCGCGCGGTCGCGGTCAACTACAAGTCGTGCGCCCGGGCGAGCGCGCCTCGAAGGCGCTCGGGAGCCTGGCCGCACTTGCCTGCGTGGCGTGCTGCGCGCTGCCCGTCCTGATCACTGCGGGCGTCGTCGGCGCCGGGGCGGGCGCGGTGGTGGGCTGGCTGCCCGCCCTCGCCGTCGTCCTGGCCGTACTCGCCGCCGGGACCTGGTGGCTCGGCCGGCGCCGCGGCTCCTGCGCCTGCTCGTCGAAGGGTGCAGGTGAGGGCGGATGCGGCTGCACGGCGGCCGCCGACCCGCTGAAGATCAGCGGCACGGGCCGCCGGTAAGGTCGGCCGATATGACTGTCGCTCGTTCCGTTGCCCTGTTCGTCGTCGCCGCTCTCTTCGAGATCGGCGGCGCCTGGCTGGTGTGGCAGGGCATCCGCGAGCACAA
>NZ_JBEYXR010000034.1:0-81767 GCF_040645135.1 Streptomyces sp. NPDC046859
GGGCACGACCGAAGGCTCACCACCCTCCCACACCGCGATCACCGAGTTCGTCGTACCCAGGTCGATGCCCACTGCCTTCGCCATGAGGAACTCCTCCCGGTGCGGCGGCATGCGCCGCAGCTGCGGTCCGATCGTTCATGTATGAGCGGGACGTCCGCCGTCGCCGGTGGTCTCAAGCCCGCGGAGCAGCCGTACGGCCTCATCGGCCACCGCTTCGTCCACGACGACTTCGTACCGGCTGGGCTGCATCGTGCGGACCGAGGTGAAGTCCCGGCGGCCGCCCTGCAGGGCGTACAGCAGCAGACCGAACAGCGCGCCCACGATCGCCCCGAAAATGAGGCCGTAGAGGGCGAGGAGCAGGGCGGAGACGACCGGGTCCACCCAGTTCAACAACCCGAAGAGCCAGCCGATCAGCGCACCGGGAAGGGCCCCGCTCGCCGCACCGTGCAGGGCGGCCCGGCCATAGTTCAGACGTCCGACCACCTGCTCGACGAGGCGGACGTCCTGGCCGATGATGGCCACCCTCTCCACGGGGAACCCCTGGTCCGACAGGTGGTCGACGGCACGTTCGGCCTCGTGGTACGTCTCGTACGTCGCAACGGGCCTGCGCGGCTGCTCGGTCATCGCCCAGTCCTTCCTGCCGGTATGCACGGCGGCCCCCGGCACGCCCCAGACTGGCGAACCGAGCAGCTCCACGCCTGCGCCCGGCAGGTCAAAGAACGACGGAGCCCGTCCCCCCACGAGCACGAGTGGAAACTCCGAAGACCTCGGGTGAGCCGGTCGCAAAGGGGTACGTGGAGTACGCCCACCTCCATGAGGGCTCGGGAAAGGGAGTGATCCCATGGTCGGCCGCTGGGCGCGGAACATGTCCCGAGGCCGTCCCGGCCACGAAGGCAGCCCCCCACGGAGCCGAGCGGTTGGCATCCGGCGGCCCCGCGGCGAGGGCCCCGTCGGTACCTTCCCAACCCGGGCGACCCCGTCTCCCCACGAGCTGCTGACAGTCGTCCGCGCCCTGTTCGACACCCGGAACGAGGGCGAGATCCTGCGCCTGGCCATGGACCACGTCTCGGCCGTCGGCCCGTACAGGGCTGAGGCCGGATACCTCAGGGTGCACGGCCAGCTGCTGCCCAGCCCGCAGGGCGGGACGGACCACCCGTCGGTCGTCGACCGGACGGTGCGAGAGCTGACGGGGCGGGACGGCCCCGTGGCCGTTCCCGGCCGGTCACGGGGTCGGGCACTGGCCCTGCACGGTCCCGGTGGACTGTACGGCTACCTCGTGGTGACGTCTCGTTCCCGGCCCACCCTTGCCCAGCACTTCCTGCTCACCGTGCTGGTACGCCTCACCGCCGCGGCCCTGTCGGTCGCCGCCGCGCACCGCCGCGAGCAGGAGGACGTGCTGGAGCTGCACCGGCTCCGACGAGAACAAGCAACCCTCCAGCAGCGGCTGATCTCCCTCGTGGTCAAGGCGGGATATGAGCGGGCCGTGCACGACGCGTTCACCGAGGCGGCGGCCTCGGGCGGCGGCGAGGAGGCCGTCACCAGTGCCCTGCATGAGCTCACCGGACTTCCGGTGCTCGTGGAGGACCGCTTCGGCCGACTGCGGTCTTGGACCGGCCCCGGCCGGCCCGACCCCTATCCGGAACCGGACCCCGCACGCCATGAAGAGATGCTCCAGGAGGTCGCCCGGAGATGCGGGCCCGTGCGCATCAAGGATCGACTGGTCTCCCTGGTGCGCCCCCGCGGTGAGGTCCTCGGAGTGCTCGCCCTGGTCGATCCCCGGAACGAGGCCGACGAGTACACCGTGTTCGCTCTGGAGCAGGCTGCCGCGTCACTCGCCCTGGAGCTGTCGCATCTGCGCCACCTGGCGGAGCTGGAGCTGCGACTGCGTCGCGAACTGGTCGACGATCTCCTGGGGGGCACGGACGAGGCGAGCGCCTACGCCCGGTCCGAGGCGTTCGGGCACGACCTGCACCGCATCCAGTACGTGGTCGTCGTGCAGTGGAGGAGCCGGGCCGCGGACGACGCTTTCGCGCGGGCCGTGGGCCGGGCGGCTTCGGCCGTGGGTTTGCCGTCACTGGTGACCCGGCGTTCCGACCACGTGGTCCTGGTCGCCGAGGGCAAGCCCGACGACCATGCCTTGTACGAGACGCTCGCTCGGGAAACCGGCACATCGGACGGGACGATCGGGGTGAGCGCCCGCTGTGACAGCCCGGAGGGCATTCCCGGCCGCTACCAGGAAGCACTGCGTGCCCTGGAGGTACGCCGCCGGTCTCCGAGCCGCTACGGCACGACGTTCTTCGACGACCTTGGCCTCTACCGCATCCTGGGCCCTGGGAACGACTACCAGGAGCTGGAGGGGTTCGTCCGGGAATGGCTCGGAGAGCTTGTCGACTACGACGACCGGCACCGTGCGGCGCTCGTGGAGACTCTGTCTCGGTACTTCGACTGCGGCGGCAACTACGCCGAGACCGCCGAATCCCTCGCGATCCACCGCAGCACGCTTCGCTACCGGCTCCAGCGCATCCGCGAGATCAGCGGCCATGACCTCACGAATGTGGAGGACCGCCTCAACCTGCAGGTCGCGACCCGGGTGTGGAAGATCTTGCTGGGCGGACCCGGGTGAGCACACCCACCCCTTTGGTGCTTCTCTGACCTGTGCCCTCGACCGGCGGGCCGTACAAAGGGAACACGGGGCCGGGACCCTGGGGTGCACCATGGCGATGCTGACGGCCCGGTGAGTGGGGGAGGGGGACAGCCGGCCTGTCGAGGACGCCGGGGAGAGGAGCCGCGGAACCGGTCTCGGCGCGATGCCGTATTCGCTATGGTCTGCCCCATCGGCACCGGGCGTCAGGGACGTCGCACGGGTTCTGGGGAAGCCGACGGGGGAGGACCACCATGAGTACCGCACGCGGAAGCCTGGCCGACCACCCGGTCATCGTCATCATCAGCCTCGTCGCCGCCGTGGTGGGCCTGATCGTCGGCGTGAAGGAGCTGAAGGGGGCGGACCCCGCTCCGCCGTCGGTCGCGGGCCCCGCCGCAACGGACACCTCCGCGGCCCTGCCCACGCCGGATGCCGCGCACACGCTCCCTCCGCAGGAGGAGGACACGTCCGCGCCGGACGAGGAGCCGGAGGCGCCCGAGCCGACGCGTGATCCCGTGACTCGGCCCGTCGAGGAGGACACTCCCGAAGCGGCCGTCGTTCAGACCTCCGGGCACACGGGCCCGCTGGTCGTACGGATCAAGCTGGGCTCGTCCGGGAAAACGGGGCCCGACACCTATCGCGCGGGGGCGCGGCCTGGTGCCGACACCGAGGTGTACGACGACACCGGCCGGCTGGACCGCGGGTGCTACGTCAAGTGGACGCTGAGCCGTGGTTCCGAGGTGGTGCGGCGTGTGACGAGCGGGCGGTGCCGGCCGCCGGGTATCACGCTCTTCAACTTCGAGGACAGCTTGGACGAGCCCGGGGCGTACACCTTGAAGGCGGACGTCACCACGGACTGGCGGCAGACGGGCACCGAGTCGGTCGGCTTCGAGGTCGTGCCCGGCTGAGGCAACGCGGGCAGGGGAGTGCGGTCGGCACGCCTACGGCAACCCACCCGTTCGGAAAGCCCCCGTGTCCGAACGGAGATCACGGTGGGGACGCGTCCCGCGCCGGCCCGGCACCGGGTCACCACGGACAAGCACAGCGGTTGACTGGCGATCCGGGGAACCCGGACGGCCACCGGGATCACTTGGCCGGGGTGGTCGCGGGCATCACGCTGAACAGGGCGTGCACCGAGGCGCGGACTGGTCTGCGACGACCTCGGGTGTGGAGCTGTCCAGTTTGCCGTCGAGGTGCAGGAACGCCAGACCGTGGACCGGGGCCCACACCGTGGTCGCCAGTGCGGCCGAATTGTCCGCCATCGGGAAGGCGTCGCGGACGATCCCCTGCACGTACTCGGTGATCGCCGCGGTCGCGGCCACGCGCTCCGCGCTGCTGGGATCGCAGGGCTCGGCGAACATCGCTCGGAACGGAGCGGGGTGATCGAGCGCGAACCGCACGTAGACAACCGCCACCGCCGCCAGGTCGTCGGGCGTCGAAGGCGCGGGATGGACCGCCGCGAGGTGATCGGCGAGTTCGCGGTACCCCTCGGCGGCGACCGCGGAGACGAGCGAGTCCCGGTCGGCGTAGTGACGGTAGGCAGCGGTCGGTGAGACGCCGGCCCGTCGTGCCACCGCGCGCAGGGACAGTCCCGCGCTGCCGTCCTCCTCCAGAAGCTCGCCTGGCTGAACGGCGCGCAGAGCACCGCGGGGCGGTGAGTCCCGAGCCCGTGGCGGTGCCGCGGGTGTACCCGGGTGGCCCGACGGATCGCGCCACCGGGCGAGCCGCCCCCCTTCCCGGCCACGGTCGAGAGGGGTGTGCGGCAGTCGACCGGTCGTGCCGGGGGAGGGAGTGCCAGCTGGGCCCGCCGCACCGAAGGCCGCGACGAGCTGGTCGGCGCTTCACCGCCGGCGGTCCGGCCGACCGCCTGGACCGGGGGGCGGCGGGGCCGAGCCGTCAGTCAGGCATTGACGCCATGTCACAAGCCGTGTGTGGCCTCGGTGTTGTCGCTCTCGCTGCCGTGTTTGACTACCCCGATCAAGGAGCCGGCACGGCTGGTCGGAGTTGAGGACGCGGGAATGTCTGGCATTTCATGGTTGCCCTCTATGTTCAAGCAGGGGTTTTCTCTGGTGTTCGTCCGCGATGTGACGCCCCGAGAGCTACTGATCAGGTTCGGGTGCACAGAGGCTTCGCTTCAATGGCTGACATCGAGTGATACGCAGGAGCTGGAACTCGAGGACGGGGACGAGGGCGAAGGCGCGGTGATCATGGCGGGCGCCTGCGGGGAGTGGTCCTTCGCCCTGCAGCACTGGGGTGCCCGCATTCTGGAGGAAGGCGTCATCGAGCAGATTGCGGCCGGTACGGACATGGTCGCGCTGATCAGTACGGCGACGGCGCCGGCCTTCATCCATGTACATGACGGCCACGAGGTCTGCGGCTTCGACCCGGGTTTGCCTCACTTGCGGTCCGGAGCGGACCCTGACCGCTATCTCGACCGGATGGCGCAGGCGGGGCTGCCGACGGACGGCACCGCTGTCCCCGGGGATCCTGTGATGGCCATGCTGCGTTTCACGGAGACCGCGTTCGGGTTTTCGCTCTCGCAGCCGCTTCTTATGGAGGAAGAACAACTCACTGGC
Organism: Streptomyces sp. NPDC046859; assembly: GCF_040645135.1. Classification (NCBI taxonomy): domain Bacteria; kingdom Bacillati; phylum Actinomycetota; class Actinomycetes; order Kitasatosporales; family Streptomycetaceae; genus Streptomyces; species Streptomyces sp. NPDC046859. The sequence goes on from NZ_JBEYXR010000034.1 coordinate 5,218, forward strand.
AGGGTCCCCGACGACTCTGCGTGACAGAGGAGCGGCCGGCCCGTGACTTCGCTCCCGTCCTCGTCGAACGGCAGGGTGCGCCCTGCTCTCGGCCGAGCAGCGACCGACGAGTGACTGCGACGCCGTCGGCCAAAGAATTCCTGGCAGAATATCGCCGGTCGTGATTGGCTCATTTGGTCAGCGATGCCGCCGTGAGCGGACGGCGAAGTCCCACACAAGGGGTTGTGATGCAGGTAGCGGTGGTCACCTTCGACGGGTTCAACGAGCTGGACAGCTTCATCGCCGCCGCCTTGATCAACCGGTGCCGCGGTGAGGGCCTGGAGGCTTACATCACGACACCGACGCCGGTGGTGACGTCGATGAACGGCGTCGAGGTGACCGGGCAACGTCCCATGGAGTTCATCGAGGACGCCGATGTCGTGCTGATCGGCAGCGGGGTCAAGGCGCGTGAGGTGGTCGCCGACGACCGGCTGCTGGCCCGGCTGCGGCTCGATCCCTCGCGGCAGCTGGTCGGAGCTCAGTGCTCCGGCGCCCTGGTGTTGGCCGGTCTCGGGCTGCTGGGCGGTATGCCGGTCAGCACCGACGTGAAGACGCGGCCGTTCGTCGAGGCCCGCGGGGTGACCGTGCTGGACGCGCCCTTCCACTCCGAGGGGAACATCGCCACGGCGGGTGGTTGCCTGGCGTCCCAGTATCTCGCCACCTGGGTGATCACCCGGACCATCGGAGAGGACGCGGCGCGCGGCGTCCTGGACTACGTGGCACCGGTCGGTGAGAACCGCGAGACCGTCGAGCGGGCCCTGCACGCCGTCCGCGCGGGCGAACTGGTCCAACGCTGACACCGTGAGCCGGGACGGCGAGTCTGATCGGCCGACGCGATCGGTTCCCGCATGATCCGGACGTGCCCGTCTGCGCGCTGGGTCAGCGGCGGAACTCCGTCAGGACTCTGCCGAGGTGGGTTTCGACTTCGCCGAGTTCTTGGAGGCCTCGGCCGGCCAGGTAGCTCAGCCGCTCGCGGGTCTCGGGCAGGTTGATCAGGCTCTGGAACAGGGCGGCGTCGGACCGGACGTCTGCGGGGCGGGCGAGCGTGAGGCCGTTGACGGTGCGCTTGGCGGCCTTGACTCCCTCGGGTGGGAAGCCTGCGATGCGCTCGGCCAGGCGCTCGACGAAGTCGTCCAGTTCCGCGTCGGGCAGGGCGCGGTTGATCCAGCCGTAGCGTTCGGCGAGATCGGCGTCGAAGTCGTCGGCCGACGTGATGGCCTCGATGGCGCGATGCCGCCCGAGTCGTCGGGGCAGGTGCTGCAGGCCGCCCGCGCCGGGCAGGGCACCTGTACCGCATTCGAACTGGGCGAACACCGCGTTCTCGCGTGCGGCGAAGATCATGTCGCAGGCGAGAGCGAGTTCGTTGCCCCCGCCGCGGGCACGACCGCGCACCTTGGCGATGGTGATCACCGGGACCTGTGCCAGCTTGTGCAGGAACATGCCGAGGGACGCGTCACCGGGGCCGCCGGCTTTCGCGGCCTCGGCCGTGTACTGGGGCACAGCCGTGAGATCGACGTGCGCCGAGAAATACTCCGGCGAGGCACTGTCGATGACGACGACCCCCACGCCTGCGGGTTCGGTGTTCAGCGCGTCGACGAGGGATACCAGGTCACGGACGAGGTCGACGCCAACGAGGTTGAGAGGGCCGGCGTCGAGGGTGGCGTACAGAACGCCGTGCTCGACTCGAGTACGGAGCGAGGCGTAGTCGAAGGCCATGGCGACTCCAAGGGAGGGCGAGTCCGCCGCGAATGGTGTCAGCACGCGGAGACGGCGTGGCGTCGACCACGTCTTCCGGAGGTCCGGCTCGGTGGGCCGAGGCATCAGGCGGTGCGGGCCGTGCGGTCGTAGTAGGGGGTCCATCCTGCTCCCTTGCACCGCCGATCGCAGGTTCGCCTGGTGACGGGCGGGAGCGGTGCGGAGGGTGGGCATGGACTGGGCGGGCGCACGCCGGGTCCGTGGCACGCCTGAGCGCGGTACCACCGGTGGTGCGGTGCTGGTCACTGGCTGGCACCGTCTGCGGCGATCACGGTCCGGCCCTCCCGGAGGCAACGAGACGGTGCCACAGGGTAGGCGCTCTTCGCTCTGCCCCCGGTGCGCACGGCAGTCACACATCCGCCCCTTCCCCCCTCGGCATGCGCCATCTCGGCGATGCTGCTGTGCTGGTGATGACACGGACCTCGTCGCCGCCCTGTGTCCGGACGGGTCGGTGACGCCGGTCCGGTCCGCCGTTGGTGCTGTTCGGCTCGGCGGCGGCCCGAACGGTCGGCGAGCCGGACGGGACGCGGTCGGACACGGCCGTGGCGCCGGGCCACCCGCCCATGTGTTCGGGAACGCGCTCCGATGACCCCCAGCGACGCTCGTCAAGCGCTGTCCCCGCAGTGAGCCGGACAGCCGTACTGCCCGGGCGTCGCGTCGGTGGCGGCCGTACACCCCCACAGCTCGGAAGGGAGACGCCATGTCCGTCTCCATCGACGTCTTCAACAGTGGATAGAAGCCCATTCCGAACCCGCCCGGGTGGACCGCACCGCAGCACGCCACGTGGCCGGCCACCACCGCAACCCTCATCGCGAGCGAGGAGGACGCCCTCCTGGTCGACGCCCTGCTCCCCACCTCCGAGGGAGAAGAACTGGCGGAGTGGGTGCGGAACTCGGGCGCCAACCTCTCGACGGTCTACGTCACCCACGGACACGCCGACCACTTCTTCGGAGCCGGGCCCACACTGACGGCCCTTCCCGACGCACAGCTGGTGACCCTGTCGGATGTGGTGAGTGAGGCGCAGGAGCAGCGATCGGTTCAGTCGCTGGAGAACTGGCACGCATTGTTCGACGGCCAGTTCGACAAGGAAGCCGCCACCAGCGGACGCGCCAACACCCCCGGCAGCCCGAGCATCGTGCCCGGGTCGGGCAGGCATGCCGTGAGCAGCACCGCGCCTTGCCCGGCGCAGGCCGCGTACACCCGGTCGAGCCGGGCGGCGACGGCCCGGATGTCGAACGTGCCGCGCAGGGTGTCGTTGACGCCGACGACGACGGACACGAGGTCGGGGCACAGCAGAAGCGCGACGGGCAGCTGCCGTTCCACCACGTCCGTGGTTCGCGCCCCGCTGACCGCGAGGTTGGTGAACCTGGGCGTTCCGGTCCCCAGCCCGGCGGCGAGCAGCGCGGCCCAGCCGCGCCACCCGTCGCCCACCGGGTCCCCCACCCCCTCGGTCAGCGAGTCCCCGAGGGCCACGAACGTCAGAGGCCCGCCGTTCGGGCCGGGCCCGGCGTCGCGCGAGGCCGCCGGTCCCGGCGTGGGTCTCATGCCGTGCCTCCGGGCACGGACGGCCCCACCGGAACGGCCGCGTCATGGGCGGCGAGGAACGCGTCGACCGCCGCCTGCCACCCGAAGCGCTCCGCACGCGCGCGTGCCTGCTCGCGACGATCCACCTCCAGGCGTTCCAGAAGCAGGTCCACGGCGTCCGCGAACGCCTCGCCGTGGTCCGCGGCGACGGCCCCTGCGGAGCTGACCACCTCCGGCAGCGCCGACGACGTGCTCGCCACCACAGGAGTGCCGCACGCCATGGCCTCCAGCGCCGCGAGCCCGAACGTCTCGGCGGGCCCGGGTGCGAGGGCCACGTCGGCGGACGCTTGGAGCGCGCCGAGCAGGGCGGGGTCGGAGACGTGCCCGAGGAAGGTGACCGGCAGGTCGCTCGCGCGCGCCCGCTGTTCGAGGCGCGGCCGCAGCGGGCCGTCCCCGGCCACGACCAGCACCGCCCGGCGTCCGCGCCGCCGCAGGGCCTCCAGGGCGTCCAGCGCCGTGCCGGGCCGCTTCTCCACGGACAGCCGCGAGCACAGCACCAGCAGCGTCTCGTCCACGCGCGCGAGGCGCGTCCGCAGTCCGGGGTCGCGCAGCGCAGGGTGCCGCAGCGCCAGGTCGACGCCGAGCGGGGCCCGCACCACGTTGCGCGCCCCGATCCGTACGAACTCCCGCTCGGCGAACTCGGTCGTGCACACCACGCGCGCGTACGCGTGAGCCGTACGGACGTTGAGGGCGTCCGCGGTGCGCCGGGCGGCCCCCTCGGGCAGGCCCCAGGTGCGCAGGACGCCGTCGGCGGTCTCGTGGGAGACCATCACGGCCGGGATCCGGGCGCGCCGCGCCCATCTGCCGGTCCACCGCAGGGTCGTGCGGTCGGACACCTCCAACCGGTCCGGAGCGAGCAGCTCCAGCAGTCCGGCCACCCGTCGCTTGTCGGCGAGGACGCGGTAGCCGCCGGTGCCCGGCAGCAGCGGCCCGGGAAGTGTGATCACCCGGCCCTGGTCGGTGTCGCGGTCGCTTCTTCGCTCGCCGGGGACCACCAGGACGGGCTCGTGCCCCGCCGCCCGGTACCCCCTGCCGAGTTCGCGCAGGGCCGTGCGCAGTCCGCCGGAGGCGGGGGCGACGAAGTTGGCGAGCCGGACGATCCGCAGCGACCGGCGGTCGGCGCTGTTCGCGTTCATGCCGCCACCGTCCGGCGCCCGGCGAGCACGGCCGCGTAGTGCTCGATGAGCCGGTCTCCGACGGCGGCCCAGGTGCGGCCCTCGACGGTCGCGCGTCCGGCGGCGCCGAAGGCGGCGCGCAGCGCCGGGCCGGCGGCCAGGGCCCGGACGGAGTCCCGTACGGCGGTCTCGTCGTGCGGCGGCACGAGCAGCCCGGTGTGCCCGTGCGCGACCAGGTCGAGGGGTCCGCCCGCAGCGGGTGCCACGACGGGCAGACCGCTGGCCATGGCCTCCTGGACGGTCTGGCAGAAGGTCTCGAACGGGCCCGTGTGCACGAAGAGATCGAGCGAGGCGAAGATCCGCGCGAGATCGTCGCCGGTGCGGCGGCCGAGGAAGACGGCGCCGGGCAGCGCCTGCTCCAGCGAGGCCCGGCTGGGCCCGTCGCCGACGATCACGACCCGGACGCCGTCGAGGCCGCAGGCACCGGCGAGGAGTTCGACCCGCTTCTCGGGCGCGAGCCGGCCGACATAGCCGACGATCATCTCGCCGTTCGGGGCGAGTTCGCGGCGCAGAGCCTCATCACGGCGATCAGGTCGGAACCGTTCGGTGTCGACGCCGCGCGGCCACAACTCGACCCGGGGCACCCCGTGCGTCCGCAGGTCGCGCAGGGCCGCGCTGGAGGGGGCGAGGGTGAGGTCGGCGGCGCCGTGGACGGAGCGGATACGCCGCCAGGCAGCGGCCTCTCCGGCACCCATGTAGGTGCGGGCGTACCCGGCCAGGTCGGTCTGGTAGACGGCGACGGCGGGGATGCCCAGACGGGCGGCGGCCGCCATGCCGCGCACCCCGAGGACGAAGGGGCTGGCCAGGTGGACGACGTCGGCGTGGTGCTCGGCGAGGGTGGCGGCCAGGCGGCGGCTGGGCAGGGCGACACGGACCTGCGGATAGCCGGGGAGGGGGAGGGAGGGGACGTGGACGACGGGGCACGGAGCCGGGGCGTCGGGCCTGATGCCAGGAGCGGGGGCCGGGGCGACGACGACGGGGGAGTGGCCGCGCTCGACGAGGTGCCGGGCGGTCTGGAGTGCGCAGTGGGCCACGCCGTTCACGTCGGGAGGGAAGGACTCGGTCACGATGACGACACGCATACCGGTGTTGTCGCCGTGCTGGACGTGGACGCGTCAACGTCGATCTTTCCGGCCGAGGAACGCCCCGTGAGCGTTGTGATGCGCACCCGTGCAGGTCAGACGGTGTCCATGTCCTCCTGTCCCGCGGGACACCCGATGTTTCTCCGCCGCGGCACCCGAAAGGGATGCGTACCGTGCTCGGCGCGGGGACACCATGACCGACGCCCCGGCCCCCGACCGCCGCGCGGCCGGATCCGGACGCGTACCCAGGGACGGGACCACTCCGAGACCGACGGCTCCGAGACTGACCGCTCCGAGTCTGAGCGCCGTGCCGGAGCGATCCGCCCGGCCCCGGTGCGCGCCCTCGCCACAGGCAGGCCGCGCACGGTCACCGGCACTGCTCCGGCACCCTCAGACATGGCAGGTGGCCCTTGTCCCGGATGGTCCGCTGGCTGATGGGACATCGCCTCTAGGACGGACGACGCCGAGGCTCACTCGCCACCGGGTGACCGTACGGGCACCGCGATGCCGCCGGACCGGTCTCGCGCGCGGGCCCGGTGACTACGCAATCGCCATCCCCCGACCGGACAGGCGCCGGCCTCCCTGGGCACTCTCACGGTCGCGCGCATGAGCTGATGCATGGAGACGCGGAGATCCGCCATCACTCGGAGCGGGTCCCAGAAGTCGGCGCCCCTGCCGCGTCATGACGGATTCCTTTTCGCCCTCAGAGGCGAGACTCATACGGGACGTTCAGTGACCTGACGGATGCCGGGCCGGGACCGTTCCACTCCTCGATGTCGCCCACGGCGAGACTCAGCAGTTGCTGGGCCAGGTCGTCCATGGCCCTGCCTCCAGCCAGCTCGTCGCCGATCTCGGGCACGTTGGCGTCCGTCGGATTGCAGCGTGCCGTCCCGTGCCCGGTGAGCGTCGTCGTCCCGGTGTCCAGTACCGCGCGTGCCTTCGTCATCCCTTCGTCGTCTTCGAAGAGATGGAGACGGATCTTCCATTCCGCAGTGTGCGGCATCGCTACCTCCCGGTGTTCGGGACGCGACCTCCCTGTCGCCCGCGCTCTCCTCCCTCGGCCCACATGCGCCGCGGCGGAGATTGAGGTACCCCTCAAGGAAAGGAACAGGCTGTACTCGTTCCGTGGGCGACGTCCAGAACGTCAGCGCCCCTCGAGACGTTCATCGCCCTTCACGACATCTCCAGCTTCGTACGAGACGGAGGCCGCCGCCATGCAACAGGCCGTCATCGTGGGCCTCGACGGCTCTCCCGAGAGCCCTGCCACCATCAGATGGGCCGCCGACGGGGCCGAGAAGCACAAAGTGATCCTGCGCCTGCCGCACGCATGGCCGCTGGCCGCCCATGGCAGGAGCCTGCCGCTGCGTGCCCGCCTGCCCTGGGGCCGTGGATCACGAGATCACCGAAGAGATGACACGGGACGCGCGCGACGCACTGCGCACGGCTCTCCGGCCCTGGCGCGAGAAGTACCCGCAGGTGGACGTGGCCGAGAGCATCCGCCTCGCGAACCCCTCCATAGTCCTCGTACAGGCCGCCGAGGATGCCGCACTCCTGGTCGTCGGGCGTGCGCACCGGCACGGACCGGCACCCCATCTGGGCCCGGTGGCCCAGGCCGCCATCCATCACGGTCGGTGCCCGGTGGCCGTGGTACCCCACGACTGACGTGTGCGTGAGGTGCGCGAACGCCGTGGTGCCCCGTCGTGCCGGCCGCCCTGTCAGGTGATGGTGACGCTCTCGGCCGGCCCAGAGCGGACGGCCCGTGGTGACTTGGCCGTGCAGGCCGGGGACCCCCGGTGCCGCTCGTGGAACAGTGCGAAAGGGCCGAAGGCGTCCGCGGACGCGCACGGCGGGCTGAGGAGGCCGCGATGAGTCGCTCTGTGCTGGCGGGTGTCGACGGATCGGAGCGCAGCTTCGCCGCGGCCGAGTGGGCCGCCCGGGAAGCTCTGCGGCGCGCTGTTCCGCTGCGTCTGGTGCACGCCTCCCCGCAGCTTCCGGGCGACGCGGTCCCCGCCCGGGCCAGGGACACGCTGCACCGACTGGGCGAGATGACGCTCCAGCGCGTGGTCACCGATCTCGGCGCCCGCTACCCGGACCTGCGGGCGTACTGCGAGCAGACCGCGGAGGCACCCGCCACGGCGCTGCTCGCCGCGGCACAGGACGCCGGACTCCTCGTGGTCGGGACACGGGGCTCGGGCGGCTTCGACGGTCTCGCGGTCGGATCCGTGGCCCGGCGTGTGGCCGCGGCGGCTCCTTGTCCCGTGGTCGTGGTGCCCCAACGGCAGGTGGAGGGCTTCGGCGGCGGGACACGCGCGGCCGCCCGTGCGGCCGAACTGGTGGTGGGGTTCGACGCGCACCGTCCGGTCAGAGAGGTCGCGGACCTCGCGTTCGCCGTCGCCGAGGCACGCGGGGCGCGTCTGCGGGTGGTCCAGGCGTGGGCGCTTCCAGCCGAGGCCGTGTCACCGCAGACGCTGTTCGTGACCGAGGAGGACCGGGCCACCTGGGAGGACCAGGAGGTTCTCGGACTGTCCGACGCCCTGCGCGCCTTGCGCGCCAAGTATCCGCAGGTGACAGCTCGCACCGACGTCGTCCTGCTGCACCCCGCCCAGGCACTCCTCAACGCCTCCCGGGAAGCGGACCTGCTCTTCGTGGGCCGCCGCACCGATGGGCGCGCGCCGGAGGGCCGGCTGGGACCGGTGACCCACGCCGTCCTGCACCACACCCGGTGTCCGGTGGCGATCGTGCCGCATCCCGGCTGAGGCACATTGTCAGCCGTAGAACACCTCGAACTCGTCGTACAACGACGGTTCCACCGTCTTGGTCCGCGGCCTGGTGCCGTCGAGGGGGATGCGGACGATCTGCGTCCCCCGTAGCGCCACCAGTGTGCCGAATTCGCCGTCGTGCACCGCCTGCACGGCGTGCAGCCCGAAGCGGGTGGCCAGCCACCGGTCGAAGGCGCTGGGAGTGCCTCCACGCTGGACGTGGCCGAGGACCGTGGTGCGGGCGTCCTTGCCCGTGCGCGCCTCGATCTCCTGAGCGAGCCACTCGCCGATACCCGACAGCCGCACGTGGCCGAACTCGTCCAGCGTGCGGTCCTTGAGGAACATCTGCCCCTCTTTGGGCACCGCTCCCTCGGCGGCGACGACGATCGGCGCGTAGTGGATCTTGAAGCGGTTCTTCACCCACTCACAGACCTGATCGATGTCGAACGGCCGCTCGGGGATGAGGATCACGTTGGCGCCGCCCGCGACACCCGCGTGCAGGGCGATCCACCCGGAGTGCCGGCCCATCACCTCCACCACCAGGGTGCGCATGTGCGACTCGGCGGTGGTGTGCAGGCGGTCGATGGCCTCCGTGGCGATGCCCACGGCCGTGTCGAAGCCGAAGGTGTAGTCCGTGCCGGCCACGTCGTTGTCGATGGTCTTCGGCACGCCCACCAGATCGACGCCCTGGCGGCTCAGCTCCGTGGCCACACCCAGCGTGTCCTCCCCACCGATCACGATGAGGGCGTCCACCTGGTGCGTGGCCAGGTTGTCCTTGATCCGCCGTACCCCGTCCTCGTGCTTGAACGGGTTGGTGCGCGAGGAGCCGAGGATGGTCCCGCCGCGCGGCAGGATTCCGCGCACCGCGGCGATGTCCAGCGGTATGACGTCGCCTCGAAGCGCGCCGAGCCAGCCGTCCCGCAGGCCGACGAAGTCCAATCCGTACTCCTGGACCCCTTTGCGGACGACGCTGCGGATCACCGCGTTGAGGCCGGGGCAGTCGCCGCCGCCGGTCAGCACTCCGACTTTCATGGCTTCATCCCTCATCCGCGCACGGACGTGAACCCCAGGAGCCGTGTGACTCCTCTTCCAGGATGTGCGACGCGCGCACCGTCGGCGACCTCGCCGGTCGCCGTACGGCCGCTGCGAAGCCGGCCACGACCTGGGCGAACCCCCGGCCTCCTGGTGGGCGGACCGTGAGCGCCGAAGTGCTCAGTGGTGCGGCTCCGGTTCGTCGCCGCCGAGATCGAGCCGGAAGGGCGGATGGGCGTATGAGAAGCGCGGCGTGGACGGCCACACGCAGGGCCCACCGGTCGCGACCGATGACCAGGTCGCCCCGGGGATCGCGGGCAACCACGACTTCGCCGGTGCCGGTGCCGGTGCCGGTGCCGGGACTGGGGCTCGGGATACGCCACGTCTCCATGCGTCGGGTAGTCGGGCACGTCGGCGAGTGCGCTCATGCCACAGGGACCGTGCGGCCCACTGGCCCTCGTTCGGCCGACAAGCGCGGGCGGTGCCTGGCTCGTTATATGGATGTGGACGACGAACGCACGGACCGGGACCGGTCACCGTACGAAGCGGGGCAGCACCGTCACGCGCTGAGGTTCCTCACCGAGGTCGCCCTGGCCCGCCGCCTGGGGGTGACGGCAAGGCCGCCGGAGTGGCCCGGGCCGGCGGCCTCTGACGGGGACCAGGCGGTGCGACGGCTGGTGCCCGCTCGTAGGCTGCAGCCATGACCGAGATCCACAACCCGGCGCCCCGCGACGCCTTCGAACTGCTCATGGCCGGTAACCAGCGCTTCATCTCCGGCATCCCCGACCACCCGAACCAGGACGCCACGCGCCGCACTAAAATCGCACCCTCCCAGCAGCCCTTCGCCGTGCTGTTCGGATGCTCCGACTCCCGCCTGGCCGCCGAGATCATCTTCGACCGGGGCCTGGGCGACCTGTTCGTGGTGCGCACCGCAGGGCATGTCGCCGGCGCAGAAGTCCTCGGTTCCATCGAGTACGGCGTGAGCGTGCTCGAGGCCCCGCTCGTCGTCGTACTCGGCCACGACTCGTGCGGGGCCATCGCAGCCGCCCGTGCCGCAGCCGACGGTGGCCATGTGCCCGGCGGCTTCGTCCGTGACGTCGTCGAACGGGTGACCCCGAGCGTGCTGGCTGCCCGGGCATCTGGACGCGAGACGGCCGACGAGATCCTGGCCGGGCACATCGAGAACACCGTGGACCTGCTGCTGGAGCGCTCCCGCGTGCTGGCCGAGCGGGTGACAGCCGGCCGTCTCGGCGTGGTGGGGTTGTCCTACCGGCTGGCCGACGGCAGTGCCCAGCTCGTGGCCTCCCACGGCCTCGATGCCGCGGTGCCCGCCGAGTCCTGACCGTCCCGGCCGTAGCAGATTCGGCGAGATGCGCCCCGGTGGGAGGCGCCCCGTATCCATGGACGGGAACCCACCGGGGTCGCGCCGATCATCCCGGGAAGGGCGGCGCCCGACGGTTCACGGAGCCGACCCCGCGTCGAGCCCCCTGCGGCCGACCCGGAGGGGCTGCGGGCCGCCAGGTGTGCCGGGGCTTGGGCCCGGTCGTCACCGACGAGGGGCGGCACGCGCTGCGCCCGGCGTGCCCTCGCGGGTCTTCGACGCCTCCGAGCCTGACCAGCTGCACCTGCGGGGGCTGGGCGGGGTCGTCATCGCCGTGCTGGGCGCGCTGATTGCGGCCGACTGTGGCGGCCAGTCCTCCGCCTACTGCCATGGCTCTGCACCCCGAAAAGCACCGCATGGATGTGTGTGTTCATGTCTACGCTGACGGCGTGACATTGGTGTGGGTGACGGGCAATTCAGGGACGGGCAAGTCCACGGTGTGCGGGGTGCTGCGAGCGCGTGGCTTCGTCGCGGTCGACGCCGATGAGGACGGCTTCTGTCGCTGGTTCGACCGGGCTGACGGCGAGGTCGTGACGGATCCGCCGTACCCGGTACCCGAAGGCTGGCTCGACCGATTCGGGTGGGAGATCGTCCGCGAGAGGGTGGAAACCCTCGTCGAGGAATCCCGTTCCCGCATCGCCTTCCTGTGCGGGTCGGCCGAGAACGAAGCGGACATCCTTGACCTCTTCGACGTCATCGTGTGCCTGGTGATCGACGACGAGACTCTCCGCCACCGGCTCGCGACCCGCACGACGAACCCGTTCGGTCGACATCCCGAAGAGCTCGCGGCGGCTCTGCAGTGGAATCCTCGTATGCGACCGCTCTACGAGAGCCGTGGCGCGACGATCATCGACGCGTGCAAGCCGGTGACCGAGGTGGTCGACTCCGTGATAGCCGCGGTCCAGGAGCCGTGACAGCGTGTGACCGGCTACGGCCACGGTTACGGCGCACGCGCACCTTCTTCAGCCCTTTAGGATGGGGACGGTGACAGCAAGTGCCAGTGAGATCGAGAAGGCCGCCGAAGTGCTTCGTGCCGGCGGCTTGGTGGGTGTACCGACCGAGACCGTCTACGGACTGGGCGCCGACGCCGAGAACCCCGTGGCCGTCTCGCGTATCTTCCAGGTCAAGGGGCGGCCCTCTTCGCACCCGCTGATCGTCCACATCGGGAGTGCGGAGCAACTGGACGAATGGGTCCAGGACGTACCCGCCTCGGCTCGTCTTCTGGGCCGGCACTTCTGGCCGGGGCCCCTCACACTGGTGCTGCGCCGCGGGCCGAGGGTGCCTCTTGAAGCGACTGGTGGCCTGGAGACGGTTGCCGTGCGGGTGCCCGATCACCCCGTCGCCCTCGCGCTGCTGTCGGCGTTCGGCGGCGGTGTCACGGCTCCGTCCGCCAACCGTTTCGGTCAGGTCAGCCCCACGACCGCGAGCGACGTCCGTGCCGAGCTCGGCGACGGCGTCGACTTCGTGCTGGACGGCGGCTCGTGCGAGGTCGGTGTCGAGTCGACCATCGTTGACGTCACGGGCGAGATCCCGACCATCCTGCGGCCCGGCGGGGTGACGCGTGAGGACCTGGAAGCGGTGCTGGGATATCCACTCACCGTGCCCGCAGTGAGCCGGGTCCGGGTGCCGGGTCAGCATCCGTCCCACTACGCGCCGAGTGCGCGGGTCGTCCTGGTCGAGCCCGAGAAGATCGTCGACGAGGCGGAGGCGGCGCAAGAGCTGGGGCACCGGGTGGGCGTCTTTCTGCCCGCCTCCTTCGCCGACGCTGAGGTCAAGGCGCATGCGGTGGTGCCGGTGCCCCGTTCGTCGGCCGCCTACGCGCGAGGGCTGTACGGGTTCCTGCGCGAACTCGACCAGAAGGGATGCGACCTGATCGTCGTGTCACTGCCGCCGGAGGAGGGGCTGGGTCTGGCGATCGCCAACCGGCTGCGCCGTGCTGCCGGCCCCCGGCCCACCGCGTGACGTCACCCCGCCCCGGTCTCGGTGACGTGCCGCAGTCCGGGGCGTGCCTGTGAAAGAGCGCTGGCCTACCGGCCGTGCACCGAGTCCGTACCGTCGCTGAGGGGCGGTCTGCTGTCTCGGTCGTCGAGGAAGGTGGGGGTTGCGGCGAGCAGGCCCGGCTTGTGGGGGGCAATGCGTCGCGGCGTCCTCGTATCCGATCGACATGCCGCAGAAGAGGGTCAGTTCGTTGAGGGGCTTCCGGATCTCGGGACGGTCCTACGACGGATCGGACCCGACCGTCTTCCCCATGTCCATCCAGCGGCACCGGTGTCGGTTCACCCCGTGCCGTGCCCGCCACAGAATCTTCTACCCGCAGGTGGTATTGCAGCTGTGGGTGGAGACAGGGGTCCGTGCCCACCGGCCGGCGGGCACGGACCCCTGCGGTGCCGCAAAGATCAGCTCTTGTCCAGGAGCTGCTTCATGGTGTCGATCTCTTCGCTCTGCGAGGAGATGATCTGGTCGGCCATCTTCGTGGCCGGGGAGTAGGCGCCGTTGGCCTTCTCAGTCTTGGCCATCTCCACCGCCCCCTCGTGATGCTTGATCATCATACGGAGGAAAGCTGTGTCGAACGCCGCACCCGACGCCTTCTCCAGCTCGTCCATCTCCTGGCTGGTCATCATGCCGTCCATGCCGTCCATGCCGTGCGTGGAGTGGTCCATGGCGTCCTGGGAGGGCACGCTCTCACCCCAGGAGGTCAGCCAGCCCGAGAGCGTCTTGATCTCGGGATCCTGAGCCTTCTTGATGTCCGAGGCCAGCTTCTTCACCTGGCTCGACTTGGCGCGGCTGGCTGCGAGGTCGGCCATCTCGACGGCCTGGCGGTGGTGCGGGATCATCCCTTGCGCGAACGCGACGTCGGCCGCATTGTGCTTGCTCGACGACGCCGATGCCGACGCGGAGCTGTGGCCGTCGTGGCCGGCCGAGCCGTCGCTGTCCGAGCCGCAGGCGGCCAGCAGCACAGAGGCGGCGCCGACGGCGGCCAGAACGGTGCCGCGGCGGATGAGGGAACGCGTGATGTTCATCGTGGTGCAACTCCTTGACGCCGCCCCCGGATTGGGGGCGCGGTCGTGCTGGAAGTGAGGGCGTGCGAAAGCGCGGCACCGGTCACCGGCAGGGCCGGGACAAGGGGGTGCCGTGCGGGCCGCTCTATATCCGCAGGAGCTGCAGCTGGGAAAGGTCGGGTGGCGCCCGGGTGCTTATGGCTGCCTCAGGGGCCCGGGCGCCCCGGGGGACGGCGAGGGCGTCGGTGAACGCGCCGCTGAGCGCGGGCGGGGTATAGGGGGAGCCGACGCCGGTGGCCGCGCACGTCTGGTCGGCGTGATCGAGATGGCCCGCCCCGCCGGACAGGTGCGCGCACTGCTGGGCAGCGGATGCGCCCTGCGCGTGGGCCATGACCATAGTGAGGCCGCGGTCGGCGTGGAGTGCGGGTGAAGCGCTGGCGGGCAGGGCGTGCATGCCCAACACCCCAGCCAGCACCGTCATCACCAGCAGCACGCGAAGCCGCTCGGTGGGACGGCTTCGGGACGGGCTGCGTGCGGTCACTGTCTCATAGTAGAAGGCCGGGTGCGGGACGGGTTGTCTGGCCCATACAGCCAGAGCTGCCACGGGTCACTGGTCGTGGAGTTCGCCCTGGACGCGGCTGGAGGGGCGGAAGGCGTAGAGGTCGAGGATGCCGGGCGGGTCGTGGACGGCGCGCCGCACGCTCGGCGCGCAGGACCTGGAGCCGGCCGTCGGCCGGCTTCGACGGCTCTTCTTGGCGCGTCCTTGACGGCTTGCTGAGCCCCACGGCCCGGCAGCGATCCGGATCGCAGGTCCAGGAGCGCGGGATGAGGCCGCCCTGCACAGCAGATGCTGGATGCCGTGCGGGGTGGCCTCCCCGGCCCACTCTGAGATAGTCCAGCAGCCCTTGCGCGGCAGATCCGACAGCAGGTCCAGCACCAAGCGCGCGGCCCGGAGGTGGGGTTCGACCCGCGCGAACCGCCCGGCTATCCGGCTCATCAGGCCATCGAACGCCTCCTGTCGGCGAGCAGGGTCTACGCTGTGGTCTGCGGCCACCGCGTGATCGTTTGTCGTCACACCTCGATGATCAACATGGCCGCACCCGTCTCCACAGCGCGTCAGGGTCGCGCAGCGTCCGCACGCGGTCCTGTGTCAGGAGGACATGTGCAGCGTGGCGAAGTCTGGTGGGTCGAGTTCGACGAGCGGCGGCCGGTCGTACTGCTGTCGGAAGGCGACGCGTCCGGGATCCCGGTGATGCAGGTCGTGGCTCCGGCGGGCGTCGACATCAGCGGTCTGGGCGTCGAAGTGGCCGTAGGCGCCATGGAAGGACTGCCCTTTGAAGGCGTGCTGCGGTTCGCGCTCCCGAGTCCGGGCTTCACCCCTTGCACGTGGCTGACCACCGTGTCCCGGGACGACCTGATCGAGCGGGCGGGCGCCCTGCCCCACGCGAAACTCGACGAGATTGAGGATGCCCTCCGACTCGCTGGACAGGCGAAGGAGCGGACCCCGGCGACGACTGAGAAGCTCAGCGCATTAAGGGACGCCCTCCGTCTCGGTGGACTTGAGTAGTCGGGTAGGCGGAGAAGGAAGGGACGCCCTCGGTAGCGTGGTCGACCTCGTCCAGAGGGTCGACACCGACCACCTGTCTCCTCGGCGCCCCTCACCATCGAGATCACGATCTACGGCCGGAGTATCAGGCTGCGACAGGCCGCCTGCGCGGCCCGACTCTTCCGTACGCCCCTCGGCCACCGCATGGCCGTGGAATTCACCTCGCAGCGGAGACTGGCCGCGACCCTCGGCCCCGAGCGGCCCTGGATCCGGCTCGCCGAGCAGCCCTGCGCTCCCTGACCGCGCCGCTTGGGTTGCCCCGCGGTCCCCGGCGGCCCTCAATCGGCCAAGCGCATGCTGTGCACTACCTCTCCAACACCGGAGAACCGCTGGACATCGAAATGGACGCGCTGATGGGCGACTTCCCGGCCATGAATCGGAACGTGGAGACAGCTCGCGGAGAACGTTGCCAACTGGGAGGCACAGGCCCTCGCCGAGTGCGAGCGCACCGGGAAGCCCGTGAAGCTGGTCCAGCAGACGGGCTGGCAGGGCTGGACGGCGAAGGACCCCGGACTGGTACCAGGCGGTCGGATCCTTCCACTACACACGGTCGCCCAGGTGGAGGTCGTCCCTGGCCCGGACGGCCGGTCCAGGACCACGATTCGACACCAGCCCCATGTGTACGACCGCTACAACTGGGACGCGAACAAAGCGACGCCGTTGCCCGCAATGGGTAATGTCTCGGACGCTCAGATGGCCAGACTCCACCAGTCAGGCCAGGACAAGGAGTACGACTTGGGCTGCCAGAGCGAAGCACGTACGTGGAACGGGTGAGGATGCGTCCAGAAGCAGCGAGCCCGAGCCCGAATCCGCGACGGCGCAGGTGGCCGGTGTGGTTCCTTGCACTGTGCGCAGCGTGGACGCTCGGCGTCATCATTTGGGCCGGCGTCGCGCTGTTCACACCGGCCGGCGACAGTCCGCAGGAGGCTGCGGAACGCGCGGCGGGAATGCATCACGAGCAGCACCAATCCGCGGGGCGCTATTACGTACCCACGCACGCCGAGCTGCAGAAGGACGGCACGGCGGTGCTCCGGTACGAGGTGGGCAACGGCCAGGACTCCAGCGTCAAGGACTTCCTCAGGACCTACGACATCACCGCGAAGCCGAAGCGCACCACGCCGTCCAAGGTGACGTACTCCGACCGTTTCGGCGAGGTCCGCCGGACGTTCACGGTCACCTACAACCCCTCGCCTGATCCAGGGGGTTACGACCACGCGCGGATCACCGTCAGGGCCCGACCCGATGACTCAAGCTGACAACCCGCGAGGGGGCCAGCGGCTTTGAGCGGCCGGCACCGTCCGAAGGGCCCTCCTCGTTGGCGCGGCACTCACCCAACCCATCACCACATTGCAGCCAGCCGGTACAGACTGGCTGAGGAGTAGGGTCAGCGGACGGCGAGTGGCAGGCTGGGCCCGCTCCTGTCACCCCGTGCACCGGTCACCGCAGCCCCACCCGTTTTGCGTGATGATCCGTCGGAGGCGGGGTTTGGACGTCCGCACCGTCGATCGCGAGGCCTCCTGCCGCAGCGCGGCCTTCCACCAGCTCCGCGCCATCGATGCCAACGGAACGAAGCCCCGCTCGCGCGGCGCGACCGTGTCACGCCTGAGCAGGCCGGCCTGCCGCAGGCGTCCCCAGGCGCGCGCTGAGGCTACGGCGCGAGGAGCGACGCAGTTGGCCGGTATCTCCGTCGTGGCCGACCGGGTCGGCCTGCCCGGACCCGATCACCTGTCACAGCGGCGTGATCACGTACTTCTTACCCGCTTGGGCGTCGAACGCCACGAGGTTGCTCTCAGGGCGCTTCACGCCGGTGCGGGCACCGCCCTCACCGTGCACCGCGACCGGTGCCGCGGTGCGCAGCCGGACCGGGACGGTCCGGTGTGCCGCGAGGCGGGCGTGGGTCAGCGCGCCGTCGCTCCAGGAGACGTCGACGGTGAGGGCGCCGCGGGCGAGGATGCCGGAGACCCGGCCCCGCGGAAGCTGCGGGGGCAGCGCCGGCAGGAGCTGGACCTCGTCGGTGTGTGACTGCAGCAGCCATTCGGTCACGCCCGCGGTGGCGCCGAAGTTGCCGTCGATCTGGAACGGCGGGTGCAGGTCGAACAGGTTCTGAGCGGTGCGGTCGGGAGTGAGGAGGTCGGTGAGGAGTTTGTAGGAGCGCGAGCCGTCTTCCGTGCGCGCCCAGAAATTGATCTTCCAGGCGAGGGACCAGCCGGTACCGGCGTCCCCGCGCATCTCCAGCGTCTTCAGTGCGGCCCGGAACAGTTCGGGGGTGCCACGCTTGGAGATCTGGTTGCTCGGGTGCAGACCGTACAGGTGGGAGACGTGGCGGTGCTGTTGCTCGGGCGCGCCGGCGTCCCAGTCCTGCTGCCACTCCTGCAACTGCCCCAGCGCACCGATCCTCATGGGCGGAAGCTGGGCGCGGGCCTGGCGCACCTGGGCGGCGTACGGGCTGTTGACACCGAGCGCGTCACAGGCGGCGAGGTAACCGTCGAACAGGTCGCGCAGGATCTGGTTGTCCATGGTGGGGCCCGCGCAGGCGGACACGCCGTCGTGGTGGGCGTTCTCCGGAGAGACCGACGGGCAGGGCACCAAGTAACCGGTGCCGGGGTCCGTGACGAGGGCGTCGAGGAAGAAGCGGACGGCGCCCTCGACCACGGGGAGGCGTCGGCGCAGTGCCTCGCGGTCACCGGTGAAGCGGTAGTGCTCCCAGACCGAGGTGGCCAGCCAGGCGCCACCGGTGGGCCACATGCCCCAGAACGCGCCGTCGACCGGCGCGGTGCCACGCCAGGCGTCGGTGTTGTGGTGGGCGACCCAGCCGTTCGCGCCGTACTGCACCCGCGCGGTCTTCTGTCCCGCCTGGGCGAGGTCGTCGAGCCAGTAGTTCATCTCCGTGTTGATGTTGATCGTGTACTTGGAGTCCCAGGGCGGGGAGAGCTGGTCGTTCCAGATGCCCTGCAGGTTGGTGGGCTGGGTGCCGGGGCGGGAGGAGGCTATGAGGAGATAGCGGCCGAACTGGTAGTGCAGGGCCACCAGATGAGGATCGTCTGCCTGGGCGAAGGCGGCCACCCGCTGGTCGGTCGGTGCGGTGGCGGCCTCCGTGACACCTAGGTCGAGTGTGACGCGCCGGAAGAGGGCGCGGTGATCGCGCACATGGCGGGCGCGCAGCTGTCCGTAGGGGGTGTCGGCGGCAACGTTCAGCGGGCGCTCGGCGCGGGCGCGGTGGTCGCCGGAGGCGTCGCGGTAGTCGTTGTAGCTGGTGCCCACGGACACCAGCAGGGTCACCGCGTCGGCTGCGGTGACGGTGAGGGTGCCGTCCCCGCTGCGCACGGTGCCGCCTTCGGCGCGGGCACGGACCAGCGCGCGGAACCGGACCCGGCCGGTGATGCCCTCTCGGGTCTGCCCGGTGCCCTCCAGCGCGGCGCTGATCCGGTCTGGGGAGGACTTCTGGGTCTGCTGGGGGCTGTCGAAAGCGGCGGTGAGCGAGAGGGCGCCGGGGGTGTCGGCGGTCAGCCGGACCACGATCAGCTGGTCGGCATGGCTGGCGAACGCATCGCGGCGGTAGGGCACTCTGCCGCGGGTACATGACGCCCAGGGGCCAGCGCGTGTTCCCTGGGCAGTCCTGACCGACCATGATGGTCCGGCGTGGGGGCCGGTTGCAGGGCACCACGGCTGGCTACTACTGATGTTCTTTTGGGTAATGAATGCCGCGTATAGGGGTCTACCTCGCGCACCCGCGGCCTGGCAGCTTCAACCACGCCGTGTTCGACACCGTTGTGCAACACCTGAGCGACCTCGGATGTGAGGTTCTCGCGCATGACCTCTGTGCTGAGGAATTCGCACCCGGGCTGTCCGCCGACGAGACGGGGACGGTCCGATCTGCCACGGGCGCTCGTGATGCACAGGTGGCGCTCCATCAGGCCGAGGTGGCCACACTTGACGCCATGGTGTTCGTGCATCCGAATTGGTGGGGCATGCCACCCGCTGTTCTTGCGGGTTGGGTGCAGCGTGTACTCGCGCCCGGCGTCGCTTACAAACTGGGAACACCGGAAGGGGAGCCCGAAGGGCTGCTCAGAGTCGGCCGGGCCCTCGTCCTCAACACCTGTGACACCCCCGTCGACCGCGAAGAGGCCGAGTTCGGGGACCCGCTGCAAAAGATCTGGTCTGCATGCGTCCTGCCGTACGTAGGAGTTGCCGATGTTCGCAGGGTCGTTTTCCGAACGGTCACCGACTCTTCCGATGAAACCCGCGCCTCCTGGCTGAGCCAGGCGCGTCACCACGCCGCTGCACTGCTGGCCTGATCCGTACGGCGTACTGTGCACGTTCGCCTGGCACGAAGTCCACGCCGAGGTCGGCGGAGCGGCTTTTGGCTGGAGCTTCAATGACCGAGTCAAGGCGACGGGCGCCGGCCGAGAGTCCGGACGGCGCCCGTACGAGGTCAAGGCTTTGCGGTCTGCCCTCATCCTTATCTCACGCAAGGGCTCCGCAACCATCAAGGGTCTGGGCAAGCTCCGCTACGTCGTCGAGCAGACCTCATGGTGCGAGACTCGGCTGGTTAGAGCGTTCTGCGCCTTGCGGTAGCCAGTCTCATCCCGCAAACCCGCCGCGGGTGCCCCCGGCAGCCGCTGCCGCAGTGATCACTGGAAGGGGCAGCCGGGGTTCGGCGCATCCTCCGAGAACGGGGCGCCGTGCGGCAGGACGTAAAGCACGTTCAAGACGAGGGACGTGTCACCCATGTTGCGGCCGATGTGGACGTAGCCGGCTCCGGCCGGTTCCTGAATGACGCTGCCTGTGGGGTACACGCCGTCGGAGGCGCAGGTGGAATCGAAGTGGCTGAGGGTGCCCTGCTTGACGATGCCGTACAGCGGACCGTCGTGGTAGTGCCAGCCTGTGCTCTGCCCGGGCGGAACGGTGATCTCCCGCAGGGTGTAGTCGGTGCCGTTCACGGTGGTCTGACGGATCACGCGGGCGGTGACCCCCGGTCCCGGAGGCGTGGCCTGGGCGGTGCCGCAGACCAGGACGGTGGCAGCGGTCACCACCCCTGTTATGGCGATACGGAGAGCGTGGCGCATGCGGGGCCTCCTACAAGTACGAGAGCCGATACCGCCGTGAACATAAGGCTAGACAGGGGCCTTTGGGGCCGGAACCCACAAGTCCGCAGGCGACCTCGGGCGGTGGCGCCTCACGAGGGAGGAGGATTGCCCGGTCCGTCACTCCTCGCCGCTCTCTTCGGCAACCTGGTCGAGAGCACCGCCGGTGCGGACCGAGCAGGCCCGGCGCGGGTCGGGCGTACCGTGCCCGCTCGCCCGTCCGCCTTCTGACATCCCTGGTGACGACACGTTCATCCGCCTTTATCTGGCGGCTTCCTGAGCGATGGGGAGTGGGTTGAGTGATGAGGGCTGGGAGCGGATCCGGCGACTGCTGCCGCGTAAGGCCGGCCACCTCTGCCAGGAGAGCGCCTCAACCGATGCGATGTCACCCGCCGCCAGCAGTCCGAAGAGCCGGAGAATCTCCTCGCGGGCGACATCGCGCATCTCCCTCGAGGCGATCGAGTCCTCGTCTGGGTTCTCCCAGACCAGCAGACCGTCGCCGAAGACGCTGGTCGCCGTGTCGACGCGCGGGCAGCGCAGGATGTGATCGGCACGCGGGCGGCATCGATCGTCGGCCTGCGTGCACTCAATGGACGAGCCAGGGCAGTACGCCTTGGAGGCTGCCGTCACCACGGACTGCGGCAGACGGGACCCTAGTGTCGTTCCTTCCTGGCCGCAGCTGCGGATTCCTGACCCCTTACAGGCTTGCGTCCTGACGGTTGCGTCGTGCCCGGGAGTGGCGGACGTCCTCACCACCGCTCCCAGCGGGCCGCATCGGAGAAAGGCGGCCGAGGTGCCCTCCAGGGATGGCCCGCCGCTGCGGCGTCACTGCGCCGGTGACCGGCTCCCGGCGTCCGTCGCCTGATGCGCCGTCACCGTGCGGCCGGTCACGGCGTCGGGGCCCGCCGTTCGCGGGGGTGTCGTCACCCGCCGGCCCAGCCACAGCAGGAGCAGGCCGAGGGAGCCGGCGATCGCCGGCCAGTAGACGTAGCGGAAGTCCGTCGCGGGCACGATCGGCAGATAGCCGAGAACGTACGCCGCCGAGCTGATGCCCAGCGCCCGCACCGGCATCGAGAACAGGCCCTTGCCCGGCCGGATGGCGAGCACCGTTGCGACGGCCAGCCAGAACCACCCACGGAACAACCAGGGCATGTCCTCGGCCATGCCTTCGACGTATGTGCCGAGCGTGTCCTCCAGGTGGGGGTGGGCCACCTCAATGCCCAGGTGGTTTGGGGTGACCCCTCCCTTGTACGGATAGCCCGTCTCGAAGAGCAGACTCGCGAAGAGCCGCAGCCGGTACTGGACGTACTGCAGCACATGCCCGTTCATCTCCCTGAGCCACAGGGAGGTCATCTCCTTCGAGTCCCCCTTCAGTCCGTCCGCCGGGCGTTCGTAGCAGGCCCAGTAGGCGTCCGACAGGGCACCGATCCGGTCGCACTCCCGTGCCGCCGCCACGAGCCTGTTCCTGAGCTCAGGGGGCACGTCTGCCGACCGGAGCTCCTCCGGCGTCAGCACGTGGACCAGGTCGTCGAGAATGATCTGCGCGCTCTGATGTGTCTGGAGGGGACGTGCGAAGAGGGAGATGGCGGCTGCTGGCACGAGAAGGGCGGCCAGGAGCGCCGCCGTGCACTTCACCCACGTACGGCGTCCGGGACCGCGCCAAAGCGCCAGGACCAGCAGGACGAAAACCGGGATCGCGGCGAGGAACGCGTTCTTGCGCACGAGCATGGCGTACGCCAGGAACAGCACGCCCAGCCAGAGCAGTCCCCACCGCAGGGCGGGACGCGAGCGACCGTCCCGCCGCCGCATCCCCACGAATGCGACCGCGCATGCCGCAAGCAGCGCGAACGCCGCGTGGACGTCCTTCCACACCACTCCGACGAACGTCAGCACCCACGGCAGCAGACCGAGCCCGAGCACCGCGAGTGAACCGTGACGGCTCGCCGTCTGCTCCCACACGCACCAGGCCAGCACCCACAGCGCACCCCAGAAGACCAGTGACTGGAGAACGGCCATGGACGCCAACGACCCGGTCACAGCGATGAGCCCACGCCACACCAGACTCAGCACCGGCGGATGCCAGTCGGTCAGGGGCGTTACCCCCCTGGCCTGCCGGAGCTGGTCGAGACTGTCGGGACTCAGGTAGCCGGGGGCGAAGGCGAGGACAGTGCCCAGGCAGCAGAGCGCAGCGACGGCGGCCAGTACCCAGCCCCAACCGTGCGCCCGCAGTACCCATCCCATTTTTCCCATATGCCGGATGCTAGCGCTGGGACGCCCACG
Source organism: Streptomyces sp. NPDC046859 (assembly GCF_040645135.1). Lineage (NCBI taxonomy): Bacteria > Bacillati > Actinomycetota > Actinomycetes > Kitasatosporales > Streptomycetaceae > Streptomyces > Streptomyces sp. NPDC046859. The sequence continues at coordinate 27,994 of NZ_JBEYXR010000034.1, forward strand.
GCTCAGGGTGCGACGAAGACGTAGCGCCGGTAGGCGTAGAAACGGAACAAGGTCGCCAGCACCCAGCCGATGATGCGGGCCGTGTTGTCGCTGAGCGGAGAGGCGAGGCCCAGCAGATGCCGGGACGCAAAGACCGTCCCCGCGGTGATGACGAGGCCCACGCCGTTCGCCACGAAAAACAGGACGAGTTCGTGGGTCACTTTCTCGCGGTGCCGATGTCGATAGGTCCAGTAGCGGTTTCCGACCCAGCTGAAGAGCGTGGCGGCACTCGTCGCCAGGACGGACGCCTGAACGGGAAATGTGCTCATCGGCCCGCCCCCGGGGCCGCCTGGCACGCCGAAGACGAGCAGGTTGTAGCCGCCGTTGTCCACGACGAAGGCCAGAGCCCCGATGACGCCGAACTTGGCGGCCTCGCGCCACGTGCCCTTGATGGCGTCTCGCGCACGCAGCGTCACGGAAATAAGGACCGACACACGGTGAAAGTAGCGACCCGGCGCGCCCTCGCGGTCGAGGCACGCTCATATCGCAGTATTTCCTATTGTGTGAGTGTTGAGTTCGAGTGAGGAGCGGCCGTGGAACCGACGATCGCATGCGTCGTGCCGTGTCATAACGAGGAGGCGGCCGTCGGCAAGGTGGTGCGCGACCTACGCGCGGCACTCCCCGAGGCGATCGTCTACGTGTACGACAACGCTTCCACCGACCGCACGGTGGACGTCGCCCGAGAGGCGGGCGCGATCGTCCGGCAGGAACCCCGCAAGGGCAAGGGCAATGTCATCCGCCGGGCCTTCGCGGACGTCGCCGCGGACGCCCTGCTCATCATCGACGGAGACGACACCTACGACGCATCCCGGGCGCGGGATCTCGTCAATCTGCTTTTCGAGGGACCGTACGACCAGGTCGTGGGCGCCCGGCGGGTCACGGACGACGGGGTTTACCGGACCGGTCACGCGGCGGGCAACAAAGTGCTCACGGGGGCGGTGCGCTTCCTCTTCGGCAATGACGTCACCGACATGCTCAGCGGCTACCGCGTCTTCTCGCGGCGCTTCGTGAAATCCTTCCCGGCACTGGCCCGCGAGTTCGAGACCGAGACCGAGATGACGATCCATGCCCTCCATCTCCGCCTCCCGACGGCGGAGGTGGCCGTGGACTACCGAGTCCGGCCGGCCGGTGGAGAAAGCAAGCTGCGCACCTACCGGGACGGCTGGCGCATCTTGCGGGTCATCCTCGATCTGGCGAGACGCGAGCGCCCCTCGCTCGTGCACACTGTGATCGCTGGAGCGCTGGCCCTCGTCTCGATCCTCCTGGGTATTCCCGTCATCGCGGACTTCGTCCGGACTGGCACCGTGCCCCGCCTCCCCACGGCGGTTCTCGCCGCCGCGATCATGACGATCGCCACGCTCGTTCTCCTGGTGGGCTACATCCTCGAGTCGCTCATGCACATGCGGCAGGAACAGACCCGCCTCGTGCACCTCTCCTACCCAGCCCCCGTCTGTTCCCCGCCCCTCACCGCCCGCGGAGCCGGCACCGGCCCGGTCTCGGTCCGAAAGACCGCCGCTTCTCGGCGGGACGCTATCGCTCGCAGCGCGGAGCTGTATGGAGGCTTGGAGCAGGGGAAGGAAATCTCACCTTCGGACGGCTGAACCGCTGAGAGGGCATGCATAACGGATCACAGCCGCATGCAGCGCACAGTCAGGCAGCCGAGTCCTTCCTCCAGTTGGGTGCACGGTGCGCCGCTCAGCCGCGTCCATCCGAGGTGTGGCACATCGACCCCGATCACCCGAAGACGGATGACGGCTCGGTCGATTCGCTCCACCGCAGGAAGGCGGCGGCCGGCCTTCTGCCGCGCGGATCGGCTGCCCCCCCCTACCGGACCATGGACCAGGTCCGCGTGTCGCCGTCACCCGACAAGCACGAGGGACTGGGGGAGCGGTCCGTCCAGCTGCTGCCACGGCAACGGCAACCCGCTCGCTCCGCGTTCCGCCACGCGGCCACCTCGGCCATGATCGGCAGAGCGGTCTCCTCGGGAGTGCGGACGCTGAGGACTCGGCCGATCAGTGAGTGCAACCGGTCGAGCCGCTCGGGCGTGAGTCCCTCGTCGGCGAGCAGGCGCGGACGTTGCTCGTGTGTACGGCGGGAGCGCATTGGGCTGATGTCGGCCAGCGGCATCCACGGCCCCTGGCCGGCAGAGGTCTGTCGAGCGAGGCGTCGTAGGCCCAGCAAGCTCGTCGACATCGCGTTCACACCATCTTTCTGGACACCATGGCGTACGCCGAGCTGTGCGGGAAGTTCCGTGGCGACGAGTGCCTGCACCACGTGCCCAAGGTCGTGAAGGCGCCCACGTCATGGCGGCCGACGGCTGCCATGAGGCCGACCGGTCATTGTGGGCGGCCGTCCGACGTGGCCGGGACTGGGAGACCTGTTCGTTGTGCGCACCGCCGGGCACACGTCGGCGGGGCGGAGGTGCTGGGCGGCATCGTGTGCGAGCGCGGCGACCGAGCGGTGGTGGCCGGGCCACGCGCGTGTCCGGTCTCTGGTCGCTGGGCCCGTTCCGGTTGTCCCCGCCTCAGCCGACGTGTACCCGAGGGCGGCGCGCCCGGTCGGGTTCCGCCTCCCGGAGCACCTCGCGGGTGACCGGGGCGACCTCCCCCTGGCCGAAGAGGAAGAAGCGCAGGAAGTTGGCGAAGGGACTGCCCTCGGTCCACTCGAAGTAGATGTGCGGGACGGCGCCGGTCGTGTCGCGGACGTGGAGCAGGAGGGCCGCCAGGGCGTTGGGGACGGAGGAGGACTCCAGGGTCAGGACTCGGTAGCGGTTGTGCAGGACCTCGCCGCGGACGGTCAGGCCGGCCTCGAACTCGGAGGGGTCGGTGACGGTCACCTCCAGGAAGACGAAGTCCTCCTGCTGGGGGATGTCGTTGTCGGCGCGGATCTGCTCGATCTTTTCGCGGTACTCGGCTTGGTCGCGGTTGTCGGGCTCGTTGGCGATGAAGCGGACCTTGCGGCTGGCGATGTCCCGCACGAATCGTTCCGCCATGTCGTCGAGCGTCACGCTGGTGACGCGGAGTTCGAAGGCGCGCAGCAGCCGCGACAGCAAGGAGATGAGGATGATGCCCGCGATGAAGCAGGCGCCGATCTTCACACCGTCGGGGCGTTCGATGACGTTCAGGACTGTGGTGTAGAGGAACACCACGGAGATCACCGCGAACGCGACGAACCAACCCCGCTGCCTCGCCTTGCGGGCCGCGATGGTCACCGCGATCGACGCCGAGCTGATCAGCACCAGGACGCCGGTGGCGTACGCGCCGCCCTGGGCGTCGACGTCGGCGTCGAAGATCCAGGTGACGAGGAAGCCGACCAGGGTGAAGACGATGACCATGGGGCGGACGGCTCCGGCCCAGTGCGGGGCCATCCCGTAACGGGGCAGATAGCGCGGCATCAGGTTGAGCAGGCCGGCCATGGCGGAGGCTCCCGCGAACCAGAGGATGGCGATGGTCGAGATGTCATAGACCGTGCCGAAGATGTTACCCAGGTAGTCGTGCGCCAGGAACGCGAGGGCACGTCCGTTGGCCTGGCCGCCCGGCTCGAACTCCTTCTCCGGGATCAGCAGCGTGGTGATGAAGCTGGTGGTGATCAGGAAACAGCTCATGATGACGGCCGCGGCGGTCAGCAGCTTCTTGGTGTCTCTGATCCGGCCCTTCGGGCTCTCCTCCGTGTCGCCGGGGTCACCCTTGACGTGCGGCATCACCGCCACGCCCGTCTCGAACCCGGACAGACCGAGCGCGAGCTTGGGAAAGACGATCAGGGCCACGCCGACCATGGCGAGGACGTTGCCGTGTTCTGCGGTCAGGGCCCTGGACCATTCGGTGATGACGTGTCCCTCGGTGATCACGTGCCACAGACCCGTGACCACCACCACGGCGTTGAGGGTGAGGTAGACGCCCACCAGGACCACGGCGACGCCGATCGCCTCCAGGAAGCCCTTGAGGAACACCGCACCGAGCAGCGCGATGAGGATCAGAGTGATCAGCAGTTCCCTGTCGTGAAGGGCCTCATCGAGGTGGGGGTTTTCCACGAGGTGGGTGGAGGCGTCCGCGGCCGACAGCGTGATGGTGATCAGGAAGTCGGTGGCCGCGAAGCCCAGCAACGTCAGGACGAACAGCTTGCCCTTCCAGAAGGACAGCAGCCGCTCCAGCATGGCGATCGACCCCTCACCGTGCGGGCTCTCCTCGGCCACGCGGCGGTAGACGGGCAGGGCGCCGGCCAGGGTGACCACCACCAGCACAATGGTGGCGACCGGCGACAGGACGCCTGCGGCGAGGGCGGCGATGCCCGGCTGGTAGCCGAGCGTGGAGAAGTAGTCCACGCCGGTGAGGCACATGACCCTGTACCACGGCCGGCCCTTGTGGGCCGGTTCCGGTACAGCGTGGGGCCCGGTGTGGCCGCCCGCCCTGCCCATGTCGGACAGACCCTGCAGCATCCAGGCACGCAGGCGGTGCGACGGGCGTTCAGTGGTGGCCATCGGCGTGCTCCTGGTACGCGGGTCGGCGTGGGTTCCGGCCATCACGCGGACGGCGGCACCAGCGTATGCACACCGTGACGCTGACGCGCAGGAGGCCATCGAGTCGGCAGCAACTGTGTCGGCGAAGGCCGTGGACGACCAGCTGATCGACGAGCCGGTGAGCCGGGCCCAGGCCGTGGGCCTGCGGCGGAAGCGGGCTGCTGCAGCAGCTGACCGAGCGGCTGCTGGAGTCCGCTCTCGAGGGCGAGATCACCGACACCCTCGGCCACGACAAGCACCATCTGGTGGCGCGAACCGCGCCAACCCCCGTTGGCCGTCGGGTTTGTGGTGGCGGTCGTCGTCATACTTCACATCGCCGGCATCGCCGGCATCGCCGCGTGTCCTTGGTGCCCTGGGCGGGGTCTGCGGCTGGGAGAGGCTGCTCCGCGCGGGGGATCGCGGGGGCGTGCTGGAGATAGCGGTTTGTGCTTCCGTGCACCTGCGCATTTCACCCGCCCAGGTGATGATTCAGGCTGAGCTGGAACCGGCACCGCGTATCCATCGGTGCTTTCTGTCTGCTCGTCAGCTCACGCTCGGTGGGGCACCCGTCGGTGGGCGGCTTTGTTTATGACTGAGAAAGGCGCCATGTCGATACGGAAAGAGCGTAAGTGGGCGCGGATCACGCTTGCCGGTGTATCGCTTGCGGCGCCTGGGATCATCGGAGTAGGGAGCCGCTTTGAACTGAGGCATAGCCGTGCGGCGTGCCTGCGGATACGGCGGCCGTACAGCCGTCACGATCGCTTCGCCCCACGTCCGGCCGCCCGCAGGAGCCACGCATCTCCGACAGTGCCCCCGAGCCCCGTCCTGGCGCCCCGAAGAGAGTTCCCCTGGGCACCGGTGTCCGGCGGTGGCTGTTCCGCCCGCCACGGCGTCACGGCGAGGTGGACCCGGACCGCGGCGTCAGCTTCCTGGAACTCTTCTACGACCTCGTCTACGTCGTCCTGGTCGGCCAGGCGGCCCACACGCTCGCGGAGCACTTCACCTGGCGCGGCACGGCGACCTTCGCCGTGGTCTTCGGGCTGATCTGGATCGCCTGGCTGAACGGCACGCTCTTCTACGAACTGCACGGCCGGGAGGACGGCCACACCCGGTCGCTGGTCTTCGTGCAGATGCTGCTGTTGTCCCTCATGGCGGTCTACGTCGGCCACGCGGACGGCGGCGACGGCCGCACCTTGGCGATCCTGTACGCGATCCTGCTCGCGCTGTTGAGCTACCAGTGGTTCTCCGTGTACCGGCTGGACAAACCGGAGCTGCGCAGAACCCCCCGCCGCTATCTGATCGTCATGGTCGTGGGCATCGTCGCGATGGCCGTCTCGGCGCCCCTGTCGGCCGACGCCCGTCTCGTCGTCTGGGCGGCCTTCGTCGTCGCGTGGTGTGCTGTGGAGTGTGTGATCTTCATTTCCTGGCGCAGGGCGCCGAGCTACGCCGTGGTGACAGAACCGCTGGTCGAGCGGTTCGGCCTGTTCATCATCATCGTGCTCGGCGAGGTGGTCATCGGTGTCGTGAACGGCCTGACGGAGGCCGAACGAGGTGCCCTGGTGACGACCACGGGCCTGCTGGGGCTCGCCGTGGGCTTCGGGTTCTGGTGGAACTACGCCGACCTGGTGGCCCGGCGCATGCCCCGCGAGACCGGTCACTCCCTTGCCACGTGGATCTTCGTCCACCTGCCGTCGTCGATGGCTGTGGCGGCCGCCGGGGCCGGCATGGTCGGCTTGGTGGAGCACGCTGCGGACGAGCGGACCCCCGTCGCCGTGAGCTGGCTGATGGGCGGATCGGTGACCGTCATGCTGATCACAATCGTGGTGCTGCTGCCCGCCCTACCGGACTACGACAGCCGTCCGTCCCTCCGCACGTCGGTGCAGACGGTGCTCACCATGGCAGCCGTCGGGGCCCTCGTCGTCGGATGGGTCCGCCCCGCCCCGTGGCTCCTCGCCCTGATCCTGCTTCTCCTGCTCTTCGCCACCTGGGTCTTCGTCTTCGTTCGCTGGCTGAGCGAGGGTCTGCTGATCAACGAGCGACCTGCCGGCTGACGGGCATGCGTGGAGGGGTGAGCCACGGCCAGGCGGACCGTCGGTCAGTCGCGGAGGAAGTCCAGCACCTGTCGCACGAGGACCACTTGGACTGGCAGACGACATCGTGTCGGAGTGCGGCTGACGCCCTCGTGCACGGTAGCGGTGAGGGGTCGGCTTCCCGAACGTCGATCATGGTCGTGTGGTGGGGAACGCGTCTCGTGCAGCGATCATCAGGGAACGGAGTATCACGGGTCTATCGGCTGACGTGCTCGCTGAACTCGTTGCCGAGTTATACCCGTTGTGGCATGAACGGCACCACGCCAAGCCCGTATCCAGGCCGCGTTAGCGGGCCGTGGGCGCCGCTGCGAAGCACCAGTTGGCGTTCGTCGACCGGCTGCTGGCCACGCTCGTGCATCTCCGCCATGATGCCACGCACGAGGTGCCGGCCTGCTGGTTCGGCGTCGACCGCTCCACGGTCACCCGGGCTATCGGGGGAGGTGCGACCGCTGCTCGCCGAGCGAGGACGCACCGTCACCCCTGGCCTTAACATGCGGACGCCGGCCGAGGTCGTCGACCATCTCGGTGCCAGTGGGAAGACCGGCATCATCGACGGCACCGAGATCCGGGCCCGCCGGCCGGCCGCCGGACGCAAAGACCGGGACGACTTCATTTCCGGCAAGAACAAGCAGAACGCCGTCAAGGCCACGGTGCTCACCGAGCGGAGGGCCGGATGCTGTTCTGCAGCCCGACAAGGCCCGGAAGCTGCACGGACATCACCCACGCCCGCCAGTCAGGGCTGGTCGAGCTCCTGGCCGACGGGCCCGCCGTAGAGATCCTTGCCGACACGGGCTACCAGGGCCTGGGTGCATAGACCAGCGGGCGTGGTCACAACCTCCGCATGGCAAGTTCAGGGAGGACGCTCCAGACTGGTACGAGGAAATGCAGGAGCGGCAACGCAAAGCGCTCTCCTCACGGCGCATCCGGGTCGAGCACGGCACCGCGCACATGAAAGAACTGGCGTGCTACGGCCACGTCATCTCGGCCGCCGCGAGCACCTGCGCGACATCGTCCAAGCCGGCGCCGGCCCGCTGTCGCACCGACAGACCGCGGCCTGACGTCGGCACGGCAGATGTAACAACGAGCCCCGCCGCCATCCTCGACACCCCACCGCCTGCCATGCACGGAGTCGTTAGCCGGGCCATGCGCCAACACCCCGCGCCATGTGACTGTGATATTCGAGTAGTCGAGCAAATACAGAGTGTTGCGGTGGTCGACGAAAAATCCCGCCAGTCAGGCCAGATGCCGCACAACGTGCTAGCTGACATCGGTAGTTGGAGAGCACGCCTCCAGGCCCTTGGCCGACCCTATTGTTCTCGACGCGCTGAGGCGGAACCTCGGAGCTAGGGTGAAATTCGCAGGATGTACGCACTCCCGTCACAGCCCTGGATGGCATGACGCGGGAGGTTGCAAGCCAGCTTCGAGAGGAAAGCAGATCATGCCTTTCGCCACCACCAGTGACGGCACGCATATCTTCTACAAAGACTGGGGCGCAGGGCAGCCCGTAGTCTTTTCCCACGGCTGGCCGCTGATCGCGGACGCCTGGGACCCGCAGTTGAAGCTTATGGCGGACAACGGCTACCGGGCCATCGCGCACGACAGGCGCGGGGGCGGGCGTTCCGGGCAGACCTGGGACGGCAACGACCTCGACACCTATGCCGATGACCTGGCCGCGGTCATAGAAGCCGAAGACCTGCAGGACGTCATCCTGGTCGGTCATTCCACCGGAGGCGGCGAAGTCACCCGATACATCGGCCGTCACGGTACGAGCCGGGTCGCGAAGCTGGTCCTCCTGGGCGCGATTCCGCCTCTCATGCTCAAGACGGAAGCGAACCCCGAGGGTCTGCCGCGTGAAGTGTTCGACGAGATCCGCGAGGGTGTGGCGACGGACCGGTCTCAGTTCTACAAGGACCTGAGCGCCCCGTTCTACGGCGCCAACCGTGAAGGCTCCACCGTCTCCCAGGGCACGCGCGACGAGTTCTGGCTCTGGAGCATGACCGTCGGGATCAAGGGTGCCTACGACTGTGTCAAGGCGTTCTCCGAGACGGACACCACCGAGGACCTCAAGAAGGTCGACGTGCCCACCTTGATCGTGCACGGTGACGACGATCAGATAGTTCCGATCGTCTCCGCAGGTGCCAAGTCCTCGAAGATCGTCAAGGACGTGGTGTACAAGGTCTACGAGGGCGCGCCGCACGGTCTGGCCATGGTGCCTAAGTACGCCGAGACCTTCAACAGGGACCTCCTCGAATTCGCCCGCGGTTGAAGTACGCCCGCTGCCCCCGCTGCCGTGGGCCGAGGCGGCTCCGCTCACCTCGACCCGCACCGCAGCGGGCGGACCCCGAGTTCTGAGCTGAATTGGGGGAATGATCCGGACAGGACTCAGCCCAGTGGTACCCCGTTGCAGCCCGCCCGGGTGAAGTCGCGTGCCGGAGAGGAGCCACCAGGAGCAGCCGACGCTGCGGCCTCGGTCGGCCCAGCAGCGTGAACGGCTGGCCGTGCAGCCCAAGACTTCAGCGCTGGCCGTGCCGGCGACTCCTCCAGGCGCTGCCAAGCCGTCTGCCGTGCCAGGGCGGAGCATCAATCAGTCCCGGACAGCGCAAAGCCTCCCACGCGGGGGCTATGTCAGATGTGAGGAATCCGGGAGGGTGTTTTCCCTCTGGGTGCTCCCCATCGCGTCCGTTGGAGTTCATAACCCGTACCCACGCCGAATCGTCACCGCCCTATCCAGGTCAAATGAGGGATCAGTATGAGTGCAGCCGATCACCCCCCCCTTCGCCTACAGCCTGCACAACGTCACGACCTCCGTAAGCAACCTTGATGCCTCCATCGCCTGGTGGCGCCGGGTCTTCGGCCTCACCCTTCTGGCGAAGTCCCGCTTCGAGGCCATCGGAGCCGATGTCGCGTTCCTGGAGGGTCCGGGTTTCCGGCTCGAGCTGCTCCAGCCTGCCAACGGCGTCCGAGTCCCTGAACTGATGGCAGATCCTCCTGACCACGTGCGTGCGATCGGCAACAAGGCCCTCGTGTTCCGTGTCGAGGACCTGGCGAGCGTGACGCAGACGTTCCGCGATTTGGGTGTGACGACGGTCTGGGAGCAAATGGATCTCGGAGATGGCAGCATCTCCACCGCAATCCGGGACTCTGACGGAAACCTCATCAACGTGTTCCAGGAAGGCGCGAGCCCCATCGGCTAGGGACGCGGCCTGCAGAACCGCCTGGCGGGCCCTACGTCCAAACAGGTGCCTCCTTTTCGCGACCTCCGGTAAAGAGCCCCAGGCACACAGACATACGAGGAGTCTTCGCTTCAGTCAGGTTCCTCGTGCAGGCATGTCGACCAACCTGTGACACTCGGCCTCCGTCCGTTCTGGGAGATCATGGTGGCCGCTCCTGTACTGATAGCAGCCGGTGCCACTGCCACCACCCTGCTCGGGGGCTGGGTCGCGCATCATGTGGGTGATCGACGACATCTCGTGCTCGGCCTCACAGCAGGCCTGATGCTGGGGATAGTCGGGTTCGACTTGCTGCCCGAAGCGCTGGAAACGAACGAGACAGAGGCGTTCGGGGTTCCTGTCCCGTTGCTCCTTTTCATAGGTGGTTTCCATGTACTGCACATAATGGAACGCTGTGTGGCTATCCACCGCGCACATGAAGAGGAGTACGGGCCTCACTCGCACCCGTTCTCACCGCCTCATCATCATGATCACGCGGCCTCAGGCCCAGTCCATGGGTTGGGAATTGCTGCTGCGGGCGCGCTAGTGGGCCACAGCTTTCTTGACGGATTCGCGATCGGAGCGGCGACTCAGACGGGCGGGACCACGGGCACTGTGGTCGCAATCGCCGTAATCTCCCACGACTTCGCCGACGGATTCAACACATTCACCATCACGCAGCTATACGGCCATGACCGGCGGAGAGGTGTTGCACTTGTCGCGGCCGATGCCGCGGCTCCGCTCGCAGGCGCGTCAGTGACTTTGGCATTCACCATCTCAGAACACATCCTGAGCATATTCCTGGGCTTCTTCGCTGGCTTCCTGCTCTACCTGGCGACTTCAGACATTCTGCCTGAGGCGCATAGTCCGCATCCGACCCGGGCGACCCTCTTGTTCACCATAGCCGGAGTGGCGTTCACGTGGCTGGTCATCGGCTTGGCCAGCTGATCTCAGACACTCCCTTCCACGCCGCCTGCAGAGCGGGCCATGTTCCGTGCCACGACGGAGTCGCCTGCCAGGTGCGGGGCACCACGTGCGTTAATTTACGGCCGCGCCCGCACAGACTGATCCCGGTCAGTCGGCGGCTATCCGTCACGCCGCGAAGGGTCGACTCGTGTGATATGACCGCCTGGCGTTCGTCCATCGATTCCAACGGCGTCGGGCTCGAGAATGCCAGCGAAGATCAGCCGTCACACATCGCTCGCACATTCTCCGGCGATCCCCGTCGAGGGCACCGGCCGACGGTTAGGTTCTGTCCCTTCGGTCAGCGTCGGGACCAGATGAGGATGCCCGCGAGGTGGAGTGCGGCCTGGTAGGCGGTCACGAGTGTGTCGGTTCGTGTGGCCAGGCGGACAGCACCGTCGCGAAGGCAGGCGCGTCACCTGCCTGGCCTGCGGTGACAGTGAAGGCGAGAGGCCCGGCGCGGCCGTCTGCGGCCAGGTGGACCTTGGTGATCAGCCGGCCGGGGGAGCGTCAGAGCGCGGGATCGGCGGGCTCGCCGGTGCGGGCCGCCCCTTTTTGTGCTCCTGCTGCGTGCTGGTGGGCCCGGACATAAACCGTGGAGTCCACTGACACGGTCCAGTTGAGGTCCTCGTCGGCGTCCGCCGCCGCCAGGACGGCGGTGAGGATCATCTCCCAGGTGCCGTCCACGGCCCATCTGATCAGCCGCTTGTGCGCGGTCTGGAAAGGGCCGAGCGTCGGGCAGGTCCCGTCAGGGCGAGTTGGTGCGGTACTTCCACGCGATGGTCTCAAAGGTGCGGCGGTGGTCGACCCATCGCCGCCCGCGGACCGGTTCCGCCGGCTTCAACGGCTCGATCCGGTCCCACATCGCATCGATGATCACTCATTGGACGGAAACATCCGATCAACTGACCAACCCATCAAAGAGACACGCGCGAAGCCCCGTCGGGGCACTGGCTCGGCCCGCCGAGGACCTCGGCCCCCCGCGAGGCCGGGGCCCAAGTCATGCCGACGCCCCTGTGGACCACAGCCCCGCGCAATGTGCAGGTAAAACTCGCGGCGCTCAACCCGTTGACGTACATACCGTCCGGTCAGTACGTTCCCCGGAACCCGGGCCACCGTTTCACCGTTCCCTCTGATTCGCCCTGTTCCGCCTGTTCCGTCCCCGCACCCATCGGAGCGTGCACCGCATGGACACCGCGCCTTCCGCCCAGCCGCTCACCTCCACCACTCTCGCGGCCCCCAACCGCCGCAGGGTCGCCACGGCAGCCGCCCTGGCCTCGGCCGTCGAGTGGTACGACTACTTCGTCTTCGGCATCGCCGCGGCCTTGGTCCTCGGCGATCTGTACTTCCCGGCCGGGAGTCCCACGGCCGGGGTCCTCGCGGCCTTCGCCACCTTCGCCGTCGGCTTCCTGGCCCGTCCGCTCGGCGGCATCGTCGCCGGTCAGCTCGGCGACAAGCGCGGCCGCAAGCCCATGCTGGTGCTCGCGCTCACCCTGATGGGCGTGGCCACCATCGGCATCGGCCTGCTCCCGACGTACGAGACGATCGGGGTCGCCGCCCCCATCCTCCTCGTCCTCCTCCGCATCGTGCAGGGCGTCGCCGTCGGCGCGCAGTGGGGCGGCGCGATGCTGCTGGCCACCGAGTACGCCCCCGAGGGCAAGCGCGGCGTCTACGGCAGCGTCGTCCAGCTCGGCGTTCCCATCGGTGTGGTGACCGCCAACAGCGTGTTCCTGCTGGCCGGTGCCTTCACCTCGGACAGCGCGTTCGCCTCCTGGGGCTGGCGCGTGCCCTTCCTGGTCGGGCTGCCCGTGCTCGCCCTCGCCTGGTACATCCACACCCGGGTGGAGGAGACCCCGGAGTTCCGGGAGGCCGAGCGGGCGCTGGCCGAGAAGGAGAAGGGCGAGAAGAACTCACCCCTGCGCACCATCCTGCGCGGTCACCTCGGCACCGTGCTGCTGGCCGGCGGCTCCTTCGCGGTGAACACCGCGACGTTCTACATCATCATCACCGGCGTCCTGGACTACACGACCCGTGAACTGGGCATGGACAAGGGCGCTGTCCTCACCGTCTCCCTGTGCGTCAGCCTCACCCAGCTGGTGCTGATCCCCGCCTCCGCCGCCCTGTCCGACCGGCTCGGCCGGATCAGGATCTACGCGATTGGCGCGGTCGGCATCGCGCTGTGGGCCGTACCCATGTTCCTGCTGATCGACACCGGGTCGCTGCTGTGGCTCGCGGTCAGCACGTTTGTCGCGAGCTGCTTCCTCAGCATCATGTATGGCCCCCAGGCGGCGCTGTTCGCCGAGCTCTTCACCCCGGAGATGCGCTACACGGGAGCCTCCCTCGGCTACCAGATCGCCGCTGTCGCCGGCGGCGGGCTGGCACCGTTCGTCATGGTGCTGCTGCTGGAGGCGACGGGCACCTCGATGGCCGTCTCCGGCTACATCATCGGGTTGTCGCTGATCGCCCTGGTCTCCATCAAGGTCCTCGCGGACCGGGCACGCTCACACTGAGCCGGGCGTCCGGCCAAGCCGCGGTTCCCCTGCCTCCGTCCGCTCCGGAGCCGGGACCGCGGCCGTCCGGGCCCTCGCTCCGACCCGGCCCAGGCTGGGCCCGGGCCGCGACACCCCCACACCCGCCAGGCACAGGGCGCCGCTCACCAGCGTGAGCGGTCCCGGCACCTCGCCGAGCGCCCACCCATACACCACTTCCCTGGACGCAACCCCACGGGTCGGAATCCCGACTCCGACGCGGTCAGAGGCCCCTTCGCGTGATCGTGAAGGGGCCTCCGACGTGCTCGGGAGCCAAACAGACGGCCAACAGGATGAGAGCCCAGCACGTCACCAACGCTGATAGATCTCACCTCAGTCGCTCGCTTACCAAGGACGGCGGCCGGCTCGCGCGCTCAGCTATGCCTCCGCCGGGCACTTGCAGGCTCGCCCTCGGCTTGTCGTAGAAGGTTCTCGTAAGGGCTGTCCCGTAAAAGATCTTTGGGGTCGGCGGTGCGCTACCCCATGACCGCGCGGGCCGCGTCCAGGAAGGCCAGCCGGTTGCCCTCCAGGTAGTCCCGAACGCTCTCGCCGTCAGGCAGGCCTTCCCACACCGTCCAGTTGAGGTCGAGGAAGTACGCGCGTGCCGCATCGTGCACGGGCAGGGGGAACTGGATACGGATGAGCCGCTCCGCGACCCACAGCCTGTTCATGACGTCTTGGGTCGTGAGGAACCAGGCGTCGGTGTCCTCCCACTCGGAAGGCCGACTGAAGGCGGAGCGTTCGGCTTCGGCCCCGACCTCAATGAACCGCTCCAGCAGCGCGAGCCGTTCCGCGCGCCGGGCCTCCGACAAGGCGCTCTGCTGCCGTTGCTGTTCCGCACGTTCAGCCGAGAGCTGAGTCCTGTGCTGCACAAGGTAGGACAGCAAGCCGCCAAGAACGACGCCGCCCAACGATATGAGTGACACCCACACCTGACCTGCCATGGCGGTCATCGTGTCATGCCGTCGATCTTTGAGACCATCTCCCTGAGGCTGGTGTGATCACGGCGTCCGAGCCGTCATGAATAGCCCGGCACCGGGTTGAGCCCGCGTCAGTGCATTTTTCCGCACATCAGAGCCTCGAACCGCTCGTGAAATCAGCGGCGTTGGCTCTAGGCTGTCGGCCTCGGCCGCGCGTAGAGGTCACATGCGGTCGTGCGGCCGTGGGCCGTCCATCTGGCTTTGTTTTCCGGTAGCTGTATGTGCGGGGGAGAACGTTCGGTGTTCGGAATCATCAGGCCGTGCCGTCATCGACTGGGCGAGGCCATGCGTACCGAGTGGATGGCACATCTGTGTGGGCTGTGCCTGGCGCTGCGCGGCGAGTATGGGCAGTTCGCACGGGTGGCCACCAATTACGACGGCCTGATCGTCTCGGTGCTGACCGAGGCGCAGTCGGAGCGTACCGGCGACTGGCGGCGAGGCGCCGGTCCGTGCCCGCTGCGCGGGATGCGGTCGGCGGACGTGGCGCAGGGCGAGGGCGCGCGGCTGGCGGCGACGGTGTCGCTGGTGCTGGCCGCAGCGAAGATACGTGACCATGTCAGCGACGGCGACGGCCTGTTGGGGCGCCGCCCGGTGACGCTGGCGGCACGCCGAATCGCCCACGGCTGGGTCCGTGCGAGCGCCGCGGGCGGCGAACGGCTCGGCTTCGACACCGCGGTGCTGCTCGACACGGTCGAACGCCAGCTGGAAGTCGAGCGGTTGACCGGCCCCGGCAGCTCTTTGCTGACGGTGACGGAGCCCACGGAGACGGCAACCGCAGCCGCCTTCGCTCACACCGCGGTACTCGCCGGCCGCCCGGGCAACGCCGAACCCCTGGCGGAGGCTGGCCGCCTGTTCGGCCGGCTGGCGCATCTGCTGGACGCGGTGGAGGATCTGGACGCGGACGAGGCGTCCGATGCGTGGAACCCGATTGCCGTGACCGGCACGGACCGCGCCGAAGTGCGCCGGCTCTGTGACGACGCCGTCCACGGAATCCGACTCGCGCTGGCAGAAGCCGAGTTCGTCGACGGGCGGCTGGTACGAGCGCTCCTGGGCGACGAGTTGGAGCGTGCCACTGACCGCGTCTTCGAACCCCGGCATCGTCACCATCAGCGTCGCCACCAGGCGCGGGGCTCACGCGTGCTGCCCTGGCCGGGACGCCGTGCGACGGAAATACCTTCGGACACCGGCACGGCCCGCGGCGTAGGGGCGCTTGCTGGCGCGGCTCCGGAGGGCGGCTCGATGGCGTCGGGCCGGCCGTCGGAGGGGCAGTGCCGGCGGTGTGGCGAATGGCGCCGGTTGTGCCGTGGCTGCGGGGTGTGCTCCAACTGCTGCATTTGCATCGAGGACGACGCAGAGCCCTGGCAGTTCGGTGACGGCAACCGGGATGGCGGCTCTGGCCAGGGCGGTTCAGGGGGCGACGGCTGGTTCGGCGGCCGGGGCGGCGGCAACTCGGGCGGGTCAGCCGGAGGTTCGGGCGGCGGGGATCGGGGATCCGGTGGTTCCGGCGGTGGCTCGGGTGACGGCTGCTGCGGTGGTGGTGGCTGCTGCAACCCTTGTAAGTGTTGTTGCGATTGCTGCGACTGAACGATGTATGAGCCGGGCCCCCGGGAACAGAGGTGGGAGCGGCTGCCGTGCGCTGTCCACGGACGCCTGGTCAGGCTACGTGGCAGCGCCCATCGAGGACCTGGGCCGACGTGGGCCGGCCGTGATGTCATCGGTGAGCACGGTACGGTCGGTGGCGGACACATCCGGCTCGGCGAGCACTGCCACCAGGGCGGGGAGTACTCGCGTGGATGTCTGGGTAGACGGCTGCCCGGCTCAACATGCTCCTCACTGCCCTGCTCCTCACGCCGAGATGACGAGACAGGGGGATGTCCGATGGACGAGGGGAGCCGGGAAGGGTTGGAGCGGATTCGTTCCAAGCTCGAGCTGATCACGAAGGTGGAGGCCGAGCACGGCTTCGGGGTGATCATCGAGAGGGCTAGGCACCCGGAGCCCGTTCCCGAACTGCCGCAGGGGGTCACTGAGGTGTTCGGCCTCTTCTCGCGGCTGGGCGCCGACCACTTCCGCTTCTTTCAACCCGACGAGGTCCAGGGCCCAGCCGCGTGGGCGGCCCGGGCGACCGATCCGGACTGCCCGCTGGGCAGTCCCCTGGCCATCGGCTGCGAGCGCCACCGCGTCCCGGTGGACATCGAGTGCAGCTCCCGCATATGGCTGGACCTGGACGACGGGGACGTCTACTCCTTCGACATCGACGACTACATTCACCTGTACAAGCACCCGGACGAGACGATCGACGTCCTGGTGTTCGCGAACGACATCGTCACGTTCTTCGACCGCTTCGTCCTCGGGCCGGCCTACCCCCAGCTTGTCGCGGCCATGATCGGACCGGGCGCTGTGACGGGCCGTGACCGGCGCGGCCGATACCGGGACAGATGGTTGCGGCTGCTTGTGGAGAGCGGCCTGGCCAGGGCCGACGACAAGGAGGCGATCCGGGAGATGCCCGATGTGACCCGGTTGACTCTTGAGTGATTCTTTCACCACAGCCCACTCGGTATCGCTCATGTCCGAGCCGTACCGGGGCCGGTGCCCCGGCCGGTCGGCCGCGTTCCCGAACGCGTGGGCGAGACAGGCACACCCACGCGTGGACGGACCGGACCCGGCAACCATGACCACGCGACACTTCGACCACAAGGCCCGCAGCCCCGGCGCTATGGCCTGGGCCGCTTCGAGTGGGCCGCACGGCGCCGAACAGTTCCGTGCGGTACAGCAGCCACAGGCTGCGCCGCGGCGAGTGCCAGCGGCGCTATCGAAAGCGTCACTGGGTTGCGTGGGTGGTGCTGTGGTCGTCGGCTCATGCCTCGCCTCGCTCGGTGACGGCCCGCAGCTCTGTCCTCAACCCGGTGATCCGACCGGACGGCCAAGGCGGCACATACGGTCGTCGTCAGGACCCGTCCCCGGCCGCGTGTGCGTCCCAGGCGCGGGCGCGCAGGTCCGCGTCCCCCAGCACGTCCAGGGCGGTGCAGGCCAGGGCCTCGACCACGGCAGTCAGGACGTGACGGCCGCGTTCGGAGGCCGCGGCCGCGGCGAACTCCGGAGTGTGATCGCTGCCGCCGGAGTCCATGATCGCGACGAAGGGGTGGATGGCCGGTACGCGGCCGCTGACGTTGCCGATGTCCGAGGATCCCAGGTAGACGCCGGGTTCGGGCGGTGTGAGGGCAATCCCGGCCCGGGCCAGGTGGTCGGCGAAGCGCTCGGACAGCACCTGGCTGTCCCGGAAGTGCTCGTAGCGGACGCCGACCCGTTCCACCTCGACGGACGTACCGGTCGCCCGGGCCACGCCCTCCGCCGCGGTCCGCAGGCGCGCCGCCAGGTCGTCCAGGGCGGCCGTGGTCAGCGCGCGCAGCCCGAAGCGCCCCTCGGCGTAATCGGGCACGATGTTGGTCGCCGTACCGCCCTGCGTGACGATCCCCTGGACATGGGATCCCTCCGGCAGCCGCCGATGAAGCGCCGACAGGACGTTGAACAGCTCGATCAGCGCCGCGAGGGCGTCGATGCCCTCGGTCGGGTTGCCCGTGGGGTGGGCCGCCCGGCCGCGGAAACCGACCCGGTACTGCTCCTGTGCGGTCAGCGGCGCCCGCACCCAGTCGTACACACCGGGGTGGAACATCAGGGCGGCGTCGACGTCGTCGAACACCCCGGCCCGCACCTCAAGGGCCTTGCCACCGCCGCCCTCCTCGGCCGGCGTGCCCACCGCCAGCACCGATCCCTCGGCGCTGTGCCATAGGGCGTCCACGACCAGCGCGGCGCCGAGGCCGGCGGCCGCGATCAGGTTGTGCCCACAGGCGTGCCCGAGTCCGGGCAGGGCGTCGTACTCCAAGAGGAGCGCCACGGTAGGCCGCCCCTGGCCTGAGAGCGCCGTGAACGCCGTCGGCAGATCCGCGACGTTCCTGCGGACCTCGAATCCGGCACGTTCCAGCTCGCCGGTGAGCAGCGCCACCGCCCGGTGTTCGGCGAAGGCGGTCTCGGGATCCGCGTGCAGCGTGCACGCCACGGCCCATAGGTCTTCCGCGCGCCGGGCGACCTCGGCGCGGACCCGGGAGTGCCGCGGCTCTGGACTGGACACTCGGACCTCCCACGGGGATCGGCGAGCGGCTGCCATGCCGGACCCGGGTTCCACCCGCACCGATTCCGAACCCGGGGACGCGGATACGCCCGACCGCAGGCGTCGCCTTCCTCAGCCCGGCGACGCGTTGGCAAGCCTTGCCGGGCGGGGAGCGCGCGCTCGTGACGCCACGGCGGGTCGACCCGTACGGTGCCGCCGCGCCGATGCCCCCTTCGCGATGCGCAGCCGACGCAGCGAGCGCAACCTTTGCGCGGACACCCGGCGGCCCGCCGCCGTCGGTACGGGCCGCGCCGCGTTTCGGCGGCCGCCTGCGGTGCACACGGTCCGTGTCCGTGCAAGGCATGCACTGCTGTTCTCGGGGGCCTACTTCGGAGGAGCCATGGATCACTCGCGGGTGCCCGTGCTGGAGGCGTTGCAGGAGTTCCGGCGCCGTGGAGACATCGCCTACGGCCCGCCCGGTCACAAGCAGGGCCGCGGTGTGGACCCGCGGGTGGCGGACATCGTCGGCCTCGACGTGTTCCGCTCGGACGTCCTCTCCCTCAACGGGCTGGACGACCGGCGCCAGTCCCAGGGCGTGCTCAGCCAGGCCCAGGAACTGATGGCGGACGCGGTCGGCGCGGAGCACGCCTTCTTCTCCACCTGTGGCAGCTCCCTGTCGGTGAAGACGGCGATGCTGGCGGTGGCCGGCCCCGGCGAGAAGCTGCTGCTGTCGCGCAACGCGCACAAAACGGTGATCGCGGCCGTCATCGTCAACGGCGTCGAGCCGATCTGGGTCCACCCGAAGTTCGACACCGAGCGGCACCTCGCCCACCCGCCGGAGCCCGACGACGTACGTCGCTGCCTGCGCGAACACCCGGACGCCAAGGGCATGCTGCTGATCACGCCCACCGACTGGGGCACCTGCGCGGACATCCGCGGCGTGGCCCGCGTGTGCCACGAGTACGGCGTCCCCCTCATCGTCGACGAGGCATGGGGTGCGGTCTTCCCGTTCCATCCCGGGCTGCCGCCCTGGGGCATGAACGCGGACGCCGACCTGGTGGTCACCAGCGTCCACAAGATGGGCGGGGCCATCGAGCAGAGTTCCGTCTTCCACCTCCAGTACGACCGGGTCTCGCCCGAGGTCCTCAAACAGCGCGAGGACCTGCTCGGCACCACCAGCGCCTCGTCCCTTGTGTACGCGACACTCGACGGCTGGCGCCGGCAGATGGTGGAGCACGGGCACGACCTGCTGGACGCCGCGCTGCACCGAGCGGAACGGATCCGCAGGGCTGCCGCCGAGCTGCCCGGCCTGCGTCCGATGGGCCGGGAGGTCGTGGAGGAGGGACTCGCCGCCTCCTTCGACCCTCTCAAGATCGTGATCGACGTCCGTCTGCTCGGCATCAGCGGCATGCAGGCGGCCGAGTGGCTCAGGGCCCGCCGACATGTGGACGTAGGCGGCTCCGACAGCTGTCGCATCAGCGCCTCGATCACGTACGCCGACGACGACGAGACCGAGAAGGTCCTGCTGGACGCCCTGCGCGCCCTGGTCGAAGGCGCCGACTCCATCGAACGGCAGCCGCCGGTCCACCTGCCCGAGCCCGCCGACCTGGAGCTGGAACAGGCGATGCTGCCGCGCGAGGCGTACTTCGGCGAGGTCGACCACGTGCCCGCCGGACGCGCGGCGGGCCGGATCGCCGCGGAGATGCTCAGCCCGTACCCTCCGGGCGTGCCCGTGATCGCCCCCGGCGAGGTGATCACCGACGAGATCCTCGATTATCTGCGCAGCGGCGTCGACCACGGCGTCCTGATCCCGGACGCGGCAGACCCGTCGGTGCGGACACTGCGGGTGGTGCGGCGCTGAGCCGGGGGCCGAGGAGAGGCGGAGCCGCAAGTACGCGACACCGCCTGGTGACGCCGCCCGTGTCACCGAACGGTGGCTTGCTCGGCGTGCGGGAGATCTGGGTGGTACCAGCCCGGACCGGCGTGGATTGTGCGATCTGCCCTGCGGTTTCCGGTCCGCCCGAGCGTCACCGCGCTGTTCCCGGGTCACCCCGGACGACCGTAGGCGGGCATGGCGACGGCTGAGTGCCGCTTCTCGGCGCGGTCGCGCATCCAACTGAGGCTTCCGGAGAGTGGAGAGTACGGCGATGTGATGACCGACGGGGTGAAGGTGCTCAGCGGCGAGCCCACGGGGTGAGTTTCCTCGCTGAACGTTTCGGACGGAACCCGTGCGCCACTCGTAGTCGGCAAGTGCGTCGAGGAACAGATGAGGCAAGGAGGACAGTCGATGTCGAACCCGCAACAGCCCGAATTGCGGCGCAGTGACAAGGGGGCGGGCACTCCGCAGGACAGCCAGTCCCGCAAGGCGGCACAGCCCGACCACGAAGGTGCCGGCCACGCCCATGGCACGGACCGTGGCAACAAAGGCGGAGGCAAGGGCGGCGGTACGCCTCCCGAGCAGCAGCCGGACCACCCGGCCTGAGCACCGTCCCGCAGAAAGTCGAGCAAGGAGAAGTGAGGGGCATGTGCGCGAGCCCGCGTCCGGAGTGAGCGGGAGCGGGCTCGTGCAGATGAGCTGGACGTGACAGTCTGGTCCGCCCGAAAAAGAAGGCCTGGACTGTTGTTCAGGACGCTCGTCTGACGCTCTGGGCGTCGGTACGCGGGACAGCGAGCCGAAAGGCCAGCTTTGACTTGGACTTTTCCGGGACTGGCCCAGACCCACATCTTTCCGGTGACCTACCACGTTGAGTGTGTCGCGATCCGATAGCCGACAGCAAAGGACTCCTGACCCGCGGTTTTGTGCATGCACCGTATATAGGGTGTGGGCGTTACGGGCGATATCTGACGCTCGTTTTGATAGTGCGTCACCTGACTGATCGTGCAGGTCGCCCTGGCTGGGAGGCGCGCTCTGGCGGGCTGGTTTTGCGAGAGCCTGAAGAAATAACCGCTGGGTTCCGGCGCCGCTGATGGCGACGGCAGGCGCGTCGCCGCCATCTTGGAATCCCTTGCCGCTGCACCGAGTCCTGAACCGCAGCGCTGTCTCTGCATGCGTGCAGCCACGGCTGACGACGTGCAGCCGGGGCCCATGCTCTCTGGCCGCATGCGTCACTGCCGGGGGAGGCGGTTGACCACGCCGAGAAGCGGGAGCACGCGGAACCGGCTGCGAAGGTTCACTGCCCTGCGGGCTTGCTGGTCGATAGGGATGTCTTGGGTCAGTGGGCGGCATAGGACACAGCGCTTGAGCGCATGCTTGGTCCTGAACGCGTCGCACACGATCCCCGGATGGTGCCAGGAAGAAGCTCGTCATCGCCCCAAGCGGACAGCCGGTGCACCGCGCGTGCCAATCGCCCACCCATCGCTCGGCGACCCGTTTCGGCGGCTCCCCATCGGTCTCACCCGGGTGCCGAAGACATCAGCCCCGCCAAAGTAATCCCGGCAGGTCGGCTGACCACCGGATGCGGCGTACGGTACCCGGCGGCGCACGGCGCGCTGACCTGCTCACGCTGGTTTCGCGGCGCCCGAAGGGATGGAGGCCAGCGTAGAGGGACACACCAGGGTCGGCTCCGATTGATCACCATGCCGATGGATCATCGGCCTCTTCCAGGAGACGGGCCGCGAGGTCGTCGGCCCACTCCACGGCCCAAGCGCGGAGATCGGTGATTGTGGCGTCATCGAGCCCGTAGGCGGCGAAGGCTTCGTCGTCGGTCCACTCGGCGCCCGTGAGGTTCGCCTGCAGATCCTCGCGCTCGAAGCGGCCACGGGCGTGGCGGCGGCCGAACTCCTCGAGCTCGGCCTTGGTCCAGCGGCGTGAGGCTGCGAACACGTCAATCAGGTCGCGCGGCGCTCCGCGGTCGGCGAGGGCGCGGACCTTGGTCCCGATCACGTCCTCCTCCGCGAGGACGGGCCCGTATGGGCTCTGGGCGACCGGCCGCCAGAAGATCTCCTTGAGGATGTCGACTTCGCATTCCTGCCCGGTGGCCGGGTCGGACACGGTGAATCGGGCGGACAAAGGGGCAGTTTCTAGCGCGTGCACCTTCCAGCCGCGGGCCTCCAGGCCGGCGCGGAGCGTGGCGGCGATGTCGGCCATGGGCGCCGGGTTCTCGGTGGCGACGTCGAGATCCTGGCTCGGGCGGTTCACGAGGCGGTGCGCCCGCACGGCATACCCGCCGGTGAGGACCAGGGGATACGGGGAGCCGAGCGCGATCACATCCGCAGGAGCCGCGTGTGCAGCACCGGCATGTCCGTCACGCGGCTGCCCGGGTGCGGGAGGCGAGCTGGGGGAACGCGTCCTCCCACACGGCGCGCACGGTTCGACCGATGAGTGTGCGCAGGACCGGCCACAGCTGAAGAAGCAGGTCCCGGTTGAGGTAGCGGGGCAGGTCGTCACGCAGGCCCTCGTGCAGGACGGTGCGGTACAAGCCCATGCGCTGGCGAGGCTTGCCCAGGTCGTACGACGTCATCCCGGACCAGGCCAGGTGCAGCGGTAGCTCCACGACACCATGAGCCGGCCCCTGCAGGTGGTCCAGCGACTCTGGCAGACGGAGCCGGAACTTCTCCACGTACAGCGCGAGGTCCTCGGCATCCGCGCCCGAGAGTTCCCCCGGCGCGGGTGAGCGATGCTGTGAGCTGGAGGCCATGAGCCCATTATGGCGCCCGGTGAAGTGGCGCGGGGCATGATGAGCGAGCCGGCGGCTGCAGTGAGCGGGACGGAGCCTTCCGGGGAGCTGGTCGTGGCAGCTCAACTGGCCCGAGTACGCGGGACGGGCCGACAGCCGTGACGCTTTGGGCGCCTGCACCCAGGGTGGCGAGCCGAGAAAGCGGCTCTGACCTATGCCTTTTACGACTCACTCGCGATAGTGCCGTGCCCTAGGTCACTGAACAGGGCGGCGACGGTCGGTCACCGAGCCGGGGACGTCCGTGTGGATCCGGGCGCGTGAACAAGGTGCCTCCCATGAGAAGCTCCTTGACGGTGGTGTTCACCGGCGCAACCAGCGGCATCGGAGAGCACGTAGGTCGCCGTCTGGCCGCGCACATCTCCTACCTGATCGTCCACGGCCCCAGCCCCCGAGAGCGAGGGCCGCCTCCCCCGTGACCTCGACCGACCGGGACTGGGAGAGGGGCACTAGCTCCAGGCGGACTTCGACCAGCTCGCAGCAGTCGGAACACTTGCCGACCGCGTCGCGGACATCACCGACAGGGTCGACGTCCTCATCAACAACGCCGGGCGCCGCCCCGGGCCGCCGGCCCGGCAATTGAGCAGCGACGGCAACGAGCGAACCCTGCAGACCAACTACCTGCGCCTATGCTGCTCACCACTCGCCTCACCCCTCTGCTTCGCACCGCGCGCGGACGCGGCGTCCACGTCTCCTCGGCCACGCATCTGACCGCGTCGCTGGACCCCGATGACCTCAACATGGAACGTTCGCTACAACTCCACCGGCGCCTACTCGAGAGCCACGCTCGCGCTTGTGGCGCATGCACGATGGCTCGTCGACCAGGCGCCCGAACCTGGCTGCTGGAGCAGCCCGCCGCGAACTCACCCGGATCTTGTGGCACGGCGCCTACCGACGCCCCGGAACCGACGGCGCCGCTGAGGCGGACGGAGCGGCTGGCTAGCCCGGAACCGCCGTCCTCGCACCCGCCGCACTGGGTGGTGTCTCTGGCGGGGGAGCGGCCGGCAGGCCGGCCTTACGTGAGATCCCAGTCCAGGCGGAGGATGGCGAGATCGTCCGTGTGCCGGTTGGCGTTGAGGGCGCGGGTCTCGACGATGAGCGCGTCGAGGTGGGCGCCGGGGTCCGCGGTGCGGAGCGTGTCGAGGATGCCGAGCAGGCCGTCGACTCCGAGCCGGGTGCCGGTTGTGCCGGCGAAGCCTTCGACGAGGCCGTCCGTGTAGGCGAGCAGAGCTCCGCGCGGAGGGAGGGAGAAGGTGGTCGACGGCCATTTCCCCAGGCCGGGTGCGACGCCGAGGGCGATTCCATGGGCGGCGGTCACCTCGCGGGTGCCGACGCTGGTCAGCAGCAGCGGTTCGTGGTGGCCGGCCAGGTGCAGGGTGCACGTCGCGGCGGTGGGGTCCAGGGTGATGAGGGTGCAGGTGGCGAACAGGTCGTGGCCGGTGCGCTCGGCGACATGTATGCGTTCCAGCAGATGAAGCAGTTGCTGGTCGCGATGGCCGCCCAGGGTCAGCGCACGCCAGGCGATGCGCAGGCACACTCCGAGGGCCGCGGCGTCCGGGCCGTGGCCGCTGACGTCGCCGATGATGGCGTGGACCTGGCCGTCGTCGGTCTGGACGACGTCCAGGAAGTCGCCTCCGAGCAGTGCCTGTGCCCGGCCCGGGTAGTAGCGGCTGGCGGCGCTGACGGTGGCGGAGGTGAGAAGGGGCTCGGGCAGCAGTCCGCGCTCCAGACGCGCGTTCTCCTCGGCGCGGAGCTGCCCGATCTGGAGGGCGGCGCTGGCCTGCTCGACGTGCTTTCGCTGGACGGCGTAGCGCACCGCGCGCTGCATCAGGTCCGGTTCGACCTTGCCCTTGACGAGGTAGTCCTGGGCGCCCGCGGCGAGGGCTTCGACCCCTGCCCTGGGCTCGGCCAGGCCGGTCAGCACGATGATGGCGGCGGCGTGGGTCTCCGGCTGGAGCGCCTCGACGGTCTCCACGCCGGAGGCGTCGGGCAGGTGCAGGTCCAGCAGGACGCAGTCGACCGGCGTGGTCGCGAGCGTCGCCCGCGCTTCGGCGGCTGAGCGGCAGCGGATCAGGCTGTGCGGCAGGTCGGTGTCGTAGAGGAGTTCCTCGACGAGAAGGGCGTCCCCGTCGTCGTCCTCCACCAGCACGATGGTGTACTGCTCGGCACCGCCCGCTCTGTGGTGGCTCACGGCTGTGTCTCCCCCTCCGGCACCGTAGGACCTTTCGTCGGGACGGGGAGGGTGAAGACGACGCGTGTCCCCGGCTGGTGGTCCGGGTCGATGGTGATCGTCCCGTCGTGGAACTCCACGATCTTCTTGCACATGGCCAGGCCGATGCCGGTGCCGGGGTAGGCGTCCTTGGTGTGCAGTCGCTGAAAGAGGATGAAGACCTTCTGCTGGAACTCCGGTGCGATCCCGATGCCGTTGTCGCTGACCGCGAACTGCCATACGTCGTCGACGACGGCGGCGCTGATGTGGATGCGCGGTGTCCGTTCTGGACTGCGGAACTTGATGGCGTTCGAGAGCAGGTTCTGCCAGAGCATGGTGAGCTGGGTGGTGTCTCCGGCGATGGTGGGCAGCGGGTCGCTGGTGATTTCGGCGTCGCTCTCCTCGATGGCCACGCTGAGGTTGCCCAGGGCACTGTCGAACACGCTCTGCAGGTCCACGGTGCGGTGGTCGTTGTGCACACGGCCGACGCGGGAGAACGCCAGCAGATCGTTGATGAGGATCTGCATGCGGTTGGCGCCGTCGACGGCGAAGTCGATGTACTGGTCGGCTCGTTCGTCCAGCTGGCCCCCGTAGCGCCGTTGCAGGAGCTGGGTGAAGCTGGACACCTTGCGCAGCGGTTCCTGCAGGTCGTGGGAGGCGACGTAGGCGAACTGCTCCAGCTCCGTGTTCGATCGCTTGAGGTCCGCCGCCTGTTCGTCGAGCAGCCTGCGGGACTCCTCGCTGGACTGGAGTTCCGCGACGAGGCGCCGGCGCATCAGGTCCACGTCGGCCGCCAGCCGGCGCAGGTCGGCCGGACCCCCGCCGTCCAGGGAGCGGTCGAAGCGTCCCTGTGCGACGTCACGGGCCGACGAGCCGAGCCGGGTGAGCGGAGCGGTGATGCCGCGGCGCAGGCCTTCGAAGATGAGCACCGTGACCAGGACGATGACGACGGCGATGCCGGTGAACATCCAGTTCCGTACGGTCATGGCCGCCCGCAGCTCGCGGCTGACCTCGGTGCGCCGTTCCTGGAGGTGGGCCTGCTGGCGCGTCATGGCGGTGCGCAGCCGGTCGAAGGTGGCTTTGCCTTCCGTCGTGCGCTTCTCGGCCGCGTCGACCACGTCGCTCGGAGCCGCTGTCGACACGGGGCGGGCGATGCGCTCATGCCAGGTACCGGCCAGCGCCTGCACCTCGGCCAGATCCTTGAGGCCCCCGTCATCGCCCTTCAGCAGGGGCTTGAGCTTCCTGAGGGCGGAGCGCTCGTCCTCCACGCCCTGTCGGTAGGGGGCCAGGAAGTCCTCGCTGCCGGACAGTCCGTAGCCGCGGATACCGGTCTCCTGGTTGACCAGCGCTTCCTCCAGCCTGATCGAGGCGATCAGGGCAGGTGTGCGGCGGTCGATTATCTCGTTGGTCAGCTGTGAAGTGCGCCACATTGCCCAAATGCCCAGCGCCCCCAGCACGGTCAGCACGGACAGGGTGACCGAGACGCCGACCCGCAGCCAGCGGCGGGTGGTCCAGGCGGACAGGGCACCCTCGGCGGGCGACGGCCTTCTGCTCATCGCGGTTCGAATCTCTCCCTCAAGTAACGACTCGCGCCACGACATCCACACGCGACACGCACACTGTACCCGCGACATGACAACGGATGTTGTCCTGGGGGAGATCAAAGCCCTAGGCTGCTGTCATGCCCAGATCTTCTTCCACCGCGGCTCCATCAGGCGGGGAGAGTACCGCGCTGGTGGCACAGGTGGTCGACGAACTCACCCGCTGCATGGCGCAGCACAGCGGCGACCTCTCGGCTGTCTCCACCCGAACCGCCGGTGAGGCCCGCCAGGGCGCACTGGCGCGCCTGCGGATCCTGGCCAGCGTCAAGGAATGCGTCCGGCACCTGGAGGACCAGGCAGCCCACGCCGCAGCCGCGCACGGCGCCGGCTACCCGGAGATCGGTCAGGCCATGAACATGAGCCGGCAAGGAGCCCGGCGCCGCTGGCCCGGCCTGATCACCAGCAGCACACCCCATCCCACCCCCCGACCCCGGAGCTCGTGAACCATGGCCGCCGCCGCAACCCATCCCTACGACGTGCTGTTGGTCGAGGACGACGCTGCCGACGCCCTGCTCATCCAGGACGCCCTCACCGAACGCGGAACCCGCAACATCACCCAGGTCCCCGACGGCATCGCGGCCCTGGAATTCCTGCGCGACCAGGGCAACGAGCGTCCCGACCTCATCGTGCTCGACCTCAACATGCCGCGGATGAACGGGCGGGAGTTCCTCGCGGTGGTGAAGGAGGACCCCGAGCTGCGCACCATCCCCGTCGTGGTCCTGACCACCTCGGCCGCCCCTGACGACGTCACCGGCGCCTATCACCACCACGCCAACGCCTATGTCACCAAGCCCGTCAACCTCGACGACTTCGAAGCGGCGGTACGCAGCATCGACGCCTTCTACCTCGACATCGCCGTGAAGCCCCCCAAGGCGTAACCCGCCGCGCCCACCCGTTCGTGAGCTTCGGCCTGCTCGCGAACGGGTGCTCGCCAACTGCGTCAGCCATATGTATCCGCAGAGGCCACCGACGGCTTCGCGGCGAGCGCATGGCGCCGAATCGCGCCGCCTTCGCACCTATCGGGACCAGTCCTCGGCGGCGGTGCTGCTGGCCGCCCGTGAGCGGGGGCGCTCCACCCGGGTGCGGACGCATCGTGCCTGAGCCACGGTGCCGGATTCCGGGACATCACCCGGTCGGTGAGGGCACGCCAATACACCCTCAGCACTGATCTTGCTGCCCACTGCCGCATCTCCAGGCCGATCCTGCAGTGCTCCTCGACGGCCCCCGTAGGCCTAGAAGCCCAGGTCACTCAGGCCCGGGTGGTCGTCCGGGCGACGCCCGAGCGGCCAGTGGTACTTCCGCTCCTCTTCCTTGATCGGAAGATCATTGATGCATGCCAGGCGAACCCGCATCAATCCCTCACCATCGAACTCCCAGTTTTCGTTTCCGTAGGAACGGAACCAGTTTCCCGAGTCGTCGTGACACTCGTACGCAAAACGTACGGCGATTCGATTGTCGTCGAACGTCCACAACTCCTTGATCAGTCGATAATCCAACTCTCTACGCCATTTCCGAGTCAAGAAGGCTATTATTGCGTCACGCCCGTTCACGAATTCCGCGCGGTTACGCCAGTTGCTGTCTATTGTGTAAGCGAGCGCTACACGTTCAGGGTCTCGAGTATTCCACCCATCCTCGGCGAGTCGAACTTTCTCGATGGCGCTCTCCCTGGTGAAAGGGGGCGCAGGAGGGTTGGAAGCCATCGTTTCTCCTACGACGTCACAGTGTTCCGCCTCAGCTGCCCGCCATCGGCGGACCGGATGCCGTGCGGCCGACGGCCGGCCATCGGCGCCTTGACCGGCGGCTCGCAAGAACTCCCGCCCTGGCCGTGTCGTGCTCGCAGTGGGGTCTCTGAGGCGGCCGGTCCGTCTGCGGATAACCCAAATGAGTTCGACGCCTTCTGCTGTTCATCCCATACTGACTGGCCAGTGATCGCAACTGCGAAGCGAGGCCACTCCGGTACATTCGACTCGCATTTCAATCTTCACTCTCGGTACACGCCTTTAGCGGCCTGCCCGTACGTCTCCTGCGACGGCGTATCACAACGCCGATGCGTTCTGTGGGGACTTCAGCGTTCAGTGCACTTCTCGATTCTCGGTCAACGTCGCAGCCGCCGCCTCGATGTTCGCCGTGAGGTTGCGGTCGGCAGCGGACGGTTTGAGTAGCTGCGCAGCACGGTCGTGGAAATCGAGCAACTCGCCGTCACTTGCGGGGAGCAGACGACGAACGGCGAGGGCCGGGCCGAAGGACGGGCGGCGGGAGAAGCACCCACGTCGGCGGATTGTGGACGCGATTTTCTACGTGGTATCGACCGGTGCGCCTGGCGTCAGCTGCCGAAGGACTTACCGCCCTGGCCCACCGTGTCGTGAAGTTGCCGGTCTGTGACCCTACCGAGAGCACCGGGGCGTGGCGCGGGTCAGTAGTACTGGGCCAGGCAGAGTTCATGTTCTTCGGGATCGGCCATCACGACGACCACGCCCGCCGGCGGCGGATCGGGGCGGACGCCTGCGGCATGCTGATGTGCCGGCACGATCGTGGAGTCGACCGAGATGTCCCAGTCGATCTCCCCGGCCGCGTCGGCCTCGGCCTGAACCTGCTGGAGCAGGCGTTCCCAGGTTCCGTCGGCCGACCACAGGCGGTGGCGTTCGTAGACGGTGACGGTCTTCCAGGGGCCGAACCGTTCGGCAGGTCACGCCACTGCACGCCGGTCCGCACCCGGTGCAAAATCCCGTCGATCACCTGCCGGTGATCCCGCCACCTGCCACAACGCCTGTTGCTGACCGGTAGCAACGGCTGCAGCCGCCGTGGACGCCTGTCCGTCGGCCTTGGAAGACGTCTCATCTGGTAAGCCTGGGCCAGCGAAGGGGAACAGGCGATGCCGGTGAACGCATGGAAGTGGTCAGTCGGCGAGGCTTGAGCCATTGCGCTTGTTGATGAAGCGTGCCTTCTTCTCGCGATTTCCACACGTATTCATGTCGCACCATTTCCGTGTGCCGCCTCGGCTGGTGTCCAGGAAAGCGGCTCGGCACGTGGGTGACGCGCACAAGGAAATCTTCCCCTCTCGCTCTCCCGCAAGTAGACCGATCGCGTCGGCGGCGACCACGCTCAGCGCATCTTCTACGGAAGTAGAGCTCAGCCGCCATTTCCGGACACCCTCGGACGTCAAGATCGCCGAGGCCAGACCCTGAGTACTGCAGTCATTGATGACGTGGACAGCTGCAGAGGGAAGCGGGTTCTGGTTTGCAACGGCCGTGGCGGCTGTATGAATGGATTCCCTGAGCTCTCGAGCCCGGTCGAGTTGGGACTGGGTGCAGGAGCCGACCGCAAGTCCATTGACCGCCAACCAGTCTGCGAGCCGAGAGGGAACAGGAATTCGCTCCAGCTTTTCACCGTAACGCTCTGACAGGGTTCCGGTGAAGCTGGTCGCCAATACTTTACCCAAGCGAAACTCGGGGAGATAGACAGTAGCCACGAAACTACCTTAACGGGTTGCCACTTGAAGTGCAACATGTTAGAACCGTCCTAGGTGGTTCTGTGTCGACTCGGGGATCTCGCGGAACCCTCCTGGTCAGCAGCAGGTGCCCGGCCACCAGCTCGGGTGACTGGCAGCGGATCACTGCCGGCGTCGAGGGACTCCTGGGCGCGCCACGCCGAACCGGAGGTAGTTGACGATGCTGGATTTAGCGGTACTGCCGAGCTATGTTGCGGTGATCCTGCTCTTTCTCGCTCCGCCCGGGCCTGATATGGCCTACATGCTGGCAGTGGGCCTAGAGGGTGGTCGTCTGTCCGCGCTGAGGGCGATCCTCGGTATAGGAACAGGTATGAGTTTCTATGCCGCCGCCGTCGTTGCCGGGATGGGGGATATCGCCCGATCGCACCCATCGGTGCTTGATGCGGTGAGAATACTGGGTGCGGCGTATTTGCTGTGGTTGGCGTACGTGACAATGCGAAGTGCGCGTCAAGCGATAAACGGACGCGGCGATATCGCGACAGGTAGGTGGTTTCTGCGAGGAATGGTAGTCAGCCTGTCGAACCCCAAAATAATCCTCTTTTACCTCGCAGTGCTCCCGCAGTTCATAGGGAGTGCAGAGAATCCCGAATTACAGATGGCCGCCCTCGGTGCAATCAATGTTCTGATGGAGGTCATTCTTTATGGATGCATTGGAGTGTTGTCGGGATTTTTTCATGCACGACTCACCGGCTCAACAAAAGCGACGGCTGTGCTGAATTATGTTGCGTGCGTCGTTTATGTTGTGCTGGCAGGGTCGATCACTGTTGAGATGCTCCTGGCCTAACAGCGACAGAATGGGCACTTAGAACTCCTAACGAAATGATCTCCGAGGTGGTTGGATCGCTCCGGGACCGGTGATCTGGGGGTGCGGGGTGACTCGGCCGAAGCCGTGGGAAGTTGACGACGAGCTGTGGGCGGTGATCGAGCCGCTGTTGCCCAGGATCGAGCGTCGGACGCGGCATCCGGGACGCAAGCGGCATCCGGACCGGATGGTGTTCCAGGGCATTCTGTTCGTGCCGTGTCAGGTAGACAGCCCCATCAGGGCCCGCGACGTAGGCCCATGCCGCCGCCGTTCGAGCCGATCACCAGGCCATGCGCCCGACCACGTGGTTGATGCCCTCCACGGCCACTTCGAAGGCCGTACCTTGTTTCGTCGACCAGGTCGCCGTCCCCCTGCCCTGCAGGGCTGGTCCGGGGTCCGTCATGATGTGCCCTCCCGTTTCAGGCGTCCACCGTGTCCCAGCAGGGGACGTGCGGCGGGGTCTGACCACGGCGTATCGCGATGCGGTCATTGTCCCTGCGCAGGTGGGTCCGGGGAGGAGAGACCTGCCGGAAATGGCACGGTCCTCGACAGGCATTGCGCTCCGGGCACTCAGCTACGGCGCGCTGCTCGGCTGGTCATGCCGGTCTCTGGCTGCCCAGATACGGGTGGAGGTCCTGCGGGAGGAAGCCGCGCGGTTGGCTGAGGTGTTGGAGGCCGCGTAGATCGAGCTGGTTCGGCGGGTGATCGTGCGGGAGGAACTGGTCGAGGCCCCGGCCTTGTCCGCCTCCGAGACGACTGTCATGACCGAGGCGGAGCAGAAAACGGTGCCCTCACCGGTGCCGGGGTCGGTGGTGCCGCCCTGGCGGGAGGGGCTGCACTTGACCGTGCTCACGCCCGACTACCCGCGGATTCTGGGGGTGTTGGTGGAGGGGCGTTCCGCGGGCAGTGGACCGATGAAGGCCAGGGAGGTCGCGGTGAAGCTGGGCCTTGAGGCGACGTCGGCGGAGATCGAGGGGGTGCGTTCCAAGGCCAGGCGCCTGGCAGAACGCGGGTGGCTCCTCCTGGAGGCATCGGGGATGTTCAGTGCCGGCCAGCGGCCCGTGGCCGTGCCAGACGCCGGCTCATCCACCTGACCGTCCACTACCGGATCACCGCCTCGCTGCTGGCCGGCAACGTCTCGTAGTCCTGGGCCAGACGGCGGGAGTTCATCAACCATGCGACCGCGCGCTCTCCCACCCGGCGTGCGGGGAGCACCACGAACCCTGTCATGTCGTCGGTGCACTTGACGATCAAGGTCAGGGCGCGTTCGCCCACGGCAGACCGGTGCCGGGCTTGCGAGCTACAGGAACTCGCTTCGGTAGGTCGAGGCCAACTCGGCCGCGCGGCGACGGCGTTGCGCGACCTCGTTCTCCGACAGCTGCGGTGACGCATCCTTGCCCGCGACGATATCGCCGATGCGCATGAAGTACTCGTCCTGGCCGGCGGGGGTGCACACGCACAGCATGCGGGCCGGCGCGCCCGAGGAGTTGCGGAAGTTGTGCGGTGCGTTGGCTGGGATGTTGATCGTGTACCCGGCCTTCAGGGTGTGCTTCTCACCGCGGAAGGTGAACTCGATCTCGCCTTCGACGATGGTGAACATCTCCTCGAAGTCGTGCCGGTGCGGTGGTGGGCCTCCGCCGTCGGGGACGTGCATGTCGATCAGGCAGTATCGGCCGTTGGTTTGCTCGCCGGTGACCAGCATGCCGTAGGTGTTGCCCACCAATGAGATGTACGTCGTGCCGGGGTCGTCGGGGTTTACCACAGTCAGCAAACGGGACGGATCGTCGTCGGGGATCACCGGGTCGTCTCCTTCACGGGTGAGTCGGGTGGGCGTCAGGCGTCGGGCGTGACGACGACCTTGCCGCTGGGCAGGACGCCCGCGTCGGCGTCGGCATGCAGGGCCGGCAGCTCGGCCAGCGGCACCCGCCGGGCGACTTCAACCCGCAGTTCGCCGCCGTCGATCAGCTCCGCCAGGTGCGACAGCTGCTCCGCGTCGCTGCGGACGAACAGGTCGATGCCGCGTACGCCGCGCTCCTCGTCGCTGGGCGCGGGCATCCACACGGTGGTGTTCACCAGGACACCGCCGGGGCGGATCAGGCCGAGGAGCGCATCCAGCTGTGCCGGTTCGACCGGCGCGAGATTGAGTACGACGTCGACCGGCTGGCTCACCGCCGCGACGACGTCGGCGGTCGTATGGTCGATGACCTCGTCCGCACCCGCGGACGTGACGCGCCGACTGCTGCGCGGACCGGCCGTGGCGATCACGAAGGCGCCGGCCCGCTTGGCCAACTGCACGGCGAAGCCGCCGACCGCTCCGCCCGCGCCGTTGACCAACACGCGCTGCCCGGAGGTCAGCTCGGCGTGCTCGAACAGCGCCTGCCACGCGGTCAGGCCCACCAGCGGCAGCGCGGCCGCGTCGGCCAGCGCGACGCTCTTGGGCGCCGGCGTCAGGACCTCGACCGGTGCCAGGACATACTCCGCGGCGGCGCCGGGTCCCGCCATCGGCAGGAAACCGACGACATGGTCCCCGATCTGGATGCCGGTCACGCCCTCACCGAGCGCGTCGACCGTGCCGGCGACGTCGATGCCGGGTGTGTGCGGCAGCGTCACAGGGATCGGCCCCTGCATGAACCCGGCGCGGATGTTAGCGTCGACGGGGTTGAACGATGTCGCCGCAATACGGACCCGCACCTGCCCGGCGCTGGGAACCGGCTCCTCCACGTCCTCGTAACGCAGGACCTCGGGGTCGCCGTACTGGTGGAAGCGCACTGCCTTCATAATTCTTCTCACTTTCGCCCGCGGGGTCGTGGTCGCCTTGCGCCGCGTGCGAAGCAAGAGACGGTGGCTGCGGCGCCGGCACTGCTGGCAGGCGGTAGATCGTTGTGGAGGTCGAAGCGCCACCAAGCGTAGGAACAGGCGTACGTGGGACGGGTGTACCTTCGCGACGCAGAATGGGATTCCGGCGACATCCTCATCGGGGCGGAGGGCACATGACGAGCAGACCGCGTTTCCGTGGCCCGGGCGGCAGGGTGGGTACGTTCACCGTCGACGCCGACTCCACCGGCACCGGCCGGGGGACGTGGGAGCCGTTCATCGACACCTGGAACGACCGTCTGGGAGACCTGTACCCGCTGCCGGAATTCAGCGCTCCCACGGTCGACGGCTTCCGGGGAACGATGCGCTCGGTGGTCCTGGAAGACACCGCCGTCAACGAACTCTGGGCGTCCTCATCCCTGAGCACCCGGGCAGTCGGAACGTACGAACACGACCAGATCAGGCTGTACGTCGGGCTGCGCGGCGCGGTGGCTCTGCAGGACCCGCACGATCAGGGCGGTGACGCGTACGTCTCGGCCGGCACCTACTTCATGCACCACGTCGTGACGGAGAATCACTTCCACACCACCCCTGTGATCGGCACCCGCATCTTCATCTTTCCCGGTGACGCCCTGCGGCCCCTGGTCGCAGGGAAACCACGCACCGGCCAGGCCACCTCGCCCGCAGCGCAGATCCTCATGGCACACACCAGCATGGTGCAGCGGACCGTGAGCGACCTGAGCCCGGCGGGGGCGCACGCGTCCCGCAACGCCCTGCTCGAACTCACCAAAGGGCTGATCCTCGACCATTTCGACGACCGCGAGCCCACCTTCACCCCGGCGCTGGCACAAGCGGCCAAGGACCTCGCCGATGCCCGGCTCACCGACGCCGACTTGTCGCCGTCCTCGATAGCCGCGCAACTGCACGTGTCAGTACGCACCTTGCAGCGGGCCTTCGCGAGTCTGGAGGAGTCGTTCAGCGCCTACATCCGCCGCCGACGCCTGGAGGAAGCGGCTGAGGCACTCACCGCCTCCGGATCACAGCTCAGCATCTCCGAGGCCGCCGCACTCTGGCACTTCACCGACAGCAGCCACTTCATCCGCGCTTTCAAGAAGCAATACCAAGCGACACCAGCACAGTTCGCACGCCGCCTGACGTAACGCCTCACCCGGCCACCGCGCGGAGCAGCGCCGGGAAGGCCGCGAAGCTATCCACCATGTGCTCCGGTGTGACCACGCGGCTAACCATCAGTGCCGGCCGGCGGCCCGTGGCCGTGCCAGACGCCAGCTCAACCGCGTGATCACCGACCACCGGGTCATCGCCTCGCTGGTAGCGGGCAGAGTGTTAGCTGGACCGGCTCGGACACGTACAACAAGGACACCAGGACCTCCCCGCACTGCTCGGTCAGACTCGCATCCCCGAGCTACCGAGAGGCCCTTTCTCCATGCGCGTAACAACGGGAAGATCACCCCGGCGGGAAACCTGCTCGAACCGCACGTCCCATGGTTGGTTGAGATACGGGTTCTCATACCTTCCGACGAGGAGATCGCCTGGGCCCGTCGTCTTGTACGGTGCGTCCGGTCCTCCTCGGTGGGGGCCCCGACGCCCTCACCGACGAGGACCGGACGCAGGCGGCTTCCGTCAGTGCTGTCCGGGCCCAGTCTGTGGAGGCACCTGGGAAGGCCACGGGCTCGGCGGAGCAGCGGGGGCATGGGGCGTTTGCCCTGACCCGAAGGGCGCTGAGCCGAAGGGCGTCGCGCCAGGGGGCGTTGGTGCGAACGAGGCCGGGACGGATGACGGCGAAGCCTCGACCGTGCGTCCCTTGCGGGCCCCCACCACGACGGAAACGCCCGCGATCTCCAGAGCGATCCCGGCCATACCGAGGAGGATCGGGGTGTGCAGGCCGTCCTCGGTGTCGCAGATCTGCACCGGTTCCTGTCCTATTTTGGTGGCCCGGCACTGCCACCCTGTGGCGTCGTCCATGTCCCATAGGGCGGCATAGGCGAGTAGGGCAAAGCCGGAGAGCATCAGGGCGATCTGCAAGGTGCGGGCTATCGGTGACATGGTCAGTCACCATAGCGGTCGGGGCGCGCTCTTCGGGCAACGTCCCGTTGGCTGGCCGCTTTGGGATGATCTTCGGGTTAATCATGGTGGAGGGGGCGGTCCGTGGGCGGCACGTCGCCGTCGTGCAAAGGGCACCGGTACCCGGTCGAGATCAACTCGCACTGTGTGTGGCTGCACGTCCGCTTCCCGCTGTCGTTCCGTGAGGTCGAGGAGCTGATGCTCGAGCGCGGCGTGATCGTCTCCCACGAGACCGTCCCTCCGCAGGGACTCCACCGCCACACGCAGCTCTTGGGCGCGCACATGGCGAGCTGGGGGGGGGGCTGATGGCGTACTGAGGGCGCGGGTTCGTAGGTCACTGCTGGGGGCAGCCCACGGCGACGCTCTCCCCGGTGTCCAGTTCGACCTCGTCCACGGCCAGGGCACAGCGGGGTTCCGTCCCCGCCCACTCGGCGAGGCACCTGCAGTGGACGTCTGCGGCGGGCGGTAGCCACTGGGCCGGGTCCTGGTCGGCCTTGCTGCGGTTGGAACGGGCCGTGACCGCGACCAGCGATGCCTCGGCGCCCTGGTCGTGGCGTACGCCTCTGGGCGAGCCGGGGTCCATGTTGATGCGCCGATGTCCCAGGCTCCGGGCGAGGGGGACCATGTGGTCGATGTCGAATCCGGACGCCGATGTCACGGCGGTGGTGTCGTAGTACGACCACCAACTCCCGCCGCTCAGGCGGCAGCTGGCGCTGACGATGGGCGGGCCGACCGCTCCGTGTATGAGGACCTCGGCGCGGGTGTTGAAGCCGTCGGCCGGGTCGTCGCGGATGTTCCAAGTGTCGGAATTTGCTGCGGTCGTAGCCGTCGCGGGACTCGATGGCCACCGGCAGGCCGGCGACGGCGTCGGCCAGAGACAGGGTCTCGGCGGCCTGTGCTGGTGCGGGGGAGAGGGTGGGCATGACGGCGAGGGCTGCGGCAATAAGGCCGCGAACAACCG
The DNA here is from genome assembly GCF_040645135.1 of Streptomyces sp. NPDC046859. Classification (NCBI taxonomy): domain Bacteria; kingdom Bacillati; phylum Actinomycetota; class Actinomycetes; order Kitasatosporales; family Streptomycetaceae; genus Streptomyces; species Streptomyces sp. NPDC046859. Next base: position 65,053 of record NZ_JBEYXR010000034.1, read on the forward strand.
CCTTGACCATGCCCTGTTGACATCCCCCCACCGCAGGAGGTGATCCCCGGTGGTCCGGGCGCCGCTCGTGTGGGTGGAAAGGTCCTACCGGAGGAACGAATCGGCGCTACCACGGGGCGTGCTGCTGCATACCAGCCTTGGCGTGCGGTCAACCTCAGCCAGCGGGCCGGTTCCACGGCGCTCTCCCCGTGGCAGCACTCATGGTCTTCAAGGTGGTCGGATCGCTTGGGGGCTGGTATCCGGGGGGCGGGGTGGTTTGGCCCCAGTACCCCGGCGAGGCCGAGTTGCGGGCGGCGCTGCTGAACGACGGAGAGCGAAAAATACGTCGACAATGTTGCTCGGCACCCGGCACAGTGGCCACCCGTGACGAGCAGTGAACTGTGGACCCGTGCGACCGCCGACCGCTACGACACCGAGGAGGCCGAAGCGTCCTCGGCAGCCGTTCTCGGACCGACCCTCGACTTCCTCGCCGGAGACGGCCGGGCACTGGAGTTCGCCATCGGAACCGGACGAGTGGGCGTCCCGCTCCGGGAACGCGGCGTGCCGGTCGTGGGCATCGAACTGTCCGAACACATGGCAGCGGTACTGCGCCGCAAGATCGACGAAGACACCCTCCCCGTGGTCATCGGAGACATGGCGACCACCGTCGTTGCCGGCGGGTTCACCCTGGTCTACCTCGTCTACAACACGATCACGAATCTGCTCACGCAGGACGAGCAGGTCGAGTGCTTCCGCAACGCCGCACGGCATCTGGAGCCCGGCGGCCGGTTCGTCATCGAGTTGGAGGTGCCGCCGCTGCGGCTCCTGCCGCCCGGCCAGATTGCGGTGCCGTTCGATGTCTCCCAGCATCATCTCGGCTTCGACACCTTCGACCTGGTCGAGCAGATGCTCGTCTCCCACCATTTCACCCGCGACGGCGACGACGGCCACTACCGCCGAGAAAACTCCCGACACCGCTACGCCTGGCCGGCGGAGCTCGACCTGATGGCCCGGATCGCCGGGCTCGAACTGGAACGCCGAGTCGAGGACTGGGACGGGTCGGCGTTCCGCCAGGACTCCGCGAAGCACATCTCCGTGTGGCGCAAGCCGGCCTGAGGACCGGCCAGGGGACTATCGACGTCGGCCACGCCTGTCTCGAACAGCGCCTGCAGGCCGGGGTCGTGGTTCTCGTTGCGCGGATGCGGCACTTGAGCCTGCCGTTTCAGCAGCCTGCGCGCCTCCCCGGTCCCGACGTGGGACTGCGTGCGGAGTCAGTCATGGGCCGGCGCACTCACGGATATTGAGACGCATTCGACTGAGGAGCGGGCGGCACGGGTCGGCTGAAGCCGCACGACCGGGGTATCCGCCTGGACCGCTTGCCCTAATCGCCTACCGCTCGTGCCACGGCGCAACGACCCGGTGGGCCTGCGTCGTTGCTGTCGAATCCCTCGAAGGGTCGTCACGCTTGGTGACGGGTCGCCAGGTCTTTGCTTTCGGATCACTCTCACGCGCGTGCGATAGGTTGCCTTGCTGCGGCTTGCCGTGGCGTCGAGAGGTCAGACGCGGAGCAGGTTGGTCGAAACGGTCCAGAGGCGCCTGGCGGTGGCGGGGTCGAGCGCCCATTCCTTGACACCGTGCGGGTGCTGCGCGAGGTCGGCGTCGTTCGGCACGGTGTAGGCCTCCTGTGCATCGTCGAGGTAGTGGCCTCCGGAGTGAGCGAATTCCGGGGCGACGGCCGCGACGATACTGGTGGCGGCCCCCTGCTCGACCGTTTTGTATGTGAAGACTCCGGCAGCCTCGGCCGCGTCGAGCGATGCCTTTTGTTCCGGTGTGAAGTTCCGCTGCAGTCCCGTCGCGATGCCGCCGGGGTTCACCGCATTGGCGACGATGCCGTCGGCAGACCAGAGGCGGGTCGCCTCGACGGCGAAGAGGGAGTTCGCCGTCTTCGACTGGGCGTAGGCGATCTGCGGCTCGTAGCTGCGGCGTTCGAAGTGGAGGTCGTCGAAGTCGATGCCGGACCGCATGTGCGCCGTCGAACTGACCGAGACGATCCGCGTTCCGTCGCGGTCGGCCGCTCCCCGAGCCAGGGCGTGGTGAAGGCCGGTGGCCAGCGCGAAGTGGCCGAGATGGTTCGTCGCGAACTGCAGCTCCCAGCCTTCACGCGTTCGTTCGAGGCCGCCGGTGACCACGCCGGCGTTGTTGATCAGCAGGTGAAGCGGGCTGTCCCACGCTTCGACGAACCGTGTGACGGTGGCCCTGTCGGCGAGGTCGATGCGGACGACGCGGGGCCGGATCCCTCCGGTCGACTTTCCGATCGTCTCGGCGACGGCGTCACCCGCAGTCGTGTTTCGGACGGCGAGCGTCACTTCCGCCCCGGCAGCGGTCAGCGCACGAGCGGTCTCGATCCCGAGTCCGGAGGAGGCTCCCGTCACGATGGCGCGGACGCCGGTGAGGTCGATGTCCCGCAGTACCTCGTCCGCGGTGGTGGAGGAGGTGAAGCGCGTGCGGATGAGTGTGCGGGTGTCCATGGCGGCAACTATACGTACTAGGCTTGACTTGTATAGTGCGATTCTCGCTCGTATGCTCGTTTAATGAGTAGTCCCGACACGGGCCACCCACGGTCGACAGTCGCTGATACCGACCGTCGAACCATGGTTCTGGAGTCCGCCATGGCCACGTTCGCGCGATTCGGTTACCGGAAGACCTCGATGGAGGAGGTGGCGCGGGCGGCGCAGATCTCCCGGCCGGGGCTCTACTTCCTCTTTTCCTCGAAGGAGACGTTGTTCCGTGCCGCGGTCACCCAGACCCTGGGCCGCGACATCACTGCGGTCGAACGGGTCTTGGCCGACAGTGGCCGCCCCCTTTCAGAGCGCCTCGCTGAAGCGTTCGACCATTGGGCGGGTCGCTATATCGGCCCGCTGACGCGCGATGTCGCGACGGTTATCGAGGACAATCCCGACCTCCTCGGAGAGATCGTTGAGACCGCGCCGCGACGTTTTGAGGAACTGATCACAGACGCGATCGCCGCCGAGTCAGGACGCGAGGCAGCCCTCCCCCTCGCACAGACGATGATCAGCGCATCGATCGGCCTCAAGCATCAGGCGGCATCACGGGAGTTCTACCTCGAACGGCTGACGGTCGCTATCGGCCTCCTGATGCGCTGAAAACGCTCCCGGCCTCCTTGCGGAACCGCTCGCGTTCTCGGACAGCGACGAGCCGGACCGTGCAGCTTCCGGCGGAGGTGCGCGCGCTGGAACCGATTGAGACCAGACCGTTCGAGGCGGCATAAGTAAGGGGCATGAGATGTCAGCGTGCGCATCGGGTCAGGACAGTCTTGTCATGCAGGTCCGTCGCTCCGTCAAGACACACCTTGATGTCCCGTTTGAACTGGGCAAGTTGCTCTTCGCGCGGCTCCGACACTCCGGCAAGTACCAGCAGCCCGCGTAGGCGCTGAACGGACGCTGCTTGCCGTAGCCGCACACCACAGCCACCAGGCTCCGCGCAGCACCTGCGCCTTTTCACGACTGACCCGGGCCGGCGGGAGGCGGAACACGCGCGCGCCCTGCGAACCGGCCACGTCCGCGACCACACCTGCACCCTCGAGTGCCACCCGGTGCTCGTCCACGAGCGCACCCGATGGGGCTGGCTCGCCTGGGCGATCCCAGGCGACGGTTCCCAGCCCGGCCTTGCCCACCAGATCGCAGTCCTCACCCCGTCGGCCACACCCGTGCAGCGCCTGGCTCTGCGCTGGCTGACCCCCCGCCCCGCCCGCCGCGTCGGCTTGGCGGCCCCCCGACGTCCCCGCCTCGCTGCGCCTGACAGCCGTCACGGTCGCGTTCCTCAGCGTCGTCGCCGGCCTGTCCGCCATGGGCGACGGCGTCCTCGCCGCCGTCGCCCTACCGGCGGTCGTGTTCGCGCCGCTGCTCGCCGAGCACCTGCAGGCCGTGCTGGATGCCCGGGCCCGCGAGTGTGTCCGCACGGTCGAAGGCGCCGGAGCCTGCCGCTACCTCCAGCGCCTCGCCGTCCCGCAGGCCTGTCTCGTCCAGGCCGCCGCCGGCAGCGACCACTACGGTCTGCGCCGGTCGGCCGAGGTCGGCCGGCAACTGCTGTGGGACGCCACAGACCTCCTCCAGCAGCAGGACGCCCGCTCGGCCTCATGCGAACTGATCGCTCGCGAACGGCTGATGCTTCGCTCGCCAACCAGGTCGCCCAGATCCTGGGCACGCTGTCGCTGCTGTCTGTGGCTCTGTACAGGACAAGGGGCTGCAGATGTTCACCACTTCGCCGAGGCAGTTTTGAGGGCCGCTGTGTTCGAACTGTCCCGAGCGCCGGCAGCACCGGTTGCCGGCGCTCAGTGACGGTAGGCGGCCGTCGCGATCTCGATGAAGGACCGGATCAGAGGGTTGGTGTCACCTTCGTTCCACACCGCCACGACACGGCTCGGCACCATGTCGATCAGCGGTACGACCGCCAACTCCGCGGGCAGGTCGTGCCCGAGGGGGGCCAGGCCGACCGTGCCGTTCCACAACACGGCGTGCAGGCATTCCTGGACGGCGCGCACCACCGGCCCCTCACGTGGCGTGCCGCCGTTCCAGTACGACTGCCAGACGGGGTCGGTGCCCTGCGGAAACTGGAACCAGCGGCGGTGGCCCAGCTCGGCCAGCCGCAGCCGGTCGTGGCGAGCCAGCGGATCGTCGGCGCGCAGGACCACGCCGACCGGATCGGTGCGCAGCGTACGCACCGTCAGGGCGGTCTCGTCGAACGGCGCCCGGGTCAGGGCGACGTCGACCAGTCCGGCACGCAGCCCGCACGTCGGGTCGGTCAGATCGGTGTCGCGGATGCGGATGTCGACGCCGGGGTGGGTACGGCGGTAGGCGGCGGCCAGCCTGGCCACTCCCGGGTCGGTGCCGTCGCCCAGGATGCCGACGGTGATGGCAGCGGCGCCGGCCGCCGCGCTCACGCGTGCACGGACGCGGTCGGCATGGTCGAGCAGAGCCCGCGCCTCCTCGAGCAGCACCGCGCCCACCGCAGTGAGCGTGACGCCGGTGGGTGAGCGGGTGAACAGCAGGACCCCGGCATCGGCCTCCAACTGCTTGATCGCCCGGCTCAGCGGCGGCTGACTCATGTGCAGGCGGGTAGCGGCCCGGCCGAAGTGGAGTTCCTCGGCGACGGCCACGAAATAGCGCAAGGTCCGCAGCTCCACACTGCAACGATACCCACGGGGTATCGGCGCTGCGGGATGGGTCTTGGACACGGGCAGGCCTGCGGCGGTGCACTGATGAGCATGACCGAACAAGCAGCGGCCAACGCGCCGCAGGCCGACCCCGCCGTATCGGTGGTGGGTCCCTCCGACGGCGAGACGATCGTTCTGGGCACCACGCGCATGCGCGTCCTGGAGGACGGCAGCCACACCGGGCACCGCCTCGCGATCGCCGAGTCCGTCCTCGCCCCGCACACCCAGGGACCGCCCCAGCACCGGCACGCCCGGCATGACGAGGGCTTCTACATCCTCTCCGGGACCGTGCGGTTCACCGTCGGGCACGAGAACCACGACGCCGCCGCGGGCACGCTCGTGATGGTCCCGCCCGGGACCCCGCACACCTTCGCCAACCTGACCGACCAACCCGCCGTCATGCTCAGCACCTTCACCCCCGACCTGTACGTGCAGTACTTCCGAGACCTCCAGGAGGTCCTCGCCGGCGGCCAGCCGCCGACGCCAAAGGCCACCATCGACGCGATGAGCCGCTACGCGACCGAACCTGCCGCCGACCTCGCCTGAGGCAGCCGACGACGTGTGTGAACCCCTGACCCATGAACGGGAACCATGAACATCGCCTACTGGATCGTCGCGGGGCTGCTCGCCCTCTTCTACGTCTACGCGGGCACACTGAAGGTGGTCCACAGCCCCGATCAGCTCCGACCGATGATGGCCTGGGTCGACCGCCTACCCTTGCCCGCCCTCAGAGCGCTGGGGACGGTCGAGGTCCTCGGCGCGGCCGGCCTGATCCTGCCCCCACTGACGGGCATCGCGCCCGCGCTCGCGCCGGCCGCGGCCATCGGCTTCGTCCTCCTCCAGGCCGGTGCGATCGCCGTCCACCTGACCGGCGAAGACCGCCGCATCGCACTCAACATCGGCCTCGCCACCACCGCGGCGGTGACCACCTGGCTGGCCACCAGGCTGTGACGGGGTACAGCCCTCGACCGGTGGATGCACCCGCAGGGACACCGCCACACGGCCGCTGTCATTTCTCCTGACCATCGAACACGGTGGCGTCCACACGCTGCTGGGCGCGGCGTACAACCGGATCAAGATGCTCGAGCGCCAGATGTTCGGATGCGCCGGCTTCACACTGCTCCGCAAGCGGGTCCTCCTCGCCCCGTGACCGATGTCAGTGGCTCTTGGAACCATGCCTTCGTCCAAGACAGCCCTTTCAGGAGCCACGCATGGGAACGTGGGGGACCGGCCCGTTCGACAGCGACCTCGCCGCAGACTTCGTCGATGAACTTGAGGGACTTACTCACCAGCAGGTCATCGACGTGCTGGGGCGGGCATTCCAGCGAGTCACCGACTCGGGAGGGCGCGTCGATGGCGGAGACGGGCCGGAAGTGTTTGCTGCCGGCGCTCTCCTCGCCAGCTCCCTCCAAGTGCCTGGGCGCCTTCCTGGGGCCGATCGGGCTGCCGATCACCACCCTGGAACTGCTGACCGTCGGCAACGCCACGAGCGGTGCGGTCATCGGAGCCGACCTGCTGTCCTCCGGGGCCCGTGCGGTCTCCGCCCTGCTGCCGCCAGGAGCGGCTGTCCGCGGCATCGCCGATCTCAGCTACTACAACGGCTCGCACCTCGCCGGGCCCGTGCTCACCCTGGCTCTGTGGGCCATCGCCGCAGGGTTTCTGCTGAGCCTGAGCCCCCGCCTACGGCGCCGGGCAGCCGACGCGTGACCGCTGCGGCAGGCCCCGCAACTGCTGTTCCTGCCGTTGTGTCGTTCCGGCTCTCTGCCGTTCTGGCGGGCTCCCGGCAAGAATGGCGGCCGACGAGCGGCCCTCCCGCCGACTGCGGGGAACGGCACGACCGGCCGACATCGTCACGCACAAGCTCCTGGTGGCTGAACGACGCCACCAGGAAGGCCGCTTCCTACCGTGCCCGGGCAGGGCGGATGCCATCGAGCGCGGCGAGAGCGCCGCGCAGAGAAGACGCTGAAATGGAACACGAACGCACCACCGCCGACCCGGCGCAGAGGCAGCGCAGCCTGCGGTTCCTCAACCTGCCCGAGCGCGTCCGGCTGGAGGACACGGTGGAAGAGCGACCGGCCGTGCCGCACGACACCGTGACCGGCGCCTACAAGCCTGACTGGTGGCTCATACGCATGGGCGGCCTGTGAGCCACGCCGCCCCGGCCGGCCGGGGCGGGGCCCGCCCGCCCGTGCCACTGCGAACGGTGTCACCCCCCGGCCCGGTTCCTCGATCTTTCCGCAGTACTGCGCCGTCCTTCGCGCGCCGTGCGAATCCCGAGAGGGATCCATATGAAGTACCAGAAGATCCTGCTCCGGTTGACATCGGTCGCGGCCGGCGGGGCGGTCGCGACCGCATGCTTCATTCACCTGTTCTAGGCGGGGCCCGCCAGCAGGAGGGCCGCTGTCTACTCCGCCCAAGGGCGGAATCCGGTGCCGAGGACGTCCTCGAGCGCGGCGCGCAGTCGGGCCGCCTTGTCCTGGCCGAAGTTCTCCTCGAACTCGGACTGCACGGTTCGCCAGTAGGGGAGGGCGGCCTTCATCCGGGCGAGGCCGTCCGGGGTGAGGGTGACGATGCGGGCGCGACGGTCGGTCGGTGAGGGCTCGACGGTGACCAATCCCTCTCGGGCGAGTGGCTTGAGGTTGGTGGCCAAGGTGGTGCGGTCCATGGCGATCATTTCGGCGAGGCTCGTGATGGTGATCTGCTCCTGGGTGCTCAGCTTCTGCAGGATGCTGAACTGCGTCGCGCGCAGGCCCGTCGGGGCGAGAGCCTTGTCGTAGGTGGCGCCGAGGTATCGGGCCGCCTTGCGCAGGGCCAGGTTGTTGCAGGCGTCGAGGGTGTCTCTTCCGGTGCGCGTCATGATCCCCTCCAGATACCGATCCGTGCACGAGCGTGTACGAGTATATGCTCGTAATGATGGTGATCCCCGCATGTTCCGGGGGGGCGCCCCCCCCGGAGCCGAAGGCGCGGTCGGGGCCGGAGCGGAGCGATGAGGGGCGCCGCTGGTCGCCTGCTGGGCGTGCGAGGGGCGCGCCGCCGACCGGTCGCGACGGTACCGGTCCGGGCGTAGCGGCCTCGAGGCGCGGCGAAGCCGCCGGAAGCGGTCGTCCGGCAGTCGATGGTGCGGGAACCGACTCTCGCGGCGCCGCTTTCGTCGGCGGCGCATGTGTCGCCCGGGATGCATGGTCGACACTCGCAAGCCCCGGAGGGCATGTTTGCACTCACGGAATTAGGAGCATATGCTCCTAATGTTGTCGGTGGATGGCCTGCGATGCCGCTGCCCAGCCGTTCCCCGCAGTGCCTGTGCATGCGCCCGCCGAACACTGCGCGCTCGATCCCGTTTGCGAATGCGCGATCTTGTCCAACCACCCCACAGAAGGTGAGCAGCTGATGGCTGTCACAAACCTGGTCCTGATCACGGGGGCTGGCGGCGTCGGCCGCACCGTCCTCGAGAAGCTGCGCGCACAGGAGGTGCCCGTGCGCGTCATGGTCCGCCGGGACGACGACCGTGCCGCGCAACTGCGCGCCCTGGGCGCAGAGGTCGTCCTCGGCGATCTCACACGACCCGAGACCGTCGCGGCCGCCCTGGAAGGCGCCAAGAGCATGTACTTCGCCATGCCCGTGTCGCCCGACCACCTCCTCGCGGCGACCGTCACAGCGAGCATCGCGCGGGAGTACGGCAAGCTGGACGCGCTGATCGACATGTCGCAGATGACGGTGTCGCAGATGACCGCCACCAGCACCGCCGAGTCGCACCAGCAGCGACTGCACTGGCTCGCGGAGCAGGTCCTGAACTGGTCCGGACTGCCGGTCGTCCACATCCGGCCGACGGCGTTCCTGGACAACCCGCTGTTCACCACGCTCCCGGCGCAGACGATCCGCGAGAACGGCACGATCGCGCTGCCGTTCGGAGCGGGACGCACGTCGCCGATCGCCGTGGACGACGTCGCACGGTCGGTCGCGGCCGTGCTGCGCGACCCGCTTCCCCACGTGGGGCACGTCTACGAACTGACCGGGCCGCGCACCTGCGACATGACGGAGATGGCCGAGGCCTTCTCCGATGCACTGGGCCGGCCGGTGGCCTACGTCGACGTACCGCTCGAACAGTGGCGCGCAGAGGTGCTCTCCAAGATGGGCCTGCCCCCGCACATCGAGCGGCACATCGTCACCATGTGCCGACTCCACCAGCAGAACCGCTACGACCGTGCTTCCCAGGACGTCGAGAACCTGACCGGGGAGCCGGCCCAGACGATCGAGGAGTTCGTGGCGGCACGCAAGGACATCTACCTCGGCTGACGCATTCCCGGTCGGCCGTTCACGGGGACTTTGCCCCATCCCGCACGTCCTGCACACCACGGGACCCAGTCCCAGGAAGTCCCGTACAGGCACGGGACCCGGACAACGAAAGTGATCGCAGAAATGAACATGAAACTCGAACTTCTCGTCCTGCCCGTCTCGGACGTCGACCGCGCCAGGGCCTTCTACGAGAAAGCGGGCTTCCGGCTCGACCTCGCCAAGGACATCAACGAGGACTACCGGGTCGTCCACCTCACACCGCCCGGATCCGAGGCCTCGATCATCCTCGGCAGGGGCCTGACCACGGCCTTGCCCGGCTCCGCCCAGGGTCTGTACCTCGTCGTCACGGACATCGAACAGGCCCGCGCGCAGCTCGTCGAGCGCGGCATCGAGGTGAGCGAGATCTTCCACGACGGCAAGGGCGTCTTCTTCCACGGGCACGACGCCGGTGATGTCGTCCACGAGGGCCAGGGCCAGGAGCGGATCATCGGCCCGCACCCCGAGCGCGCCAGTTACGGCTCTTACGCCACCTTCAGCGACCCGGACGGCAACGGCTGGGTGCTGCAGGAGATCACGCAGCGAGCCCCCGGCCGCTGACCTGTCCTCGCCGCACAGGCAGCCCGACCGGGCCGCGCGCGCCCGGCTCTCGGCGGCAGGAACTGCTGCACGGGCGGGGCAGGCGGTTCGACATCCTCTTCGGCGAGACGGCCCCGCGGTCGCTGACCTGCCCGCCGGCCGTCCTTGCGGCGCAGCTTGACCGTCTTGCCGGGCTCGTCGCTCTGGACACCGTCGCCCTCGGGGTCATCCCCTTCACGGCCTCGCCGAAGATCCCGCCCGCGGGTGGGTTCTGGGTGCATGACGAGCGGCTCGTCATCGTCGAGAACCGGCATGCGGAGCTGTGGACGCCGACTCCATCGCCCTGTAACTGCGCACCTGGAGCATGCTGTGGGAGTCCGCAGTGCACGGCCCCGGTGCCCAGCGGCTCATCAGTGACGTGCGCCGGGCCATGAACGTGTGAGCTGGGTGCCGGCTGATCTCGGCAAAGGATCCGACCAGCTCAGATCGGTTTCCCCACAGACCATGGACCAGCAAATGGCGGTACTCGTGGAGGTCCCGGCCAGTCCCCGAGCCGCGCACGGTGGTCAATTCACCTCCGGTCCGAACCGGCGCCTGTACGCCGACGGTGTGATGCCGGTTTCGCGGCGCATCAGCGTGCGCAGATGTGCGGCGGTGCCAAGCCCGCTGCGCCGCGCGACCACTTCGAAGCGGGACTCACCGCGCTCGATCAACCGGCACGCCAGAGCAAGCCGTTCTCCCGTCAGCCACGTCAACGGCGTCGTGCCCAGTTGCGCCTGGAAGCGGCGATGCAAAGTCGCCGGACTGACTGCCGCACGTGCCGCAAGGTCCGACACCGTGAGCGGTGAGTCCAACCGTTCCTGAGCCCAGGCCAGGACAGGCGACAGGGACTCGTCCGGCAGGTCGGGCATGGGACGTTCCACGAACTGCCGCTGCCCACCGTCCCGGTGCGCCGCGAAGACCAGCCGTCGGCTCACAGAGTTGGCGACCTCCGCGCCGTAGTCGCGGCGGACCACATGCAGCCCAAGATCGAGCGCGGCTGCACTGCCTGCCGCGGTGAGGATGTCACCGTCATCCACGAACAGCACGTCTGATTCGAGTTGCACGGAGGGGAAGCGGGCCCGGAAGGAATCCGCCCACTGCCAGTGGGCGGTGGCCCGGCGTCCGTCGAGGACTCCGGCCTCGGCCAGTGTGAAGGCGCCGCTGCAGAAGCCGATCAGGCGCGCACCGCGGGCATGTGCGCGGCGGACGGCATCGAGTACGGCGGGCCGGCGGGGGACGTCGATGTCCGGGCGGTTGGGGACGATCAGGGTGTCGGCCGTGTCGGCCGCTTCCAGGTCGGCGACTCCTGTGAGCGTGAAGAATCCGTCTCGCATCAGGGTGAGGGGCTCGGGGGAACAGAGCCGGAAGTCGTAGAGATTACGGCCGATCTCCGGCCTGCGCAGACCGAAGACCTCGCTCGCGCAGCCGAGCTCGAAGGGGTTCGAGTTCTCGTCCACGATCACGACGACCCGGGGTACGCCTGCCATGTGAGCTGCGTGCGAGGATTCTTTCGCCATGTGCGATTCCTAGCACTCGCGGCGGCATGCGGAACAGAGCAGGGTGAGCCCATGAGCAGCGAACCCATCCCCCTCAGCAAGGCCCTGGCCTCCTTCGACGCCCTGTGGAGTCCTCGCATCGTCACGCGCGTCAATGACTATGACGTCCGCATCGCCAAGGTCGACGGTGAACACATCTGGCACGTCCACGACGACACCGACGAGTTCTTCCTGGTACTCGACGGCGAGCTGGCCATCTCCCTGCGCGAGCCCGACGGGGAGCGCACGGTCGTGCTCCCACAGGGGGCGGTCTTCACCGTCCCCCGAGGCACCGAGCACAAGCCGTACGCTCCGTCCGGCGCAGCAATCCTCATGTTCGAGCCCACCGGGACACCGACCGTGGGCGATCGCCACGACGAGATCCCAGAGCACGTCGAATCGACGACCGGACACACACTCAGCAGTTGACCAAACAGGCTTCGGCCACGCCACCGCCCATGGCGTCGGCCCGCCGCCGGGCCAGTTGCCTTCGCCGACTGCCCGGCGAGAGCGGCACGAGACTCAGTCCTCGCCGGTGTGGACCGCGCAGGGGACGCATTGCGCCAGGCAGGTCGGGAAGCTGGAAGGAGTCCGGCTTAGCAACCTTGATGCGGCGGCGCACGAACGGGGAGAGCCGGGCGACGCCTCCCAGTGCTGTGACCGGAAAGGTTTGCCTGCTCCAGGCTGGCTGGTCGGCACCGGCCGCCGCCGGAGCGCCGGTGGCCCGGGCGGGGCCGTCACCCCCCGCCCGGGCCACCGGATCCGCGGGGCCTGCCGATGGCTCTCCCGGGTCAGGCCCAGATGCCGGCCCCGCGCCCGGGCCGGGGGCGGGCGTGTAGGTCTCGGGCGCGGGGCGGCCGGCGCTCTCCCCGGCGGTCAGCCAGTCGCGCAGGGCGGCGGGGGAGGGGGAGTCGGGGCGGTCGGCGAGGATCGTGCCGTCGTGCTGGAGGACTGCGGCTGTCGTGGTGTCGGAGTGCCCGATGGCCCACAGGTCCGGGCTCAGGCCGGCTATGGTCAGCCGTGGGTTGGCCTGAGCTGCGGTGAGGTGTGCCAGGACGGCCGGTGGAGTTCGACGCCGTCGTACGGCTGCCCTGGCCATCGTCCTCACGCCCGGCAACGTCATCGGCTCCACTGTGTTCGACACGGTGGTGGATGCGGTGCGGATGCCCCGCGCGACCGTCGGCCGTCCGCGTCGCGGGCCTGGGACGGTCATCGCGGACAAGGCGTCCTCCTCGCGGGCCATCCGCTCCGACTTACGCCGACGTGGGACCCGTGCGGTCATCCCCGAACGGGCCGATCAGGTCCCGGGCTGACAGCGTCGTGGATAGGCCGGCGGACGACCGCCGGCTTCGACGCCGAGTCCCGCGCCGTCGTCGAACCCTGCTTCAGCAGGCTCAAGCAGCTCGGGGCCGTCGCCATCCGCTTCGACACGTTGGCCCGCCCGCTGCTTAGCAGGCCTCCGCCTCCCGTCACTCGTCCTCTGGCTCCGCGAACAATGTTCACTTGACGACGCGATGAGCTGGGGCAGCGCCCGCGTACGCGAAGGAGAACCACCCGCCCGGGCGCCGCTCCAGAGCGGGCCAGACCACCGGGCCGGACCACCGGGCTGGGGGCCGATCAAAAGGCACGGCCACGAGGCCGACCATGCCGGGAGCGACTGTCCTGTGTCGGCGAGAATTGGTCAGTGCCATCGAAGTCTGAGTGGCCCAGGTCACGTGCGCCGTGGTCCCCGGGGTTGAAGCGACTGTTGTGCTGGGATGACCAGGGCATCTGCGGGAAGGAGGCTCGTAACCTTAGGGAGGATGCAATGGAGCGTGATCGGATCGGGCTGGCCGAGGTACTGGCAGCAGCGGAGCATGCCGCGCCGGTGCGCTCCCTCGACGTCGTGGCGCACAACCTGCGCGACCGGTTCGACGCGCGTTACGTGTCGTTCCTGTTCGTCGACGTCGTCGGCCGACGCCTGCTACGGGTCAATGACGAGGCGGCGGCGCCACAGGGGCACGGCGCCGATCAGATTCCCCTGGTCGGCAGTGTCTACGACGATGTCCTGCGCACTCAGAAAGTGCTGCGGGTGCAGGAGGGCCCGCGGGGGTACCGAGTGCTCGCCCCGGTGACCAACCGCGGCGACACCCTCGGGATCCTGGAGCTACACCTCACCCACGTCACACAGGACGTACTGCAGCAGGTCGAGGAGGCCGCTCACGCGCTGGCGTACATCATCGTCACCGACCGGCGCTTCACCGACCTCTACCACTGGGGCAACCGCGCCGCCACGGTCACGCTGGCAGCGGAGATCCAACGTCAGCTACTGCCGTCGGCCCCGACGTGCGAGGCTCCCGAGTTCACCCTCGCCGGCGCCCTCGTCCCCGCCTCCGACACCGCCGGTGACACCTACGACTACAGCCTTGACCACGACACTCTGCACCTGTCCATCACCGACGCCATGGGCCACGACGTCGACGCCTCCCTCATGGCCACCCTCCTGGTCAACGCCTCCCGCGGCGCCCGCCGCGCCGGCACCGACCTTGCCGAGCAGGCCCGCCACACCCACCAGGCGCTCATCGACCACGGCAGACGGACCTTCGCCACCGGACAACTGATGCGTATCGCTCTGGACGGGAGCAGCGCCCAGCTCGTCAACGCGGGCCACCCGTGGCCCCTACGGCTGCGCGACGGCACCGTCAACGAGATCAAGCTGCACATCAACCTCCCCTTCGGTGTCCCCACACGGGGCGCCTACGACGTACAGGACATCGACCTGCGCCCTGGTGACCGCCTCGTCTTCTACACCGACGGCATGCAGGAGCGCCAAGCAAAAGACGTCGACCTACCGCGTCTTATCCGCGACACCGCAACCGAGCACCCCCGCGAGGCCGTACGCGCCATGGTCACCGCCGTCACCGACGTCTGCCGCGGCGACGTGAGGGACGACGCCACTGTCCTGTGCCTGGACTGGCACGGCCCTGCCCCCACGGCAGGCACACAGCGTTCGCTGTCACAGGACAGCGCCCCCTGACCACGGCACCACACAGGGCGTGCCCGAACCGACGTAATTCGAACAACGACCTGATGCCGGCATGGGCGTGACCGACTTCTCCGACGACCTGGGGCAGACGCAAGCCGCTTGGAAACGCCACCTGCCAAGCGCTCGCCGCACCCCGCCCTCGCGCGCCCCCCTTGCGCCGCCGCCTGCTGCGCCTGTCCGTTCGGCTGTGGTGACATCCCTATTGGGGGACCATCCCCTCGACGCCGGCGGCACCGGCCGAGCTGCGCCACCTCGCCATGTCCACGTTCCCCTCCTCCAGCGTGGAAGAGGGCACGCGCAGCTCTCGCCTCCCGGCTGGCATCAGGGGCAAGGAAGTCGCACACCGGTGCGGCTGGTCCGCGGCCAAGTCATCGCGCATCGAGAACGCTGTCACCGCACCGGCCGACGGCGATATCCCTCCTGGTGCGCCGCCTGCGGCGCCGAGGACCAGGCCGCCGACTTCATCGCGGCCAACCGGCAGGCCGACTCGACGTATCTGCAGTGGAAGCGCCTGCAACGCACCGGCATGAAGCAACTGGCCGAGACGTCGGCCAAGCTGTACGAGCGCACCCGCCTGTTCCGCGTATACGCGGGGGGGGGGGAGCTGGACAGCCGCCTCCGGGCATTCGCGTGGCTCGCAGAACTCGCGGTGTACGGAACCGAGGCAAGGGCCCTCATTTTGCAAGCCATCGAGGCACACCACTGCCGCGTCAGGACTGACGTGCACTCCCGCCGGCCGGATTCTGGTTCTCCGCCGTACTGTCGCTGTCGCCGTCACGCACGCGCGAGCGTGAGGAGACCGCACCGCCCGCCTTGGTTGCGGAGGAGCAGCAGCTGCCGCGATGAGCTTCACCCGCCGCGACGCGGACGCCGATCTCGCCCCTGACCTGGTACAACGCGACTTCACGGCACACGCGCCGAACCGGCTGTGGGTCACCGACCTGACCGTGGCCTCCACCCTGAAGGGGCCCCTGTGGCTGTCGGCGATCCGGGACGCCTTCTCCCGCGGAGTCGTGGCCTGGGAGACGTCCGCCCGCGCGGACGCCGACCTGGTCCTCACCTCGCTGGAGTACGCGCCGGCCAGTCGCGAGGTCGCCCCCGGCGAACTCGTCCACCATGCCGATCACGGCACGCGATATACGTCTATCAAGCTCACAACCCGGCTGGTAGAGCAGGTGTTCAAGCGTCCATGGGCTCGGTCGGCGACTCCTTCGACAATGCCCTGGCGGAGAACCTGTGGATGCTGATCAAGACGGAGTACATCCGCGGACGGACCTTCGACACCAGAGCCGAGGCGAATCTCGCGCTCTTCGAGTACATCGACGGCGTCTACAACCCCCGCCGCATCCAGAAACGCCTCGGCTACCTCAGCCCCATCGAGTTCGAAGAGAAGCACTACGCCGACCAGGCTACGGCCGAATCAGTGAACCTGAAACCACGTCAACCCGCGCTGACCTGCTAATCAGTCACTCCCGTGCAGCGGGGGAACCTCAGGTGGGCATTGCGGGTGGCGACGGCCTGGTCGGGAGGCCGGGAGCATAGAACGGACGCTGTTGGTCGCGTGGAACGTGACACGGCCGTGGCCCGGCATGCCTGTCTGGTCGTCCTGCTCGCCCGGGATCCGGACGCGGGCAAAGCAGAAACGGCAGTGGGGGCGGCTGGCGGAGGGGAGACTCGAGGTCTCCTCCCTGGGAGTGGAGTCAGACGGTCGGGCCTCTTCGTAGGCCGATGAGCCCGTATCGCCCCGTACCCTTCGTGTTGTCTACGGCGTCACATAGCGGGCGCCAAACCACTGGAGGCAACACCCCGTGCTCATTGCTCAGCGTCCCTCGTTGACCGAAGAGGTCGTCGACGTGTTCCGCTCCCGGTTCGTGATCGAGCCGCTGGAGCCGGGCTTCGGCTACACCCTCGGCAACTCCCTGCGCCGCACCCTCCTGTCGTCGATCCCCGGCGCTGCTGTCACCAGCATCCGCATCGACGGTGTCCTGCACGAGTTCACCACCGTGCCGGGCGTCAAGGAGGACGTCACCGA
>NZ_JBEYXR010000035.1:0-70518 GCF_040645135.1 Streptomyces sp. NPDC046859
GCGCGAAGAAACAGGAAGCCACGGAATCCCCACCGGAAACCGTGCCGCATAGCGGCACAGCAACCGGTCAGGAAGGCCAGAATCCACGGGCTTCAACCCGAGGTGCAAGTCAAGCGATCCTGTACCGCGTCCGAGACGCCAAGAAGCCGGAGACCCGGGCACGCCGGATCAAGAAGTTCGTGGCGATGCTCGCGAAGGGCGAGAAACTGCATCCGTAGGTGCGCGGCGTCCCGTTGCGCCCTACTCCTCCGGTTCCCAGGCGCGGAGCAGGTCCAGCAAGCCGGCGTCTCCGTCGAGTTGGAGGGAGGCGGCCGGGATTCGGTCGTAGAGGGACAGGATCAGTTCACCGGCGGTCCCCCGGACGGAGACGCCGGGGGCGTCCGGGCCCGAACCGGTGACGTCGGCGGGCAGCCGGGTCGCCCGCGCCCCGTCTCCGTCGAGCGTGAGGCGCCAGGAGGGGCCCTCGGTGGCGTGGAAGTCGATCGCGGTGGGCTTGTGCGGCCAGGCGGCCGGCGTCGCGCAGCAGGTGGACAGGAACTCGTCGACGCCGTCGAGCGCCACCTCGTCCGGCAGCGGCCGCGGGGCCCCAAGGGTGACCTGGACGTCGTAGGTGTGCACCGCGGTCTCCTGGACTCGGTGCCGGGCGACGCCACCTGCGGTCCGCGGCGACTGCGACGCGCCCCACCACGTCCAGCAACCGCGATCCGGACCCGCCTCCCCCAGCGCGCTCAGCAGCAGCTGCGTCGACTCGGCCAGCCACGCCAGCAGCGCCTCACGTTCCCGCGGCGCGGCCACGGCGGCGCGCCGGGTGACGGCCTCGGCCGGCGGCGCGTCGGCGGGTCCCGCGCCGACGACGGCGGCCCAGAAGCGGTCCCCGCCACCGAGGTGCTGCACCAGGTCGAACACCGTCCACTCCGGGCAGGTGGGCACCTGCACGTCGAGACTGGGCGCGGAGGCGACCGCGGCCCGGAAGGCGGTGGACCGTTCGTCGATCAGGCGCCGCAGATCGGAGAACGCGAGTGTCATGGTCACATCGGGTGTCTATCACCGTCCTCCGGCGGACGGACAGCGAATTTCCTCACGGTTGGACGCCGTGCCCCCGGGCACCCGGCGCGACGTGATGTGGCTGAGCCTGCCCGCGGGGCGACAAGACCGGGCATGTCGCCATGCACGAAGCAGGAGCACTGACGAAGGTGTGGTCGGCAGGGTCACCCGGAGGGGCCTGGGCGGCGGGGCAGTGCGATGACGGACCGCGTCTACACGATCGGGCACTCGACCCGTGGCTTCGACGAGGTGGTCGCGATGCTGCGTGGCAACGGCGTGACCTGTCTGGTCGACGTCCGGTCGTTCCCCTCGTCCCGGAAGCACCCGCAGTGGAATCAGGCTGCCGTCGTCGAGTCCCTGCCGCCCGACATCGGCTATCGGTGGATCCGTGAACTGGGCGGCCGCCGGCACACCCCCGTGGGCGTGCCGAGTCCGAACGGCGCGTGGCGGGTCAAGGCCTTCCGCGACTACGCCGACCACATGAGCACGCCCGCGTTCGCCGAAGGGCTCGGCGAGTTGAGGGAGCTGGCGGCGCACGGGCGGCCCGCGATCATGTGCAGCGAGGCGGTGCCGTGGCGGTGCCATCGGCGGCTGATCACGGATGCGCTGATCGTCGCCGGTGTGGAGGTCGTGCACATCATGTCGGCCACGTCGTCCGCAGCGGCCGTGCTGAGTCCGCACGCCCAGGTCGTCGACGGCAGGCTGATCTATCCCCCGCCCCGCTGAGCGGGCCTCCGGCATCGCGAGCCGCGGGCGTGGCCCGTTTGCGGGTGACCGGGTGTGCGCGCCGTACGTCCGGGGAACCGGGGACCTGTTCGGCCGGGCCGTGCGAGAGGACTCCATGTGACAGCGTCGGCGTCAGCGGCGGGCGACCGGGACCCCGGTGGCCAGACGGACGACCATCAGCCGGACCCGCGCCGGTGGCGGGCGCTCTGGGTCACCTTGGTGGCGGGCTTCATGAGCCTGCTGGACGTCACGATCGTGGCGGTGGCCCTGCCCACCGTGCAGCGCGACCTGGGCGCCTCTCCCGCACAGGTGCAGTGGGTGGTGTCGGGCTACACCCTCACCTTCGCCCTCGCCCTCGTCACCGCCGGACGGCTCGGCGACGCCCTGGACCGGCGCCGTATCTTCCTGGCGGCGTTGTGCGGCTTCGTCCTCTTCAGCGCGGCCTGCGGTGCCGCTCCCGACATCACGCTCCTGGTCGTGGCCCGGCTCGCCCAGGGCCTGGCGGCCGGATTCATGGCGCCGCAGAACTCCGCGCTCATCCAGCAGATGTTCCGTGGCGCCGAACGGGGTCGCGCCTTCGGCTACTTCGGGGCGACCGTCGGCATCTCGTCCGCGTCGGGCCCGCTCATCGGCGGGACGATCCTCGCGCTGGCGGACGGCCCGCAGGGGTGGCGTTGGATCTTCTACGTCAACGTCCCCATCGGCATCCTCGCCGTTCTCCTCGGACGGCGTCTGCTGCCCCGCACCCGGCGCTCCGGGCGGGGGCACGTGGACGTGCCCGGTGTGCTGCTCCTCGGGCTCGGCGTCCTGGCCCTCATGTATCCGCTCGTGCAGGCGGAGGCCGGCGGGCTGAGCCGCCTGTGGTGGCTGTTCCTCGTCGGCGCCGCGATCCTGGTCGTCTTCGTAAGCCGGCAGTACCGTCTCGTCGCCCGGGGGACCAGGCCGCTGCTCGATCCACGGCTGTTCACCACGGTGCGCGGGTATGCCGTGGGCGCCGGTGTCGGCACGCTGTACTTCGTGGGGTTCAGCGGCGTCTGGCTCGTCTTCGCCCTCTTCTACCAGGACGGGCGGCACTTCTCTCCGCTGGAGTCCGGGCTCGCCGTGACCCCGTTCGCCCTCGGCTCGGCCGGAGCCGCGGTGATCGCGGGGCGGCTGGTGGACCGCTTCGGCCGGCTGCTGACCGTGTGCGGGCTCGCGGGAGTGATCTGCGGGCTCGGCGGAGCCGCCCTGCTGCTGCGGTTCGCGCCCCCCGACATCGCTCCCTGGCTCGCCGCCCCCGTGCTGTTCCTCGGTGGCATCGCAGGGGGATTCGTGGTCTCGCCGAACATCACGATGACCCTGCGGGACGTGCCCGTGCAGATGGCCGGCGCGGCCGGAGGCGCGTTGCAGACGGGACAGCGGCTCGGCGCCGCGGTGGGCACCGCCGCCCTGCCCGGCCTCTTCTACCTGGTGCTCGGCAGTGGCGGCGACTACCAGAACGCGCTCGTCATCGCCCTGGGCACCGGCATCGTCGGCATGCTGGCCTCGCTCGCCCTGGCCACGTCCGACTGGGTACGCGACCGCCGCACGCGGGCGCCGCACCACAAGTGCCCGGAGGAGGTCGCGAACAGCCCCGTGCACTCCCGGCAGAGCTGACGTCCGGCAGAGCTGACGCCCGGCTGGGCGAGCCGGCGCTCAGATCACCGCGAGGCGGTCCACCAGCAGTTCGATCCTGCGCTCCGCGTCCTCCGGCGGGAGGCGTCGCGCCCGGGTCAGGGTGGCCAGTCCGTGCAGGGACGCCCAGAACGTCTCGGTGAACAGTCCCGGGTGGACGCCGTCACCGGCGACCTCGCCCAGGGTCTCCAGCAGGGCGGCGAAGGCGTCCTTGAGCTCCCCGGGGGTGTCCTCCCGGGCGAACGCCAAGCCGCCGTCGAGGTCGAACAGGGCGTCGTAGACCGCTGGGTTGCGTTCGGCGAAGTCCAGGTAGGCGCGGGCGAGAGCGGCGACCCGCTCCCGCCGGGTGTGCGCGGTGGACACCGCGGCCCGTACCGCCACGGCCATCTCGGCCGCCCCCTCCCGGGCGACGGCGCCGATGATCTCGCGTTTGCCGCGGAAGTGGCTGTACAGGACGGGCTGGCTGTACTCGATGCGCTCGGCGAGCCGGCGGGTGGTGACCGCGTCCCACCCCTGCTCCTCGGCGAGTTCCCGGGCCGTGGCGACGATGAGGCGCTCGCGCTGTGCCCGTTCGCGCTCCTTGCGTTCCTTGACCGACATGACTCGATTCTAGCACCGCTAGACAATCGAGCATAAGAAGAGTTAGCGTTGACCTATCAGCTAGCAATGCTAGATACAGGAGGGGTCGTCATGCTCAGTGCCCTGCAGGTCGTCACCACCGTGGTCGTCGGACTGATGGTCGGGGTGGAGTTCGCCGTCGCCTTCGTCATGAACCCGATCTTCAACGCGCTTCCGGAGGACAGCGACCAGCTCGCCCGGTCCCACGGCGGCCGGATGCTCGGCGCCTTGATGCCGTTCTGGTACGGGGGCTCGCTCGCGCTCACCGCACTCTGGGCCGCGGCCACATGGCACGACGACGGCGCCGGCCTCCTCGTCGCCGCCGCCGCACTGCTCGTCCTCAGCGTCGTCATGTCGGTCCTGCTGCTCGTCCCGATCAACAACCGGGGCAAGACGTGGACGCCCGAGAACCGCCCTGAGGACTGGAAGGAGCAGATGAACCGCTGGAACCGCTATCACCACGCCCGCGTCGGCGTCATCGTGGCCGCCTTCACGCTCCTGGTCGCGGCCCTCGTCTGAGGCCGGGACAGGCAGTCCCCCGGTGCCGTAGGGCACCCGCTTCCCAGGCGGTGTCGCGGGCGGTGTGCGACACCGCCCCCGGGCTTTCCACACCTTCACGCTGGTGCCAGCCCCTCCCCCGCCCGGGGGGCGACCGTCATTCCCGGACCGGTGCACGGTTCAGATACTTGCCGTCATGACGCCTCCCACGGTTCTTCCGGCAGACCCGCCCACGCAACGAGGACAAGACGAACGGCGCGATGGAAGCGACTTCTCCGAATTGTCTCGCCGGATATCCGCGGCCGGACTTCTCCGGCGCCGTCCGCTGTATTACACGGTGCGTTTCGGTGCGGTGGGCCTCGCTCTCACCTGGTCCATCGCCGCCTTTTTCAGGCTGGGGGACAGCTGGGGGCAGCTGCTCGTCGCAGTCGCCCTGGCCGTGATCTTCGGCCAGCTCGGGCTCGCCGCCCATGACCTCGCCCACCGGCAGGTCTTCTCCCGCCGGCGCCCCAGCGAGGCGGGCGGCCTCCTCGTCGCCGACCTGCTGCTCGGCATGAGCTACGGGTGGTGGATGAACAAGCACACCCGGCACCACGCGCATCCCAATCATGAAGGCAAGGACCCCGACGTGGCGCCGGACATTCTCGTCTGGTCGCGCCGCCAGGCCCGCAGGGCGAAGGGTCTCCCGCGTTTCGTCGGAAAGCATCAGGCGGTGCTCTTCTTCCCCCTGCTGACCCTGGAAGGACTGAATCTCAGCTTCAGCAGCTTCCGGGCGCTCGGCAGTCGCCCGGTGAAACGCCCCGTGCTCGAGGGCACGCTGCTCGCGATTCATTTCGGATTGTATTTCGGCGCCTTGTTCTCCGTCCTCTCGCCGGGCAAGGCGCTGGCGTTCATCGCCGTCCACCAGGGGCTGTTCGGCATCTACCTCGGGTCGGTGTTCGCGCCGAACCACAAGGGGATGCCGATGATCGGGGAGGGCACCCGGCTGGACTTCCTGCGCCGCCAGGTCCTCACCTCACGCAACGTCCGCGGCGGCCCCCTGGTCGACGTCTTCATGGGCGGGCTGAACTACCAGATCGAGCACCACTTGTTCCCGAGCATGCCCACCCCGGCTCTCAGCCGTGCTCAGGCCATCACCGAGCAGTACTGCGCGGAACTGGGCATCCCGTACCACCAGACCGGTCTGATCGACTCGCACCGCGAGGCGCTGCGCCACCTCAGGAGCGTCGGCGAACCGCTTCGCGCCGCGCGAGGGTGACGCGAGGAGCGCTCTGGACGCCGGCCCGGTCGCCCGACCGGGCCGGCGTACGGCCGTTCGACGGAGGTCCGGCCGTACGGGCACCCAGGCCGCCCGAGCGTGCCTCGCACCATTGGGTCAACGAATGTTGGCCAACGCTTGTTGACTTGGCTGCCTCGATGGAGCACTCTGCCTACAAGCGATGGCCAACACTCGTTGGCACCCTCGATGGAGCAGGAGACCCTCATGGACCGGAGCCCACTCCCCTCCCGCACCCACGTCGCGATCATCGGCGCCGGACCCACCGGGCTGGCACTGGCGATCACCCTCGCTCAGGCCGGCATCGATTTCGTCCTGGCGGACCGCCAGGCGGAAGGTGCGAACACCTCCCGGGCCGCGGTGGTCCACGCCCGCACCCTCGAGGTTCTCGACGAGCTCGGCGCCTCCGCCGAACTGCTCCGCCGAGGCATCAAGCTCACCCGCTTCTCCGTCCGCGACGGCACTCGCGCCCTGATGACGATTCCGTTCGACCGCCTGCCCACGCCTCATCCGTACGCGCTGATGGTGCCCCAGAACGAGACCGAGGACGTCCTGCTCACTCGGTTGCGGGCGCTGGGCGCCGACGCCTTCCGGCCCCACGAGGCGGCGTCCGTCGTGCAGGACGACACGGGGGCCACGGTCACGATGACCAGCGGGGAGACCGTACGGGCCAACCACGTCGTGGGCGCGGACGGCATGCACAGCACGGTGCGCGAAGCCGCCGGCATCGGCTTCACCGGCAGCGCCTACGCGGAGTCCTTCGTCCTCGCCGACGTGGACATGCGCTGGGCTCCTGGCCCGCGCGAGGTGTCCCTGAACCTCCACAGCGCGGGCATGGTCGTCGTCGCGCCACTGCCCGGCGACCGCTACCGCGTCGTCGCCACCGTCGACGACGCTCCCCAGACCGCCGACCTGGCCTTCCTGCAAAGCATGCTGGACGAACGCGTCCCCGGACAGGCCACCGCCCACGAGGTGCACTGGTCCTCCCGGTTCCGGGTGCACCATCGCGTCGCCGACTCCTACCGGGCGGGGCGGCTCTTCCTGGCCGGCGACGCCGCGCACGTGCACAGCCCGGCCGGCGGGCAGGGGATGAACATCGGCATCCAGGACGGCTACGCGCTCGGCCGGGCCCTGGCCTCGGGATCCCTCGACACGTACGAGACCACGCGCCGGCCGGTCGCCGAACAGGTGCTCGCCCTCGCCGACCGCATGACGCGCCTGGCCACCACGCGTCGCCCCGCCGCCCGCGGAGTCCGCAACATCGCCTTGCGGGTACTCGGCCACACCCCGTTCCGCACCAAGCTCGCCACGGAGCTCGCCGAGCTGAACCACCGCTGACGCCACCTCTTGTTCCGGCCCCCGCACCGACGCGGACAGAACCCACACCGACCCACGAACCACTCCCGTCGCACAGGGTTTTCCCTATGTCCCCTGGCGTGGCGGGGAGTTCGTCAAGTAGCTTCCGGCGCACATCTGTCTCACAGGGGAGTGCGCATGCGCAAGGCGCTCAGATGGCTGCTGGCGCTCACGGTGCTCATAGGCACACTGAGTACGGCCGGGGCGGCCACCGCCGCCGGGCCGGAGGCCACCGGCACCACTGACATCAAGGAGAGACTGCTCTCGATCCCGGGCATGAGCCTGATCGAGGAGAAGCCGTACACCGGGTACCGCTTCTTCGTCCTCAACTACACCCAGCCCGTCGACCACCGCAGGCCCTCCAAGGGGACGTTCCAGCAGCGGATCACCGTGCTGCACAAGGACACCACGCGGCCGACCGTGTTCTACACCGGCGGCTACAGCGTCTCGACGACGCCGCGCCGCGCCGAGCCGACGCAGATCGTGGACGGCAACCAGGTCTCCATGGAGTACCGCTTCTTCACGCCGTCCCGGCCCGAGCCGGCCGACTGGTCGAAGCTGGACATCTGGCAGGCGGCCAGCGACCAGCACCGCATCTTCACGGCGCTGAAGAAGATCTACAGCGAGAACTGGATCTCCACGGGCGGTTCGAAGGGCGGCATGACCGCCACCTACTACGAGCGCTTCTACCCCAAGGACATGGACGGCGTCGTCGCCTACGTCGCCCCCAACGACGTGGTGAACGACGAGGACTCGGCCTACGACCGCTTCTTCCGCACCGTCGGCACCGCGGAGTGCCGCGACCGGCTGAACGGCGTGCAGCGCGAGGCACTGGTGCGCCGCACCCCGCTGGAGAAGAAGTACGCCGCGTACGCCGCCGAGAACGGCTACACCTTCGACACCATCGGCAGCCTGGACCGGGCCTACGAGGCGGTCGTCCTGGACTACGTGTGGGGCTTCTGGCAGTACAGCACCCTCGCCGACTGCAAGGACATCCCGGCGGACGCCAAGAACGCCACCGACGACGAGATCTGGAACTCCGTCGACACGATCTCCGGCTTCTCGTTCTACACGGACCAGGGTCTGAGCCCGTACACGCCGTACTACTACCAGGCGGGCACCCAGCTGGGCGCGCCGACCATCCACTTCCCGCACATCGAGAAGAAGTACGTCCACTACGGCTACCAGCCGCCGCGCAACTTCGTGCCGCGCTCCATCGCCATGAAGTTCGAGCCGTGGGCCATGCGGGACGTCGACACGTGGGTGCGTCACAACGCCCGGCACATGCTGTTCGTCTACGGCGAGAACGACCCGTGGGGCGCCGAGCGGTTCCGGGTCGGCAAGGGGGCACGTGACGCGTACGTGTTCACCGCGCCCGGCATGAACCACGGCGCGAACGTCGCCGGTCTGGTCGAGAAGGAGAAGGCGCTGGCCACGGCCCGCATCCTCGACTGGGCGGACGTCACACCGAACGCGGTGCGGGCGAACCCGGCGGCGGCGAAGCCGCTGGCGAAGTTCGACGCGAGGCTGGACAAGCGCGACGTCGAGCAGCAGCGGACCCTGCGTCCGTAGGTACGGCAGCGGTCGTTCCCGCGAGGGCCGTGGACCGGGGTGCGAAAGCCCTGGACCACGGCCCTCGTCATGTCCGGGCGGGCTGAGCCCGGGCGTCCGGCCCGAGTGCCCGGGCGCTATCCGGCGTGCGGCCGGGGGACGATGCTCACCGCCCGGTAGGCGTAGCCGTCCTGGGCGAAGCCGAGGGCCTCCCAGACGAGGCCGACCTGTTGCCCCGGTACGAGGGTGCGGAAGCCGGGTGCCTGGATGTCGAAGTAGTGGCCGAAGCATCCTCCGGGGGTCTCGGGCGAGTCGAGGACGCCCCAGCCCTCCTCGTCCCGCCACTCGCGCACCGTCGCGGTCACGACGCGAGCCGTCTTACGGCCCTCCTTGCGGCGACTCATGTACGTCTCCTCACCCCCGCCCGGCCAGGACGATCAGCGTACGTGCCGGACGGCGCCGTGCGGACCCGTGGTCGGAGCCGTTCGGCCCATGCGGCCCGGGCCGGACGCGGCGGACAGTGGAAGCGAGGAGGGGGCGACACGAGGAGGCGGGAGTCATGTGGCACCGGACCGTGAGCGACCTCATGACCACGTCGGTCGTCAAAGTGCACCGGGACACCGGGTTCAAGGACATCGCCAAGCTGCTGGCCGAGTACGACGTCACCGCCGTACCGGTCGTGGACGACGAGGACCACGTCGTCGGCGTCGTGTCCGAGGCCGACCTGCTACGCAAGGAGGCCGCCCTGCTGGAGCCCGCGGGCCTGCTGCGTCCCGGGCCCGCCCACCGCGCGAAAGCCGAAGCGACCACGGCGCAGGCGCTGATGAGCGGCCCGCCGGTGACCGCCCGCCCTCAGTGGACGGCCGTGGAGGCCGCCCAGGTGTTGGAGCGCCACCACGTCAAGCGGCTGCCCGTGGTGGACGGGACCGGCCGACTCCTCGGCCTGATCAGCAGGGCCGATCTGCTCCGGGTCTTCCTGCGCGGCGACGCCGCCATCCGGGAGGAGATCTCCGGTGAGGTGCTGCTGCGCACGCTGGGGATCGCTCCGGGCGCGGTGGCCGTACGGGTCGTCGACGGGCGGGTGTCCCTGAAGGGCGTCGTGGAGCGCGCCTCGCTCGTCCCGCTCGTCGTCCGCCTGTGCCAGGGCGTGGACGGGGTGGTCGACGTCTCCGCCGAGCTGCGTCACCGGGTGGACGACACCGCCTCCCTGCCGGGACGGGACGGGCCGCGTCGTGCCGGGCTGGCGCTGTGAACTCCGTGACGCACACGAGACGAGGTGATCGGAGATGGCCGGGAACGGGACCGCGTACACCGTGAGCGATGTGATGACGCAGACGGTCGTGGCCGTCGGGCGCGGCGCGCCGTTCAAGGAGATCGTGCGGACCATGGAGCAGTGGAAGGTCAGCGCCATGCCGGTGCTGGAGGGCGAAGGGCGGGTCATCGGCGTCGTCTCCGAGGCCGACCTGCTGCCCAAGGAGGAGTTCCGGGAGGGCGAGCAGAGCCTCGCCGAGTCGCGCAGGCGCCTCGACGACCTCGTGAAGGCCGGTGCGACCACGGCCGGGGACCTCATGAGCACGCCCGCCGTCACCGTCCATCCGGACGCCACGCTCGCCCAGGCCGCCCGGATCATGGCGGTCCGGCACGTCAAACGGCTGCCCGTGGTCGACCGCGTCGGCACGCTGCAGGGGATCGTCAGCCGGGCCGACCTGCTGAAGGTCTTCCTGCGGCCCGACGACCAGATCGCGGACGAGGTGCGCCGCACGGTGGTCTCCCGTCTGCGTCCGGTCGCCGGCCGCTCGATCGACGTCAGCGTGCGCGAAGGGGTCGTCACCCTGCGCGGGCCGGTCCGCGACACCGCGCTGGTCCCGATCGCCGTACGCCTGGCGCGAGCCGTCGAGGGCGTCGTGGACGTCGAGCCGCGGCTCACCGGCGGTGCCGTGGACGCTCAGGAGGCCGCCCGCCCACCTGCCTGACGGTTCGTCCGGCGGGCGCGGGCGCCGCCGCTCGCGTGCCCGGGGATGCGGCGAACTGGTCGGTCGCGTGGGCGAGGGCCCTGGCCTTGTCGGGTGCGGCGACCACCGTGCCCGGACACGACCGCTCGTCGAGGCCCGGCCCGGCCGTCGCTCCGGGGGTCAGCCGCGTACGTGCAGCCCGAACCCGGAGCGGCCCGCGGACTCCAGCCCGTCCCGCAGATGCAGTGACGGCATCTCGTAGTCGCCGGAGTTCTGCGGCCGGAACGGGATCGGCTCGGTCGACTCCAGGGTGAGCAGGCGCTGCCGCCACGCCTTGGCGACGTCCGGGTAGTCCGCGTCGGTCAGCCGGTCGGCGCCGTACAGCACGAACGGGGGCAGCACCTCGATGCCCGGGTAGTACAGGATGCCGTGGTGGATCGGGAACAGCAGGTCGTCGATGGGGCCGTTGATCCCGCGCGCGGCGTAGTGCGACTCGTGGCCGCCCACGGTCACCGACAGCAGCGCCCTGCGGCCCGCGAGGGTGCCCTCGCCGAACCGCTCCCCGTAGCGGGTGTCGCTGTGCTCGCCGACGCCGTAGGCGAAGTTCCGGGTGAACACCCGGTCCACCCAGCCCTTGAGGATCGCGGGCATCGAGTACCACCACAGCGGGAACTGGAAGACGATCGTGTCGGCCCACAGCAGCTTCTCCTGCTCGGCCCGGACGTCCGGGGTGAGCGTCCCGGTGTCGAAGGCCCGCCCCGAGTCCCGCACGACCTCCAGCCGGGCCGAGCCGTCGGCTCCGTAGTCCGCGGCGTCCACGACCGCCTTCCAGTTCATCCCGTACAGGTCGCTCACCCGTACCTCGTGCCCGGCGCCTTCCAGCGTGGACACCGCGAGGTCCTTCAGTGAGCCGTTGAGCGACTTCGGCTCCGGGTGGGCGTGGACGATCAGTGTCTTCACGGCAACTCCTCTTCGGATCGGTCGTGTTCGATCCTGGGCGCCACAACGCCTTCTGTTCAGGGACGCCTTGACCACCGGACGCGACTTCCTGGTAATGGCAGGACCACCTTCACCACCGCCCAGACGCCGGGGCCCGAGCCATACTGAGGACATGGAGGATCTTGCGAGCTTCCTGCGCATACGGCGTTCCCGGGTCGACCCGGCGACCGTCGGCATCCCCGTCGACAGCCGCCGCCGGGTGGCGGGGCTGCGCCGTGAAGAGGTCGCGCACCTGTCCGGCGTGAGCGTCGACTACTACGTCCGGCTGGAGCAGGGCCGCGCCACCCAGCCGTCCGAGCAGGTACGCGACGCGCTCGCCCGTGTCCTCGGACTCGACGAGATCGAACGGGGACACCTCGACCGGCTCGCCTGCCAGCGCCGCCGGCACACGAAGGCGCCGGGCGGCCGGCTGCGCCCGGAACTGCTGCGCGTCCTCGACCTGGTGGACGGCGCACCGGCGCTGATCATGAACCACCGTATGGACGTGCTCGCCGGGAACCGCCTCGCCGGACTCCTGTTCGGCCGTCCGATGCCGGGGTTGAACACCGCCCGGCACATCTTCCTCGAGGAGGCCGGACACGGCCTGTACGCGGACTGGGAGAAGTGCACGGTCGACGTGGTCGGGCATCTGCGGCTGGCCGCCGGTGAATATCCCGGCGACCCCCGGCTCGCCTCGCTCATCGGCGAACTGGCCATGGGCAGCGAGCGGTTCCGCCGGCTGTGGGCCCGCGCGGACGTACGGGCCCGCACACACGGACGCAAGGCGTACCGGCATCCGCTGGTCGGGCTGCTGGAACTGCACCAGGAGAACTTCGCCCTGCCGTCGGAGGCGGGCTCGGAGCTGGTGGTGCTGTCGGCGGCTCCCGGCAGCGCCGCCGAGGACGGACTGCGGCTGCTGGCAGGGCTCGGCGCGGACACGCCGCCCGCGGAGTCCTGCGAGCGGCGCGACCGCGGCGGCGCTGCGGAGCGGACCGCGCGCCGCCGGAGCTGACCACCCACTGCGGCCCCCAGGAGGACACACTGGGACGCCCCGTGCGGGTCTGTCAGGCCGCGTCCGCCGCCGCGGCCAGAATCCGGGCCAGCTCGGCCGGTTCGGTGATCATGGGCCAGTGGCCGGAGTCGATGTCGGTGAACTCGACCTCCTTGGCCCGGGCGAGCTCCGGCACGTCTCCCGCGTCGATCCACTCCCGGGCCTGCGCGGGCGCGAACTCCGGGCACACCACCACGACGGGGACGTCCCACCGCCGTTCGTCCGCCAGTCGCACCACACCCCTGGCCACTCCTTCGGGCACCGGGATCGCGGCGGCCGCGAACGCGCTCCTGGCCTCCTCGTCGAGGTCGGCGGCGTCCGCTCCTTCGAAGGGCTTCCAGCCGGGGAAGGGCATGACGCCGTCCGTCACCTCGAAGAAGTCGGCGTACGCCCGGCCGTCCGAGGCCGGGAAGCCACCGACCAGGACGGCCTTGGCCAGCTTGCCCGGCCGCCGGTCGGCCGTCAGCCAGGCCAGCGAGCAGGCGGCGGAGTGGCCCACCACCACGACCTCGCCGGGTGCCGCGTCCACGGCCGCGAGCACGGTCTCCAACTGGTCGTCGAGCGTGGCGGACACGGCGCCGTCCCCCTGCCCCGGCAGTGTGAGCGGCACGGGGCGATGGCCGAGCTTCTCCAGGGCGGAGGCGACACCGCCCCAGACGGATCCGCGCAGCCACAGGCCGCCGATGAGCAGGATGTCCATGATGCTCTCCTCTTCTGCCGGTTGACGGATGTCACGGTAGGAGGAGATCCGGACGATCGGCTGCCGGATCGTGCCGCGATCCTCGGGGTGGACGGACTAGCCTGCCTGGGTGCCGAACGACCTCAGCCCCACCGCCCGGGCCCTGCGCGTCCTGGAGATCCTCCAGGTCCGCCCCGGTACGACGGCGACCGGACTCGCCGAGCGGCTGGGTGTGACGGAGCGCGCCGCCCGCCGTTACGTGGAGATCCTCCGCGAGGCCGGCATCCCGGTGACGTCCACCCGGGGGCCGCACGGCGGTTACCGGCTCGGGCGCGGGACGCGCCTGCCTCCCGTGCACTTCACGCAGGCGGAGGCGCTCGGCCTGGTGATGGCCGTGCTCAGCGGCCAGCCGACCGCCGCCGACCCCGAGGACCTGGTCAGCGCCGCCCTCGGCAAGGTCGTCAAGGCACTGCCGGAGAGCGTCGGCCGGGAGGCGACGCTGCTGCACACGTACGCGTCGGCCGCGCCCGACCCGTACGCCACCCGTCCGGACCCGGCCATCACCGGCGAACTCGTCGGCGCCGTCGCGGCACGCCACCGGGTGCGGATCACCTACCGCAGCGAAGCCGGTGCCCAGTGGGAGGCGGAGGTCGACCCCTGGTCCCTCGTCGTCCGCTACGGCCGCTGGTACCTGCTGTGCCACAGCCATCGCGCGGACGCAGTCCGCACCTACCGGGTGGACCGCGTCCGTACGGTCCAGGCGACCACGCAGCGGTTCGAACCGCCCCCGGGGCTCGACCCGGTGGCGGTGCTGGAGGAGAACCTGGGCGTCGGCTGGGCGTACCCCACGCGCGTGGTGTTCGACCTGCCGCCGGCCGAGGTGGCCCGCTGGATCCGGCCGCCGATGGGACGCCTCGAACCGCTGGGGGACGGCTGTGTGCTGGTGGGCAGCACCCGCAACCCGGCCATGTACGCGCAGGAGTGGCTGGCGGTGCTGCCCGTCGCCTTCCGCGTCGAGGGCGGGGAGGAACTGCGTGCGGCCGTCGCCGCCCTCGCCGCGCGCTTCACGGACGCGGTGGCGGACCCACCCGGCGGCCGGGCCTCCTGAGCGCACTGACCGTGGTGGCGGGCAGGACGGCGGCATGGGAATCTTCGAGGACCGTTCAGCCGCACGGGGACCGTTGCAGGCGCGCGACTGGGCACTGCGGCTCGCCCCGGGCTCCCCCTCCGCCGTACAGGCCGCCCTCGCCGGCGATGACACCAGCACGGCGCCGAGCGCCGGGCGAACCCCCGTGTCCCTCCCTGACATCTGTCAGGGACCGTGCGCCGGTTCCCTCGCCTAGGGTCTGTCGTGGACGCTTCGCGCAGGTCGGCGTCCGCGCTTCTCAGACCATGGCCTCAACAGGGGGAACCTATGAGCCGCTTCATGGATCGAAGGACGTTGCTGAGATCGGCCGGGTCCGCCGCGGTGGCGGGGTCGCTCGGGGCGCTGGGTGTCACGGCGCTCGCCACGCCCGCGCACGCGGCACCACCCGGAACGATCAACACCGACCAGGTGTTCGAGACGACGAACCGTCTGACCCACGCCCCGAACCAGCGGGGAACCATCACCATCGAGATCCGCTCGGGCTACTACGGCGGCTACCAGTACGGCTGGGGGCGCATCCAGGGGTCCGGCTGGGACCCGCGCGGCTGGGTCTGGCTGGACATCAGCACGGACGGCGGGCGGTCCTGGTCGTTCGCCGACGCCACCTACCTCTCGGACGGCACCGGTTACACGCACACGTCCGGCTGGCTCACCCAGGCCGACCCGAACTACGTGTTCAGGGCCAGCTACGACAGCAACCTCAGGGCGGTCAACCCGTACGTCCGCAGCGGGGTCTGGTGACGGTCCCCGACCGGTCGTGAGCACACCCTGGCCCGGGAGCCTCCGCCCCCGGGCCAGGGTCACGTCCGGTTCCGGCCGCGACCTCAGGGCATCATCTCGTACGCCCCCGACAGCGCCTCGACGCGCCGCCAGACGCGCTCCGAGCGGTCACCGTCGACGACCGGCCGGCGGACGGCGCCGAGGGCCCACCGCTGCTGGTCCTCGGTCGCGGAGTCCTTGCCGTGCAGTTCGACGGCGTGCGCGGAGAAGTCCCGCACGAGGACGGCGAACAGCTCGTCGAGCACGTCCTCGTCGAGGCCCGACAGGGCGGCCTGCTCCAGGACCAGCTGCCCGTGGACGACGAGCGCGAAGAGCTGCCCGACGGCGAGGAGCAGGTCGAGGTCCCGGCTCTGCTCCTCGTCGGGAGCCGCCGTGCGCACGAACTCGCAGAGCGCGTCGGCCTGTTCGCGGAAGCGGGCGACGTTGGGCAGGTGGGCGTACCCGTCGAAGGCCGGCCGCCAGTCGTGGAAGCGCACCGAGCCGAGGCCGCGGGCCGGGCCCTGGCGGAAGAGGAAGTCGTCGTCGGCCGCGTCGAGGCGGGTCGGGACGGGCTCGTACGCGACCGGGTCGAGCAGGTGGTTGCGCATGAACTTCAGGATGAGGGCCAGGTTGACGTGGACGGTGCCCTCCAGCTTGGGCAGGCCGCGGATCTCGACGGCCGCCTGGGCGAAGTAGTTGTCCTTCTCGAAGCCCTTGGCCGCGATGACGTCCCACATCAGGTCGATGACCTTCTCGCCCTCGGTGGTCACCTTCATCTTCGTCATCGGGTTGAAGAGGAGGTAGCGGCGGTCGTCGGGGCCCGCGGTGCGGAAGTAGTCGACGGCCCGGTCGCTGAACAGCTTCATACCGACGAGCCGGACGTACGCGTCGGTCAGCTCGCGGCGCACGTGCGGGAAGGCGGTGACGGGACGGCCGTACAGGATGCGGTTCTGCGCGTGCGTGACGGCCTCGTACATGGCGTGCTCGCAGATGCCGATCGAGGCGGTGCACAGGTTGAACTTGCCGACGTTGACCGTGTTCAGGGCGGCGTCGAAGGCGGCCCGGCCGGTGTGCAGGACGTCCTGCGCCGCGACGGGGTAGTCCTCGAGGCGGAACTCGCTGACGTACTTGGAGGAGTCGACGACGTTCTTCACGAGGTGGTACGCCGGGTGACGGCTGTCGGCGGCGAAGAAGACGTACCCGTCGGGACCCTCGACGTCGGTGCGGCGGCCGAAGACGGAGACGAGTCCGGCGGCGTTGCCGTTTCCTATGTAGTACTTGGAGCCGCGTGCCCGGAAGCCGCCCCGGCCGTCGGGCTCCAGGAGCATGTCGGTCGAGTAGATGTCGGCGCCGTGGCTCTTCTCGGACAGCCCGAAGGCGAACACCTCGCCCTGGGAGAGCAGTTCGGCGGCCCGGGCGCGGGCGGCGGCGTTGCCGCTCTGCCAGACGGGGCCGAGGCCGAGGATGGTGACCTGCCAGGCGTACCAGTAGTCGAGGCCGTAGAAGCCGAGGATCTCGTTGAGCGCGGCGATGCGGGCGGTGTCCCAGCGCTTGTCGCCCTCACCCTCGCCCGCCGCCGACGCGGGGGTGAGGAAGGTGGCGAACAGGCCCTCCTTGGCGGCGAAGGCGAGGAAGTCGCCGAGCCAGGCGCGGGTGCGGTAGTCCTCGATGATCCGGCGCTTGCCGCGCTCCTCGAACCAGTCGACGGTGGCGCGCAGCAGCCTGCGGGTCTCCGGGTCGAAGTGCGCGGGGTCGTAGGTCCGCGGGTTGAAGAGCAGCGCGTCGGCCATGGAAGCCGCCTTTCGGCTGGGAGGAGTGAGGGTGGGTCCGGGCCGGGGCCCGGAGGGGCGTGCCGCGCCGGTCAGTGGCCGGTGCGGAAGCGGGCGAGTGTGGTGAGGACGTCGTCGAGCCAGGCGATCATCATCTGCTCGTAGGCGATGCCGCCGCGCAGCACGACGTGCTGGAGTTCCCGTTCGGCGTCGAGCTCGTCCCCCGCCGGGGGCGTGCCGAAGTCGCGGGTCTCCCCCGCGCGGTAGTGGGCCAGGCGGGCCGCGTGGGCCTGGCGGTGCCGCTCGACCTCGTCGATGAGGGCCGCGGGGTCGGAGAAGGCGGCGCCGCGCACCTTGACGGCGAGGTCGTGGCGGACGCTCTCGGGCTCCGTCGGTTCGCCGAGCCATGCGGAGAGCGCCTGACGGCCTGCCGCGGCGACCGAGTACTCCTTCTTGTCCGGACGCCCGTACTGCGGGACATCCCGGACGTCCACCCAGCCGTCGCTCTCCATGCGCTTGAGCACGCGGTAGATCTGCTGGTGGGTGGCGGTCCAGAAGTAGCCGATGGACCGTTCGAACCGCCGGGCCAGTTCGTAGCCGGAGCCCGGCTTCTCCAGCAGGGAGACGAGGATCGCGTGCTCGAGCGCCATGCCCCGATCCTCCTATGCACCTCGTTGCATAGCAACGCGAGCGCGGTGAGACACCGGTCACGCGATGTGTGCCGTCCAGCTCATGCCCGACGCCATGGTTCTGCGGGGGCAGGATGGTCCCCGATCGGCCGCTTCCGGCGTCCCGGCGAGGTGGTTACGGTGCGGCCATGGACGAGCTGACGCAGATCCTCCGCCACGCCGCCGAGCAGGCCGCCGGCTACCGCCGCTCACTTGCCGAGCAGCCGGTGGCGCGGCCCGTGGACCACGCGGCGCTGCGGGCCGCCTTCTCCGCGCCCCTCGACCGCGCGGGCACCGACCCGCGCACGGTGATCGACGAGCTGGTGGCCGCCGCCGGTCCGGGGCTCGTCGCCTCGGCGGGACCGCGCTTCTTCGGGTTCGTCGTCGGCGGGGCACTGCCCGCCGCCACCGCCGCGGACATCCTCACCGCGGGCTGGGACCAGAACGCCTTCAACGCCGTGCTCTCCCCCGCCGCGATCGCCGCGGAGGAAGCGGCGGGCGGGCGGCTGAAGGAGCTGCTCGGCCTTCCCGCGACGGCCTCCGCCGGGTTCGTCACGGGTGGACAGGCGGCCAACACCGCCGGTCTCGCGGCGGCCCGGCAGCACCTGCTCGCCGAGGCCGGCTGGGACGTCGGACGCCAGGGGCTGGCCGGTGCCCCGCGCCTGCGGGTGGTCGCGGGTACGGAGCGGCACGCCACCGTCGACCGCTCCCTGCGGCTGCTCGGCCTCGGCACCGACTGCGTCCAGCCGGTGCGCACCGACGACCGCGGGGCGCTCGACATCGACGACCTGCGCCGCGTGCTGGCCTCCGACCCCGATGCGCTCACGATCGTGTGCGCGCAGGCCGGCAACGTGAACACCGGCGCCTGTGACGACCTCCGGGCGACCTGCGACCTCACCCACGCGGCCGGCGGCTGGGTGCACGTGGACGGGGCCTTCGGCCTGTGGGCGGCCGCGAGCCCGGCGACCCGCCACCTCGTCGACGGTGTCGAGCTGGCCGACAGCTGGGCGTGCGACGGGCACAAGTGGCTCAACGTGCCCTACGACTGCGGTTACGCCCTCTGCTCCCGCCCCGCCGTCCACGCCGGCGCCCTGTCGTACACCGCGTCCTATCTCACCCGGGCCGAGGCGACACCGGCCGGTGGCGCCGACTACACCGCCGAGTCGTCCCGCCGGGCACGGGGTTTCGCCACCTGGGCGGCGCTCCGCGAGCTCGGCCGTGACGGCGTCGCCGCACTCGTGGACCGCTGCTGCGCGCTCGCCCGGCGCTTCGCCGACGGCCTGTCGGCGGCGGGCTTCGACGTCGTCAACGAGGTGACGCTCAATCAAGTCCTCGTCGGGTTCGGGTCGGACGCCCGCACGGACGCCGTCGTCCGGGCGGTTCAGGAGGACGGCACCTGCTGGGTCGGGGCCACGACTTGGCGCGGGCGCCGGCTGATGCGTATCTCGGTGTCCGGCCACGCCACGACCGAGGCGGACGTGGACCGCTCGGTCGCGGCGATGGTGCGGCAAGCGAGAAGCCGCTCACATCAGGGGTAGTTGCCTGAAGTTCGTCTTGGCCAGTTCCACGATCTCGTCCCCCCGCCCCGTGAGGATCGTGCGGGTGGCGAAGAGGGTGAAGCCCTTCATCTGCTCGAACGTGATGCTCGGCGGCAGGGAGAGCTCCTGGCGGGCGGTCCGCGCGTCCACGACCGCGGGACCTTGGTGCGCGAACGCCTTCCGCAGTGTCTCCTCGAGCTGGTCGGCGCGGTCGACGCGCGCCCCGAAGAGGCCGATTGCGCGGGCGACCGCGCCGAAGTCCAGGTCCGGCAGGTCGGTGCCGTAGTTGACGATGCCTCCGGCCTTCATCTCGAGTTCCACGAACGACAGGGCCTGGTTGTTGAAGACGATGACCTTCACGGGCAGGTCGAGGTGCCGCAGGGTGATCAGCTCGCCCAGGAGCATGCTGAGCCCGCCGTCCCCGCACAGGGCCACGGCCTGGCGTCCCGGCCCCGAGGCGCACAGGGCGCCGATGGCCTGGGGCAGGGCGTTCGCCATGCTGCCGTGGTTGAAGGAGCCGATGAGCCGGCGCTGGCCGTTCATCGTGAGGTAGCGGGCCGCCCACACGGTGGGTGTGCCGACGTCCGCGGTGAAGACGGCGTCGGCGGAGGCGTGCCGGTCGACGGCGGCCGCGACCTGCTGCGGGTGCATCACCGACGCGGACGGCTTGCCCTCGGTGAGGTCGTCGAGGCGGGAGCGCACCGTGCGGTAGTGCCCGGTGAGCTTGTCCAGGAACTTCGTGTCGCCCTTGGGCCGGATCAGCGGCAGCAGGGCGGCGGCGGTGTCCTTGACCGTGCCGACCAGGGGCACCTTGACGCCGACCCGGCGTCCGATGTGCTCCCCGCGGATGTCGACCTGGACCACCGGGACGCCGGGGGCGGGGTAGAACGGCCGGTAGGGGAAGTCCGTGCCGAGCATGAGCAGGGCGTCGCAGTGCTCCATCGCCCGGTACCCGGAGCTGTATCCGATCAGACCGGTCAGCCCCACGTCGTACGGGTTGTCGTACTCCAGGAAGTCCTTGCCGCGCAGCGCGTGCACGATCGGGGCCTTCAGCGCTCCGGCCAGCGCCATGACCTCGTCGTGGGCGCCCTGGCATCCGGCCCCGCCCAGGATGGTCACCCGCTCGGCACGGTTGAGGACGTCCGCGGCCGCCGCCAGGGCGGCGCTGTCGGGGGTGACGTGCGAGGTCGTGGCCCGGACGGGATGGGAGAACGCCGCGGCGTCACCACGGGCGAGGAGCATGTTGCCGGGGACGACGAGGACGGACACACCCCTGCGCTCCAGGGCCGTGCGCATCGCGATCCGCAGCAGTCGCGGCACCTGCTCGGCCGTCGCGGCCAGTTCGGCGTAGACGCTGCACTCGCGGAACAGCTCCTGCGGATGCGTCTCCTGGAAGTACTCGCCGCCGATCTCCTCGGCCGGGATGTGAGCGGCGAGCGCCAGGACCGGGACCCGACTGCGCTGGGCGTCGTACAGGCCGTTGATGAAGTGCAGATTGCCCGGACCGCAACTGCCCGCCACCACCGCGAGTTCACCCGTGAGCGCGGCCTCCCCGGCGGCGGCGAAGGCGGCGCTCTCCTCATGGCGCACGTGCGCCCACCGTATGGTGCCGTTGCGGCGCAGAGCATCCGTGAACCCGTTGAGGGAGTCGCCGGGGAGACCGTAGACGCGGCGAACTCCGGAGGCCGCGAGGGCCTCCACCATGCAGTCGGCAACTGTCGTGCTCATCTGTGGGCACCTTACTGTTCTGGATGAAGTCGAGGCCGGCTCGCGGCCGGAACAACGGCTGTATGCCGTCGGGAATTCAGCGGGGACAACGGACACCCGCGTCAGGTCAGCGGAAACACCTGCGTTACGTTGTACGACATCGATCCCCGGAATCCCATGCCCGCCCGCACCGGGCGGAGATCGGCGAGTTCCTCGCGCGGCGCCTGGAAGAGCTCGATCTCGCCGCTGCCGATCCACACGTCGGCCAGTTGCTGGTCGCCGTAGTCCATGCGCACCAGTTCGTGCACCGCCGGCTTCTCGTACTTGCCCACTTCGAGCGTCGGGAAGTGCCGCAGATTGATGGTGTCCCGGCTCAGCAGAGGCGACGGGTCCTCCAGGGGCTTCTCCAGGGTGACCCTGGCCTGGGCGAGCGTCCGTTCGTCGCAGGAGACGCCGGCGCCGAAACACGCGCCGGGCGACAGCGTGGGCGACGCCTTCCCCGGTGAGGCGAAGACCCGGGTCTGGTGGACCCGCCCGATCTTCTTCGGGAATCCCTGGACGAGCCCGCGTGCCAAGGCGTGGTGATTGTCGACGTAGATGTACGGGCACCAGGAGACAGGCCGGCCGTCGTAGTGGGCGTCGACGAGGACGAAGAACTCGCGGTACTGGCTGTAGACCGGGTCGAGGTATTCGTCGTTCTCCCGTTGAACTGCCAGTCGAAGAAATAGGCGACAACTCGGCCGGACGATTCCGGATCGGCGGTCAGCCCCTCGGGGAGCGTGGCTTCCGCGGCCGCGGGATCGGTCCAGAATTCGACCCCGAGGACGTCTCCGGCGTAATGCCAGGGGGGTTCCGGGGCCTCGTTCGCCTCACCTTTCGGGGAAAGTGGGACAGTGTATCCCTTGAGCATGATTACCTCCAGCTGGGAACGGAGGGAAACAGGCATATCGCGGCAGCCGCCCTTTTCCCCATGAGAGGCGTACCGATACAAAGTAACGTGGATACTCGGCCGTTGCCTGGGGAGCGGCGGGGTGCGGAGACCGCCATTGCCGCCGGGCGACGATGACGGCCGACTTGTCGTCGCTCTCCTCAAATGGGCCCGCCCCTCCGTTTGTTGCCGTCGCGCCGGTGGGGGTCCGGCCGGGCTCGTCAGCCGGTGCGCGGGGTCAGTGCGGCGCGGTCGAACGGACCGGCGTGCGTGACGGCGTCGTCGACGGCGTCGCGGGGGAACGACCGCCCGCGTTCGGGGGCGAGGTCCGGCGCGCCGGAGGTGAGAAGCCGGACGATTCCGGCGTTGGCGGTGCGCGAGGCCCTCCACTGCCCCCGCACGGTGATCGAGTTGCGCGGGATCCAGGGGCAGGCCAGCGCGAGGACGTCGCCCCCACCGCGAGCGGGGCCCAGGGGGCCGGTGCACCCCCCGCCTCCGAGGGCAGCGGGAAGGCGTTCTCGGTCGGCACACGCAGGGGGTCGGGGGACCATCGGTCGGACGCGCACGGGACCCACCGTCCGCGCTGCGCCGCGTCCACGTCGGCATGTCACCGCGACGCCCCCGCGAGCACCGTTGGCGATTCCTGCGATCGGCTGTGCGGAGACGGCTGGGTAGGAGATCCTTGATCTCCGTGACCCATACGACGACCGACATCCCGTGGCCCGGAAAGATCAGCGCCCTCACCCTCCCCCCGCGCGTCGCCGGCCCGGACGCCGGCTCCCGCCTTCAGCTCACCCTTCCCGTGGACGACGTGGACGCGATGTGCGGGGAACTGACCGCCCGCGGCGTGACGCCGCCGAACGGCCCCGTGGACCGGCCCTGGGGCATCCGCACCGCCGGCTTCGGGGATCCGGGCGGCCGCATCCGGGAGATCGCACAGTGACCGCGCCCGCGAAGACCGAACTCCAGGCCCTGCTGTCCTTCCTGGACGCCCAGCGCCGCCATGTCCTGGGCATCCTCGACGGATTGGACCCGGAGGCACTGCGGCGGCCGGTGCTGCCGTCGGGGTGGAACTGCCTCGGGCTCGTCCAGCACCTCGCGCTGGACGTCGAGCGGTTCTGGTTCCGGGCCGTAGTCACCGGCGACCCGGGCGTCATCGAGGCCCTGGACGCCGTGGAGGACGCCTGGCAGGTGGCCCCCGACGTACCGCACACCGAGGTGCTCGACCGCTACCGCACGGAGGCGGGCCTCGCCGACGCCGCCGTCGCCGCCATGGACGCGGACGCCCCTCTGGCCTGGTGGCCCCACCACCTCTTCGGCGCACCACACCTGCACACCGTCCGGGACGTCCTGCTGCACGTCATCACCGAGACGGCGTGCCACGCCGGGCATCTGGACGCCGCATGCGAACTGCTCGACGGACGGCGATGGCTGGTGCTGCCCTGAGCGGCTGCGGCTCGGACGCGCCGTTCAGCCGCCGGTTCAGCCGATTTCGTAGTCGAACCAGATGCGGTGCGTGCCGTCGCCGTCGACGGCCATCCCTCCGGCACCGGTGATCCCCGCGAGCTCGCCGGTGCCGCTCGACGGCACGATGGTGAAGAACTCTGCCGTGCGGTCGCCGCCGGACGTGGTCGCGGAGTGCGCGAAGTTGAAGGCCCCCTCCCGTCCGTGCAGTGAGCCTTCGAACGACTCCATGGCCACATAGGTGCCGACGCCGGTCACCTGGTCGAACGCGGCGGTGAACAAGGTCGCCGAGCGCCCGGCGGCCTCTCCCTCGAAGGTCTTCTCCATCCTCGCGACCCCCACGGGCAGCGCGGTGGACACCTCCAGCTCGGGCTTCAGCTCGGTCGGGACGAACGCCTTGACGGTGAAAGTTGCCGTGGCTCTCATGCCCCGACCGTACTGAGGAGGTCTGACAATCGCGGCTGGATCACACGTCCCCCGCACCCGGAGACGAGTCGCCGCTGCTCAGGTCGCCGTGGGCCAGCCGCGGAGCAGGGTCGCGATCCGCCCGGCCGTGCACGTCGGGTCGAGGAGCAGGTCCTTGAGGGCCATGGCGTGCTCGCGGGCCGGCTTGACGGTGATCCCGGCCGCCTCCAGGTACATGACGCCGGTCGCGGCGGCCACCGCCATGTTCGAGCGCTCCAGCCAGCGGCACCGGCCGAGCGTGTGCACCAGGGCCGCCGCCTTGGCGTACGGGCTGTCGTAGACGGACTGCTCGAACAGCTCGGCGCGGTGGCGCGCGACCGCCGAGACGGGGACGCCGTAGTCGTCGGGCGCCGGGTCGTTCGCCCCGGCGATCTCGGTGACCTGCAGGATCCAGGGGACGTCGATGTGCAGGTCCATCAGGCGGCGCGCGCTCCCCCGGCTGCCCG
Organism: Streptomyces sp. NPDC046859; assembly: GCF_040645135.1. NCBI lineage: Bacteria > Bacillati > Actinomycetota > Actinomycetes > Kitasatosporales > Streptomycetaceae > Streptomyces > Streptomyces sp. NPDC046859. Next base: position 24,274 of record NZ_JBEYXR010000035.1, read on the forward strand.
CGCCTGCTCGGTGTCCTCGGCCTCGTCGAAGATCGCCTGGTGTTCCGCGAGGAACCGTCCGGCGGCCTCCACCGCGCGGGCGCGCAGCCCGCTGGCGTCGTCGTGCACCAGCCGGGCGAGGTAGTCCCCGACGCTCAGCCCCAGGTCGGCGGCGCGTTTCTTCGCGAGGTCCGCGATGTCCTCGTCCACGCGCGCGCCCAGCTGTGTCTTCGCCATGCCGGAATGGTAACAGCTGTTACCTGTTCCGTGGAAGCCACGGACCCCTCTCCCCGCGGCGGGCCGCGCCCGTCCGCTTCCCGCGTGATCGCCGCGAGGCGCGCAACCACTCCGGCCGCCCAGGGGGCCCGCGGCTTCATGGCCCCCGGACGCAGAGTCCCTCCACATCAACACCCCCACCAGACCCCCCTCTTCACACGAGACCGTCAACCTGCGAAGACAAAAGGGATTTCAACTCCCGGCTGCGTTCAACGCATTGACACGCTCATTACGCAGGATTTACGTTCCGGCCATCTGAGAGCGCTCTCAAACTCTCGGACTCCCCTCCTGTGAAGACTTGAGGTGCCCCCATGCCATCCCCACGCACCAGACCGGCGGCAGTCCTGCTGCTGGCCTCAGCCCTCGCCGCCTTCGGGCTCGGCCCGGCCGCCACTCCGGCGGCCGCGGCCACCGTGCCCGTAGGCTCCGGCAGTTACTCCGACACCCGGCCCCCCGGCGCATCGGGCCCCACCACCAACACAGGAACACCCGTCACCCCCAAGGTGACGGCCGCCGCCCGGAACCGGCCCGTCCCCACCAACGACTGGTGGTCCTCCCTGGCCTTCCAGCGGTACGGCGACAACCCCTGGTCGACCCCCATGTACGGCCACCCGCTCACCTACCAGGCGACGGCCGGCGGCCTCGACGTCGGCTACCCGACCTCCCCGGCGATCGTCGGCGACGGGCGCCAGTACGAGTTCGCGCACAAGCGTGACCTCACCATCGGACTGACCGGCCTCAACTCCCCCGACACCAAGGCCGACGACTGGTCCGACTGGACGGTCACCCCGCTGTGGTCCGACGGCACCCGCACCCTGCGGACCACCATCGGCCACGGCTCCCCGTTCGTATACGCCAAGGGCACCGGCGGCAACGCCCAGATCACCACGGCCGGCGCGCCCACCGTCTTCGCCGACCAGGGCAACGTCCTCGGCATCACCGTCGCCGGCCACCACTACGCCCTGTTCGCACCCAGCGGCAGCGACTGGAACATCTCCGGCTCCACCGTCACCGCGGGTCTCGGCGGCAAGGACTACTTCTCCGTCGCCGTGCTGCCGTCCACCGGCGCCCTGTCGACCTTCACGAAGTACGCCTTCAGCTTCGTCACCGACTCCAAGGCGACCTGGAGCTACAGCGGCGGCACCGTGCGGGCCACGTACACCCTCACCACGGAGGCGAAGGAGGGCAGCGAGCGCGGCACGCTCCAGGCCCTCTACCGCCACCAGTGGCTCAACACCTCGGACGCGCTGACCTCGTACACCTACGTCTCGCCTCGCGGCACCATGAAGGTCCGCGAGGGGGCCTCGTTCACCACGAGCCAGAAGGCGTCGGCGGTGCTTCCCGCCCTGCCCAAGTCGGACGGGGTGGACGCCGCACGGCTGCGCGGCTACCTCAACGACGTCGTGAACGCCTCCGACCCGTTCTCCGGCGCGTCCGACACGTACTGGACCGGCAAGGCGCTCGGCCGCCTCGCGCAACTGGTGCCCGTCGCCGAGCAGATCGGTGAGACCGGTATCCGCGACCGGATGCTGAACCTGATGAAGGGCAAGCTGCAGGACTGGTTCACGGCGGGCGGCGCCAACGAGTTCAGCTACGACAAGGACTGGAAGACGCTCACCGGTTACCCCGCCTCCTACGGCAGCGACACCGAGTTGAACGACCACCACTTCCACTACGGCTACTACGTGTACGCCGCGGCGATCGTCGCGCAGTACGACCCGGGCTGGGCCGCCGACTCCGCGTGGGGCGGCATGGTCAAGACGCTCGTCCGGGACACCGCCAACCCGAGCCGAACCGACTCCGCGTTCCCGTTCCTGCGCGGATTCGACGTCTACGCCGGGCACAGTTGGGCCTCCGGCCACCAGGGCTTCGCCGCCGGCAACAACCAGGAGTCCTCCTCCGAGTCCACCAACCTCAGCGCGGCCCTCGTCCTGTGGGGCTCGGCCACCGGTGACACCTCGCTGCGCGACCTCGGCACCTTCCTGCTGACCACCGAGTCGGAGGCGATCGCGCAGTACTGGTTCGACGCCGACGAGCAGGTCTTCCCGTCGTCCTTCGGCCACGACACCGCCGGCATGGTGTGGGGCAGCGGCGCCGCCTACGCCACCTGGTGGACGGCCAACCCCGAGGAGATCCACGGCATCAACGTCCTGCCCGTCACCGGTGGTTCCCTCCACCTCGGCGGGGAGAAGGCCGCGATCCGGCGCAACATCACGGAGATGGAACGGGAGAACGGCGGCCCGGCCGTCGAATGGCGCGACATCCTCTGGGAGTTCCAGTCCTTCGCCGACCCGGCCTCGGCCAAGTCCAAGTGGGACGCGGGGAACGCCGGTTACACCCCGGAGGAGGGCGAGTCGAAGGCGCACACGTACCACTGGATCAGCACCCTCGACAGGCTCGGCGCCCCGGACGCCTCCGTCACCGGTGACATCCCCACCTCCGCCGTCTTCACCAAGGGCTCGACCCGCACCTACGTGGCCCACAACCACGGCTCCTCGGCCCGGACCGTCACCTTCTCGGACGGCAAGACCCTGTCGGTGCCGGCCCGTTCCACGGCCAGCGGCACGGGGTCCGGATCGTCGGACCCCGACCCCGATCCCGACCCGGACCCGCCGACGGGCAACACCTTCCAGCTGCGCGGCGGTGGCGTCCTCACGACCGCGACCGGCGGCACGGCGGGCAGCGACACGATCGCGTCGGCGGGCGGCACCAACCACGACGGCACGCCGTACCAGCCCCTCGTCTACGAGGCGCGGGGAGTGAACGGCACGCTCACCTCGGGCGCCGCCACCACCTTCCGGCTCCAGGTCGACGCCGGCACCGCGGTCGGCCTCGGCCAGCAGGCCCGGATCAGCTACGACCTGACCGGTGACGGCACCTTCGACCGGACCGAGACGTACCAGTACTTCGCCACCGACCCGGTCACCGGGTGGGAGGAGTACACCCAGGCCCGCGGTCTGAAGTCCGCCACCGGCACCCTGGGCAACCTCAAGGGCGGCACCGTGCGCCTGGAGGTGTGGAGCGCCATCGGCAACGCCTCCTCGAAGCTGCAGACCGGCACCGACAAGTCGGTGGTGGTGATCCCCTTCAGCTGACCCGAGGACGCCGCGCGGCGGACGAGGGCCCCCATCCCTCGTCCGCCGCGCGGACGTGTGCCACCCGCAAGGACGAGGGTGACTGCTGTGCGGCCCACTCCGGGCGGCGCCCCGCGGGAATTGACCTGACCATGGGAAAACCAGGCGCGCGTCGCCTCTAGTCTGGCGGCCAGCCGATCTTCAGTCACCCCCCTCAGGAGTTTCCGTGACGTCACCGAGCAGACAGCCCGCCCGGCGCATACCCGCCCTGCTCCGCCGCAAGGCGCTCCTCGCCGCCGTTCCCGTGACCGTGACGGCGCTCCTCGCCGGCGCGGGGCCGGCGGTGGCCCACGGCACCGGTTCGGCGGGCGTCGGTGACCCGTACTTCCCGCTGGCCGGCAACGGCGGCTACCACGTGGGCCACTACGACCTGACGCTGCGCTACGACACCGGCAGCCGGCGTCTGGAGGGCCGGGCAGTCCTCACCGCCCGCGCCACCCAGCGCCTCACCCGCTTCGACCTCGACCTGAAGGGCCTGAAGGTCACCTCGGTCACCGTCGACCGGGCGCCGGCCGACTTCCGCCGCTCCGGGCAGGAGCTCGTCGTCACCCCGCGCCACGCGCTGCCCGCGGGCCGGGCGTTCCGCGTCACCGTCGACTACCACGGCACCCCGAAGCCGGTCACCGACCCGGACGGCTCCCCCGACGGCTGGATCCCCACCGACGACGGCGCCTTCGTGGCGGGCGAGCCGCAGGGCGCGATGACATGGTTCCCGGCGAACAACCACCCCACCGACAAATCGACATACGACTTCACGGTCACCGTGCCCGAGGGACGTACGGCGGTGGCGAACGGCGTGCTGCTCGGACAGCGCACCGCGCACGGCCGCACCACGTTCCGCTGGCACGCGGCCCAGCCCATGGCGGCCTACCTGACCACCGTCACCGTCGGCACGTTCAAGGTCGAGCAGTACACCACCCGCGACGGCGTCAAGGTCTACAACGCCGTCGACCCGCGGGAGGCCCAGGCGGCCGCTCCGGTGCTGAAGAAGCTGCCCGAGGTGCTCTCCTGGGAGAGCAAGCTGTTCGGGCCGTACCCGTTCCACGCGGCCGGCTCGATCATCGACCACGCCCCGGACGTCGGCTACGCGCTGGAGACCCAGACCCGGCCGGTGTACGACTCCGCGCCCGACCTCGCCACGCTGGTGCACGAGAACGCCCACCAGTGGTTCGGCGACTCGGTGTCCCTGACCACGTGGAAGGACATCTGGCTCAACGAGGGCTTCGCCACCTACGCCGAGTGGCTGTACGCCGAGCAGCATGGCGGCGACAGCGCCCAGAAGACCTTCGACGCCCTGTACGCCCGTCCCGCGGGCGACGAACTCTGGGCGTACCCGCCCGCCGACCCGGGCAGCGGCGAGAACATCTTCGGGACCCCCGTGTACGCGCGCGGCGCGATGGCCCTGCACGAACTGCGGCGCGCCGTCGGCGACAAGACGTTCCTGCGCATCCTGCGGGCCTGGGCGACCGGGCACCGCGGCGGGCACGGCACCACCGCCCAGTTCGTGAAGCTCGCCGAGGCCACGTCGGGGAAGCGGCTGGACGGCCTGTTCCAGACCTGGCTGTTCACGCAGGGCAAGCCGCGGCGCGCGTGAGCGGGCAGGCGGGGTCTATCGCGGCCGCATGAGATCCAGGTCCTCGCCCCAGGCGTCCAGGACCGCGCCGTGTCCGGCCCGCCGCGCGGCCGCCTCGACACGGACGAACAGGTGGCGCTGCGCCGTCACGTCACCTGTCGCCGTGACGCGGTCGACGGCGTGGAGCAGGGCGCCGGTGTCCCAGCCCGGAAGCGGGTGCCGGTCCAGCTCCCACACCAGGTACTTGTTGTAGGGGCGAGGACGCCGGTCGAGAGCGAAGAGCAGTTCGAGCAGGTGGCGGACGCTGTCGGCCGCGTCGAGGCGCGCGGCGAGGGCCTGGCCGTCCCGGTGGTTCTTGAGCGACCGGTAGAGCGAGTTGGCGTAGGCGTCGAGCCGGGTCGCGGCGTCCCGTGCCGCCTCCTCGGCGGTGAGGCGCGCCTTGTCGGCGAGGATCCTGGCGATCTCCCCGCCGAGCCGGTCGAGGACCACCCGGGCGCGGGCGAGGGCGTAGCGTTCGAAGCCGGGCATCCCCGCCGCCCGGAACTGCGGCAGGGTGACGACGACGAGGTCCAGCTCGGCGGAGCGGTGCCCCGCGAACCGGGTGAGGCCGCTGGCGGCGCCGTCGGCGAGGACCACGTAGAGGTCGTGGTCGGAGTGCCGGGTGGCCATGCCCTCGTGGGCCCGGGACCCCTTGAGGACGAGGCCGGCCACGGCGGGGTCGGCGGCTGCGAGGGCGACGAACGCGTCGTAGGTGAGCGGCCGTTGAGCGGTCATGGTGGGATCTCCACGAGGTGACGACGGGGGGCCTGCCGGGGCGGCCTCCCGATCGAGGGCGCCCCGTACCGTCCGCGGCTGCACGGGGCCGCCGCCCGGAAGATCAACGCACGCCGGGAGCCTACCGCGGACCCGTCGCCCGAATTAAGGAGTGGAGGCGGTCGCCGCGCCGCTGCTACGTTCGCGGTGGACCGTCGAGCCGTCGTAGGAGGTGAGCCCCGTGAACACAGTCACCCATGGGTGCTCCCTCATTCCGTCACGGTCCGGCGGCTGACCTTCGGTGTCGCCAGGAGCGCCTGAGATCGAGGCTCTCCTGAAAGGGGACTCCGATGGATTCAAGGACTTGCGCGACAGGTCCGGCCGAACACGCCACGCTGGTCACGCGCGTCGCGTACGGGCAGTGGCACGCGCTGGAGGACGACCTCGTGGTCGGCCGGGGGCACCTGCGGCACCGACCGGACGGGCGCCTGTTCGTCAGTGTCGACGCCTGGCACGACACCGCCTTCGCGCGGCTCGCCGAGGCGATGACCGAGGCGCTTCCGGCGCCGCTGCACACCGTGGTCGACGAGGCCGACACCGAGCTGACCGCCTGCTGGCGGCGAGCCGGTTTCACGGTCGTGCGCCGGGAGGTGGAGTACGCCGTGCCCACCGATCCGGAGGTCACGGGGCTGGGTGCGGTCGTACCGCCGCCGGGCGTGGCCATCGTGCCCGCCGTACAGGCGGACGAGGGGCTGCTGCGGGAAGTGGACCGCGTCATCCGAACCGAGGTCGGGACGACCGTGGGCCGGCAGTCGGCGCCCGCGGAGGTGGTGGCCCGTGCCGAGCGGGACGCCATCGTCGACCCGTCGCTGTACGCGGTGGCCGCGACGTCCGACCGCTGCCTGGGGCTGATCCGGGTGGTGCGGGTGAAGCGGCCGCGGATCGAACTGCTCGCCGTGCGGGCCGGTGAGCGGCGTCGCGGCGTCGGCCGGGCCCTGCTCGCCCACGCGCTGGACGCGCTCCGGCGTTCCGGGACCGCCGAGGCGTGGACGGAGGTCGACGCCTCGAACGCGGCGGCGTCGGCGCTGTTCCGAGGCGTCGGGGCGCGGCCGGTGGGCAGCGCGCTGGAGCTGGTCCGATGACGGGGAGCAAGAACGTCATCGAGGTCGAGGGCACGGTCGTCGAGTGTCTGCGCAGCGCCATGTTCACCGTGGAGCTGGAGAACGGGCACCAGGTGCTCGCGCACATCAGCGGGAAGATCCGCAAGCACTACATCCGGATCATGCTGGGCGACCGGGTCCTGGTGGAGCTTCCGCCGTACGACCTGGCACGGGGGCGGATCGTGTTCCGGTACCGGAATTAGGGCCTTTCGTCTGGATCAACCCGGCGTCACGGGGTCTGGCACGTCACCATGTCCCGTCGGCCACAGCCGGGCTGATCCAAACGAAAGGCCCTGAGGCGCCCGGCCGGTGACGGAGGTGGGGCCCGGTCCTGGACCGACCGGGACCGGGCCCCACCTGCGGTGCGGGTCGTCAGGCCGGTTCGGGGTGCGGGCTCGGCTGCCGGGCCGGGACCGCCTCCGTCCCGGCGTCCCAGAGCCTGGTTGTGCGGATGTAGACGTACACGACCGAGACCATCGCCAGGACAAGCAGCGGTCCCCAGACACGCGGGTGCAGGGCCATCTCCACCGGCAGGAACCGGTAGCTCAGCAGGAGCCCGGTGAAGACGGCCGTGCCGTAGGAGACGAGCGCGACCGCCGGTCTGTCCCAGCCTCGTTCCTGTGCGCGCAGCGCCGCCTCGATCGTCAGCGCGAACACCACGCCGGCGAGCAGGTCCACGCCGTAGTGGTAGCCGAAGCCGAGGGTCGCGGTGAGGGTGGCAACCAGCCAGAACGTGCCGGCGTAGCGCAGCAGGCGCGGGGCCCTGCGGGTGTGGACGAAGATCGCGACGCTCCACGCCGTGTGCAGGCTCGGCATGCAGTTGCGGGGGGTGATGCCGTCGTACGGGATCGGGTGCGGGGTACTGAAGGGCGGCGGGGTGTGGGGCCACAGGTTGACCAGTGCCCACTCCACGCCGCCGGTTCCGGACGCGCCGGGGCCGTAGGCGAAGACGGGACCGACCACCGGGAAGATCATGTAGAAGGCCGGGCCGAGCAGGCCGATGACCAGGAAGGTGCGCACCAGGTGGTGGCGCGGGAAGCGGCGTTCGGCGGCCACGTTGCGCAGCTGGTACAGGGCGACGACGACGGCGGCCACGGCGAGCTGGGCGTAGACGAGCTGGACGATGTTGTCGCCGATCGGGCCGGTGGCGTCGAGCATCCGCCCGGCCAGCCACGACGGGTCGCCGAGGGCGCGGTCGGCGGTGGCCAGATAGGGATCGAGCACCATCGTGCGGGTCTTGGCGGTGATGATCAGCCAGGTGTCACCGGTCTTGCGGCCCGCGATGAGCAGGAAGGCCAGTCCGACGCCCTTGAGCAGGAGGGTGCGTTCGGCGCCGGCGCGGCGGGTGACGGCGATGACCGCGAACGCCAGGATGACCCAGAGCGCTCCGCTGCCGAGGAAGTACTCGCTGGGGGCCTCGACGCCGAACGCCTGGCGCACCAGGGCGAAGACGACGTCGATGCCGATCGCGACGCCCGCCGCGAGGAGGCGCTCCCGCCAGGTGAGGACCACCATCAGCAGGGCCAGACCGGCGTAGAGCGGTCCCGGTTTGGGGGCGTACACGAGGTCCTTGACCTGACTGGTCATCGGTCCCTCGACGCCGATGCGACGCGCGGCGATCTCCAGCGCGAGCAGGAAGCCCAGGACCGCCAGCCCGGCCGCGGTCCAGAACATCGCCCGTGGCCGGCGCCACAGGGCGGGATGTTCGGCTGTGTCCGTCCCGCTCGGGGAGATCGGCGGCGATATGGACCTCACCTTTGTGCCCGGAGTGTCATGGGCGAACAAGCCACCTTTCGCGTCGACCGGCGTGCCCCTCCTGGGTGGGACCGTCGTCGGTGCGCACATGGTATCCGGGCGCCGGACGGGGTTTTCCGCTGGTCACCGGCAGCGCACCGGGCATCGGCCGCGCCTCGTGACGGCGCCGCCGCCCAGGCCCCGAGGGGCACGGACGGCGGCGCGCGGTGACCTGGGCCTGCGGGTCACGGCCTCACGTCAGGGGGGCACGGGGTCAGGGGGTCAGGGGGTCAGGGTCCAGCGGGCGATGTAGCCGACGTCGATGGACGCCCGGTCCTGCACACGCAGCGACCAGGTGCCGTTGAGCGGCTGCGCCGAGGCGTCGACGGTGAAGGTCTGGTCGACGTTGTCGGCGGAGCCGCCGCTGCGGTTGAGCAGCGGGTAGACGGTGCCGTCGGGGCCGACGAGGTCGACGACCAGGTCACCGCGGTAGGTGTGGACGATGTTGACGTAGACCGAGGTGGTCGCGGAGGCGTTGCCCTCGCGGCCGGTGATGGTCACCGGGGACTGGACGGCCGCCCCGTTGTCCGGGATGTCCACGCGGGTGGTGTTCGTGTAGACGTAGGCGATCTGCCAGGTGAAGGTGTCCGAGGCGGTCGCGCCCGTGCTGTCGGTGACCGTGACGGTGACGTCACTGGTGCCGAGCGCGGCCGGGGTGCCGCTGATCAGTCCGGTCGGGCTGATGCTCAGGCCCTCGGGCAGGCCCTCGGCCGTGTAGGTGAGGCTCGCCCCGGAGTTGGTGGTGTAGGCGTCCAGCTGGAGGCTGACTTCCTGGTTGACGCCGCTGATCTGGTCGGCGACCGGGGCGAGGTTCACGCCGAGCGCGATGCGGTTGCCGACGTTGATGCCGGCCCAGGCGTCGGCGACGGCGAGGTAGGTGGGGCTGTAGGCGCCGAACAGGTCCGCGGTGGCGGACAGGGTGGCGGTGCGGGCTCCGGCGTAGTTGGTCGTCGAGGTCATGTACGTCGTGAGCGCTCGGTACCAGATGGCGGCGGCGTTCTGGATGCCGATGCCGGTGACGGGCTGCCCGTCGTAGGTCGGGCTGTCGTAGGAGACGCCGTTGACGGTCTTCGGGCCGCTGCCCTCGGACAGCAGGTAGAAGAAGTGGTTGGCGGGGCCGGAGGAGTAGTGGACGTCGATGCCGCCCAGCGTGGGGCTCCAGTTGTCCTTCGAGGCGCCGTCCTTGGAGGGCTTGTCCATGTAGCGCAGCGGGGTGCCGTCACCGTTGATGTCGATCTTCTCGCCGACGAAGTAGTCCCCGGGGTCGGCGGGGAGGTTCTCGTGGAACTCGACGGCCGCGGCGAAGATGTCGGAGGTGGCCTCGTTGAGACCGCCGGACTCGCCGGAGTACACCAGGCCGGCGGTGGCGGCCGTGACGCCGTGGCTCATCTCGTGGGCGGCCACGTCGAGCGCGGTCAGCGGGTGGTTGTTGCCCGAGCCGTCGCCGTACGTCATGCAGAAGCAGGAGTCCTGCCAGAAGGCGTTGACGTAGTTGTTGCCGTAGTGGGCGCGGCTGTAGGCGGCGACGCCGTCGTTGCGGATGCCGTTGCGGCCGTAGGTCTCCTTGTAGTAGTCCCAGGTCGCCGCGGCTCCGAAGGCCACGTCCACACCCGCGGTCTGGCGGTCGGAGGGCTGTCCGTTGCCCCAGACATCGTTGTCGTCCGTGAAGAGGGTGCCGGTGCCCGAGGTGCCCTGGTTGAGGTCGTAGGTCTTCTGGTCGGCGCGGTCCGGGTCGATGAGCTGGTACGTCGATCCGGACCGGGTGGTGCCGATCTCGACCTCGCCGACGAACTGGCCGGTGCCGGAGCCGGTGTGCACCTTCTCGGCGGCCAGGAGCTGCTTGCCGGTGGCGGCGTCGGTGACGACCTGGAGCTCGCTGGGGGTGCCGTCCTCCTGCACGCCCTCGACGACGGTCTCCCAGGCGAGCACGGGCTTGCCGCTGCCGGCCCAGACGACGAGGCGGGGCGCCCGCTCGGTCGCGGGGCTCGTGACGTCGGCCTTCTTGGAGGCGCCGAGCGCCTTGGCCGCCGCACCGGACGACGTGATCTTCGGGGTGAGCGAGGACAGCGCGAGCGCGGCCTCGCCGGCCCTGGTGACGGTCGTACGACCGCTCCTGTCGTGGACGACCAGGTCGCCGCCGAGGACGGGGAGTCCGGCGTAGGTGCGTTCGTAGCGGGTGTGCGTGGTGCCGTCGGCGTCCTTGACGACGTCCTTGACGAGGAGCTTCTCCTTGCCGCCGAGGCCGATCCGCTGTGCCGTGCCGGCCGCCGCGGCCTGGGCGCTCTTGATGAGGGCCGTGCGGCGGGCGGGGGTCAGGGTGGCCGGGGCGGCGCCCGCCCGGGGTGTGGCGGTGATCTTCGCGGGGCCCGGGTCGGCCGGTGCCGCGGCGGCCAGGCCGGGGGCGGCCAGGGCCAGCAGGGCCCCGACCGCGGTGAGGGCTATGCCGGTTGCGCGTCTGCGCCGGACGAGGGCGCGGTGTCGCAGGGACAAGGTGACTCCTTCGGACGACGGTCGGCCCGTGTGGGGACCGTGGACGAGAGGGACCGGCGGGGTGGGCCGGTCCTTAGCGCTGCACGGCATGCGGGTGGAAGGAGGTGGGGGGTGGGAACGCCCGCCGCGTGGTGATCACGTGGACGAACGGTGAACTCGAGCAGAAGGGTGACACCGGACCCTTGCCTTTGTCATGAGACCGCCAAGGTGACGGCTTGAATTGACCATGCAAGTCGGGCAAATAGGCGTGGTGAGAGCGGGATTTCGGCCTCGGGGGCGGCGCGCCGCGGTGGGCGCGGCTTGGGCCTTTCGTTTGGATCATCCCGGCGTCGCGGGGCCTGGCACGCGCATCTGCGGCGTTGTCGTCACTCGCCGACTCCCTCCTCCGCCTTGCAGCCGCACGCACCAGACCCCGCTCGGGCACGTCACCATGTCCCGTCGGCCACAGCCAGGCTGATCCAAACGAACGGCCCTAGGTGCCGGTGACTCCGTCGATCCGTTCGCGGATCAGGTCGGCGTGGCCGTTGTGACGGGCGTACTCCTCGATCAGGTGCACCAGGATCCAGCGCAGGGAAACGCTCGCGTCACCGACGTGCCCGGCCTCCTGCCGGGACAGGCGACCGGAGTCCTCGAGCGACGCGTCGGCGGTCAGCTCACGGCCCCGGGCGATCTGTGCCCGCCAGGCGGCCGTCGCCTCCTCCAGCCCGCGGTCCGGGTCGAGCGCGAAGCCGTCGGCGTTGCCGTCCCCGAAGACGGGCGGGACGTCCAGGGACGCGAAGACCCGCTGGAACCAATTGCGTTCCACTTCGGCCATGTGCTGCACGAGGCCGAGCAGCGTCATCGAGGAGGGGGGCACGGCCGCCTGCCGCAGCCGGGCGTCGTCGAGGCCCGCGCACTTCAGGGCGAGGGTGGCGCGGTGGAAGTCCAGCCACGCCTCCAGCATGGCGCGCTCGTCGGCGTGCGGGGGCGGAACGGGCCGTCCGTCCGGTGTCGTGGTCGTCGTCATCGCCCCACCGTGGCAGCAACAGAGCCCCGGCGCAGACGACTTCGCCCGCGACGAACGCACAGCACGGGCCGGCGCGACGGCTGTACCCGTCGTCGATCGGGGTTGCCCGCGCCGGGGCACGGAAAGGCTCTTGCCGCTCGTGACACCCGTCCCACGGGAAGGACAGGAACCGATGAGCCCTCTTCTCCCCCGCGTCCCCGACCGCACCCGGCGTCTCAGGCGTCGCGGGCGTCTCCGGGCGGGCCGCCTCGCCGCGGCCCTCGCGTTCGCCCTGACGACGTCGGTCATGGCCGCCTCCGCCCCCTCCGCCGCCGGGGCGCAGCGACCGTCGGCCGCGAAAGGCTGGTTCACCTCATGGGCCGGCTCTCAACAGCGGCTCGCTTCGGAGCAGTTGAGCGACCAGTCGGTGCGCATGATCAGCCATCTCAGCCAGGGCGGCGACGCGCTGCGGGTCCGTCTGCAGAACACCTTCGGCCGGACGCCGCTGACGGTGACGGCGGCGACCGTCGCCCATAGCGACGGTGAGGGCGCGGCGACGGACGGTGCCCCGGTCCCGGTCACCTTCGCCGGGCGCCGCACGGTCGTCGTACCGGCCGGCGGCGAGGTGTGGAGCGATCCGGCCCGGCTCGGCACGGCCGCCCAGGACGACGTCGCGGTGTCCGTCTCCGTGTCCGGCACCGTGGCCGCCGGCATCCACAACAGCGCCTTCCGCACCAACTACCTGACCCCGCCCGGCTCCGGCGACCACACCGCCGACGCCTCGGGCGCCGCGTACACGCGGACGACCGGCGCCACCTACCTGGTCAGCGCCGTCGACGTGCACAACCCGCGGCTGCGCGGCACGCTCGTCGCCTACGGCAGTTCGGTGGTCGACGGCACCGGGTCGACCGACTGCGGACCGGGCTGCCAACGTCCCGGCGAGAACCTCCGGTGGACGGACGGGGTCGCCCGGCGCATCACCGAAGAACTGCCCGCGGACCGGCGGTTCACCGTCGCCAACGCCGGCATCGGCGGCACCACCAGCGCCGCCACCTGCCCCCGGACGGATCCGTCGCTGCGCGGCCTGGACGCGGCGGCCCGTCTGGAACGCGACGTCCTCGCCCTGCACGGGGTCACCGGCGTCCTCTACTACTACGGCACCAACGACCTCGCAGCCGGGTGCGAAGCGGACCAGATCCTGCACAGCTACCGGGACGTCTTCCGGCGGCTGCGGGCGGTGGGCATCAAGGTGTACGTCACGCCCATCACCCCGCGCCCCGGCTACACGGACCGGAACAACCGGGACCGGCACACCGTCGGCACGTTCGTCTCGACGTGGAACACCTGCGCCGGCACCTGTGACGGCGTGCTGCCCTTCGACCAGGTGCTCAGAGACCCGGTGAAGCCGAACGGCATCAACCCGCTGTACGACACCGGGGACGGCGTGCACGCCAACATCGCCGGTCAGAAGGCCCTCGCCGACATCGTGTCGCTCCCCATGCTGGCGGCGTCGGCGTCCCGCTGAACCAGCCCGCCCCGGCGGTCGCCCCGGTGTCGCGGTTGCGACATGTCCCACCTGTGCCAGCGAAAACGAGTGACACGGTGATCACCACCGCCGGATTCTGTCCAGCGCGCGCACATCCCCACGCGCTGGACGGAAGGCACAGCACACATGAGACGGATCCGCCTGGTGGCGGCGACAGCGACAGGACTCGTCCTGGTCTCCGGCGCGGTGGCGCCGGCCGCCGCCCCCTCCGACACGGCGTCCCCCACCCGACAACCGGCCCACAAGGCACCGTCGCACCGCCTCGGCACCGTTCGCCTCGTCACCGGCGACCGGGTGACCGTGAGCGCCGACGGCGAAGGCCGGCGCACCGCCTCGGTGACGCCCGGACCAGGACGGCGGCAGGTCGTCTTCCGGACGTACGAGGAGAACGGGCGTCTGACCGTCCTGCCGTCCGACGCCGGTACCCTCGTCGCGGCCGGGCGGCTGGACCGGAACCTGTTCGACGTGGGCGCGCTCCTCGCGCAGGGCTACGACGAGGAGCACGCCGACGCGCTGCCCCTCATCGTCTCCGGGGCCGACGGTGCGGCGGCCTCCGCCGTGAAGCGTCTGACGGGCCTCGCCGCGGACGGCTCCGAGGTCCGCCGCCTGGACAGCATCGGTGCCCGGGCCGTACGGGTCGCGGACGACGACCTCGGCCGGTTCTGGAAGCAACTGGCGCCCGACGCGGACAAGTTGAACGCCGCACGGACGGCTGCCACCCCCCGCGTGTGGCTGGACGGCCGGGTGCGGACCACCCTCGACCGCAGTGTGCCGCAGATCGGGGCGCCCGAGGTGTGGAAGGCCGGACAGCAGGGCCAGTCGGTCAAGGTGGCGGTGCTGGACACCGGCGTGGACCAGACCCATCCGGACCTGGCCGGACGGATCTCCGAGGCCCGGGACTTCTCCGACAGCTCCGGGACCGGGGACGTCTTCGGCCACGGTACGCACGTCGCCTCGATCGTCGGCGGCAGCGGCGCGGCGGCGGCCGGGGGGAAGGGCGGCAAGGGGGTGGCGCCGCTGGCCGACCTGATCGTCGGCAAGGTGCTCGGCGACGAAGGCTTCGGGACCGAGTCCCAGGTGATCGCCGGCATGGAGTGGGCGGCGGGCAGCGGAGCCAAGGTCGTCAACATGAGCCTCGGTTCCGACGTCCCGACCGACGGCACGGACCCGATGAGTCTGGCGCTGAACGAACTCAGCGAGCGCACCGGCGCCTTGTTCGTCGTCGCGGCCGGCAACGCGGGCGAGCAGGGCAGGAGCACCATCGGCTCCCCCGGGGCCGCGGACGCGGCACTCACGGTCGGCGCGGTCGACCGTGACGGCGCCCTCGCGCCGTTCTCCAGCCGTGGTCCCCGGGCCGGTGACGACGCCGTCAAGCCCGACCTGACGGCGCCCGGTGTGGGCATCGTGGCGGCGCGCGCCGCCGGGACGACCATGGGCGAGGCGGTCGACGCCCGGCACGTGGCGGCCTCCGGCACGTCGATGGCGACCCCGCATGTGGCGGGCGCCGCGGCACTGCTCGCCCAGCGGCACCCGGACTGGAGCGCGGCCCAGTTGAAGGACGCGCTCGTCAGCACGGCCCGTACGGCGGCCGGTCAGGAGGTCACCGAGCAGGGCGGCGGACTCGTCGACGTGGCCGCCGCCGCGCTCGGCCCGGTCACCGCGACCGGCACCATCACGCTGGGCCCGCTGCAGACGGGCGGCGGCGAGCCGCGTACGGCGCGGCTGCGGTACACGAACACCTCGGGCGCCGCGCTCACCCTGGCGCTCACGGCCCGGCTGGCCACGGCCGGGGGACGCACCCCCGGCGAGGGAGCGGTACGGCTCGGCTCCCCCACGGTCACGGTGCCCGCCGGCGCCACCGCCGAGGTGCCGCTGACGGTCGACCCGGCCCGGGTGCAGCAGGGCGACTACTACGGCTATGTGACCGCGGCGTCCGAGGACGGCGAGGTCACCGTGCACACCACGGTCGGCCTGACCGTGCAGGGCCCCACGCACCGGCTCACCGTCCGCACCGTGGACCTGTCCGGGCACCGCGTGGAGGCGCTGCCGACCATCTGGGGCCCGGACGGCTTCGTCGGCTACACCGGCACCGACCCGGCCGTCGCCGAGGTCGAGGAAGGCACCTACCAGCTCGACTACTCCACCCTCGAGACCGTCGCCGGCGGGCAGGAACTGCGGCACGTGGTCCTGCCCGAGGTCAAGGTCACCAAGGACATGACCGCCACGCTCGACGTGCGCAGGACCACCCTGGTCGACATCCGCACGCCCCGGCCGGCCGAGCAGCGCGGCATCCTCAGCTACCAGACGTACCGGAAGATCGACGGGCGCGGTCTGATCGAGGGCACGATGTACTTCGACGTCGGCAAGCGCCTGTACGTGAGCCCCACGCAGGCCGTCACCGACGGCACGTTCGAGTTCGCCTCGCGCTGGCAGTTCGTCGCGCCGCTGCTGCGGATGAAGGTGTCCGGCGGCAAGGGTGACGACGCGGCGCCGGACGCGTACTACATGCCGTCCTCGCCGCTCTTCGACCAGAAGGGCGCCCAGGTGACCGCGGTCGACGCGGGGGACGCCGCCGCGCCCGCCCTCTCCCGGGTCCGCGGCAAGCTGGCGGTCCTGACCAACGAACAGAACGTCGACGAGCAGGCCCTGACCGAGCGGGCGGCCGCGGCCGGGGCGCGCGGCGTCGTGCTCGTCCACTTCGACGACATCGCGTGGACCCGGTGGCACCCGGACGGCGACCGCTGGGGCGTGCCGACCGTGCGGATCGGCGCGACGGCGGGAGCGGCCCTGCTGAGGCGGATCGGCCGGGGGACCACCGTGGTCCGTTTCACGGGGACCGCCCGCAGCCCGTACCTGTACGACATCATGCAGGTGTCGTCGCAGCGCATCCCGGAGAAGGTCGTGCACACGGTCTCGGAGCGCAACAGCGCCGTCGTGCGGAGCAGGTACGCCGACAACGGCGGCATTCCCTGGGCGCGCGAGCAGCGCTTCGCCCGCCGCCCGTACCAGGACATCGCCTGGCTGCAGTACACCCGCTATGTGCCGACCGGGTTCGACCGGACCGAGTACGTGAGCTCCGGTGACACCGAGTGGCAGCACCTGGTGCACCACGAGACGACCCGCGACGTGGACATGCCGCTGACTTCCGGCATGGCGGACGCCCCGCGCACGTACCGGGCGGGCGAGCACACGAGCGACACCTGGCAGGGGTCCGTGGTGCGGCCGTCCGTCCCGCGGGGCGGCACGACGCCGTCCGTGCGCAAGGGTGACGTACTGAGCGTGCGGATACCGGAGTTCACCGACTCGCAGGCCGGTCACCGGTCACGGCTGGTCGCGGGCGGCGGCGGCATCGGCACGAGGGCGGCCCAGGGTGACGCGGCGGAGGCCGTGCTCTACCGCGACGGGCGCGAAGTGGGCCGGGCCGACGGCGGTTTCACGGACTTCGAGGTTCCCTCGGGCACGGCCGGGTACCGGCTGGACCTGACCACGTCGCGCACCTCGCCGGAGTGGGTCTACGGGACGGGCACCGAGACGTCCTGGTCGTTCCGCTCGGGCACGGCGAAGGACGCGACCACGCTGCCGCTGCTCCAGCTCGACTACGACGTGCCGGTCGACGCGGACAACGCCGTCCGCCCGGGCCGTACCCACACCGTCGGCGTGTCGGTCCGCGCCCAGGACGGACTCGCCGCACCGCGGGGCGTGCGCGTCCAGGTCGAGGTCTCCTACGACGACGGCCGGACCTGGAGCCGAGCCGGGGTGAAGGACCGGGGGCGCAACGCCTTCTCGGCCACCGTCACCAAGCCGGCCCGGACACACGGAGACGCCTTCGTGACACTGAGAGTGACGGCGCGTGACGCGGCCGGGACCTCGGTCCGGCAGACCGTCGAGCGCGCCTACCTGCACCGGGGATAGGCGCTCCGCACGGGTGCGCGGGGTGGGCGAGCGGGAGGACCGCCCGCTCACCCTCACCGCCTGTAACGTTCGTGGAGTACGGTGTCCGCCGTTTGGGTTGGCCGGAAGTCGCGGGGAGGACACCATGACACTGGAGCCCGCAGGTGTGTCGGAGGCCGAGGAGGCCGTCTACCGGTTTCTGGTGACGGTCAGCCAGGCGTCGGCGGCGGACGTCGCCGCGCGCACCGGGCTGAGCCCGGCCGAGACGGACGCGGTGCTCGACGCGCTGACCGTCAAGGGCCTGGTGAGCCACACCGACCTGCTGCCCCGCCACTTCCGGGCCACTCCCCCGGACGTGGCGCTGATGCCGGGACTGAAGCGGCACGCCGACGCCCTCGACCTGGCCCGCGTCGAGGCCACCAACCTGCTGGAGGTGTACCGCGACACGATGCGCCGGCGGGACGCCAGCGAGCTGATCGAGGTCATCACCGGCGCCGAGGCCCTGCGCCAGCATCTGCGGCAGATGCAGGGCAGCGCGCAGGACGAGATGCTCTGGTTCTGCAAGGCCCAGTACGTGGCCATGCCGTCGGGCAGCAACGACTCCGAGTTCGAGGCCCTGGGGCGCGGGGTGCGCTACCGGGTGCTGTACGAGAAGGCGTTCTTCGACGACGAGGGAGCCGTTGACAACGTTGTTGCCGGCGTACGGGCCGGGGAGATCGCCCGTGCGGTGCCGCATCTGCCGCTGCGGCTGGCGGTCGCCGACCGGGCCGTCGCGATCTGTCCGCTCGTCCCCGGCGGCCCGCGCGGGAACCCGGACGAACCGACCGCGGCGCTCGTGCGGGACAGCAATCTGCTCGCGGCCCTCGTCGCCCTGTTCGAGCGGTACTGGGAGGCCGCGGTCCCGCTGGACGTCGACGACTCGGGGTCGGTCGCCGGGACGGACGGTGTCGGCGGCCCGGACCCGCTGTCCGCGACGGACCGGCGTCTGCTCGCCCTGCTGGTGGCCGGGGTCGCCGACAAGGCGGTGGCCACGCAGCTGGGCCTGAGCCGGCGCACGGTCCAGCGGCACATCCAGCGCATGATGGAACTCGCCGGCGCGGCGACCCGGATGCAGCTCGCGTGGCAGGCCGCACGGCGGGGCTGGCTGTAGTCGAGCCGTCGCGGGCCGCCCCGCGCACGCGCGGTCACCCGGCGGGCGTGGGCGGAACCCTCTGGCCGAGCCACTGTTCGGCGCCCCAGGCCCGGAACACCTCCACCTCGGTGAAGCCGAGTTTCGCCGCGAGGCGCAGGGAGCGGGCGTTGGCGGTCTGCGTGGCGAGCACCACCGGCTCACCGGGCAGGTAGGCGTCGATCCAGCCGAGCGCCGCCGCGCACGCCTCGGCGGCGTACCCGCGTCCCCACACCCGCGGCAGGAACAGGTAGCCGAGGTCGACCTTGCCCACGGCCGCCGTCGTACGGTGCTCGGTGACCCTCCGGACCAGGACCTGCCCGATCATCCGCCCGTCGAGCTCGACGACGAAGCTCCCGGGCCACGGCTCGGGCACGGCGGGCACCTCCCGTTCCAGTTCGTCGCGCTGCCGGGGGCCTCCGAGATAGGTGTGCACCTCCGGTGATGCCAGCAGTTCGACGAAGGTCGCACGGTCCCGTGCCTCGGCCGCGCGCAGCACGAGCCGTTCGGTCCTGATCGGTGCGGGCGGCCAGGCGACGGGTCCGAGGGCGGTCATACCGGCAGGTTAGGGCCTTTCGTTCGGATCAGCCCGGCTGTGGCCGACGGGACATGGTGACGTGCCCGAGCGGGGTCCGGTGCGTGCAGCCGCAAGGCGGAGGAGGGAGTCGACGCGGAGCGTCGGCGAGGGCCTCACGTCAGGCCGCGTGGTGTCCCGTCTTCGCGCTCTGCGGACGGCCCCCCGTCACGTTCCTCCGGTTCGCCGCCGGAGCGGTCCCGTGCGCATGGCGGGTGTCGCGGAGGAGGCCCTCGCGTCCGGCGCGCCGGGCCGTGATCGTCGGCGTGGCGGTGGAGGGTCCACCGCTACTCGTCGTCAACTTGCCTCGTGCAGCCAGGAGTTGGTTGAACGCCGTAAGATCGTCTGGCGAACGCGGTCCGTTCTCCCCCACCCGCGCGATGGAGCCGACATGACGACCAATTCCCAGGCGCCCGTCCAGATCGACACCAGCAGGGCCCATCCGGCCCGCGTGTACGACTGGTTGCTCGGCGGCAAGGACAACTACCCCGTGGACGAGGCGGTGGGCGAGCGGCTGCCTCCGGAGGCGCGCGACGGCGCCCGGCAGAACCGGCAGTTCATGCACCGCGCCGCCGCCTGGCTCGCCTCCCGGGGCACCGACCAGTTCCTGGACATAGGCACCGGCATCCCCACCGAGCCGAACCTCCACCAGGTCGTGCAGAACGTCGTGCCGTCCGCCAGGGTCGTGTACGCCGACAACGACCCGATCGTCCTGCGGCACGCCGAGGCACTGCTGATCAGCACGCCCGAGGGGGCGACCGACTACATCCAGGCGGACGTGCGCGATCCGGAGGCGATCGTCGGGCACGCCCGGCGCGTCCTGGACTTCGACCGGCCCGTCGCGCTGTCACTCATCGCCCTGATGCACTTCATCAGCGACGAGCAGGACGCCCACGGCATCGTCCGCGCGCTGGTCGGCACCCTGCCGCCGGGCAGTCACCTGATCCTGTCGCACGCCTCGTCCGACCTGTTCCCGGAGCTCTCGGACCAGGTGGTCGCCGAGTACGCGAAGGGCGGCATCCGGCTCGCGTTCCGGCCCCGCCCGGAGGTGGAGCGGTTCTTCGACGGGCTGGACCTCGTGGCGCCGGGTCTGGTGACGGCGACCGAGTGGGCGCCGTCCTCCCCCGCCGCCGAGGCGGAGCCGAGCGGCATCTACGCGGGCGTGGCGCGCGTGCGCTGAGCCGCCTTCCCCATGGAGGCGGGGGACGGGTGCCGGACCCGCGGCTCGGCAGCGCGACTTTGTCTCCGCCATGAGAAAAGTACCGAGATCTTGTGCGGAAGGGGTTACGAGCGCGGACGAAGCCCGCTAACTTCCGGGAACTGAAGCGTTCATGAGGCCCTTCGGAACCCTTGGGGCCTGTGCTCGATGGCGCGACGGCGCGCGCCCGCAACCCCCCACCGGCGGTCGTCCGGCGTTCCTCCGGCGACCGCCGCCACCCCGTCTCCCATGGAGTACTCCATGCGTACGAGATCGCCCTCCCTGAAACGTGTCCGCACGGCGCTGCCGGCCATGGTGTGCGCCCTCGCCCTGGCCCTGCCGCTGGGCCCCGCCGCGGCGGCCCCCGGCGACGCACCCGCTTCCGCCCCCGCGGCGGCCGAGGACTTCCAGCAGGTCACCCTGGCCAAGGGAGTCGCCGAGACCGGCGAACCCATGACGATGACGGTGCTGCCGGACCGCTCGGTCCTGCACACCGCGCGGGACGGCACGCTGCACCGCACCGACGCGGCAGGCACCACCAGCGTGGCCGGCAGACTCGATGTCTACAGCCACGACGAAGAAGGGCTGCAGGGCGTCGCCGCCGACCCCGGCTTCGCGTCGAACCGGTTCGTCTACCTGTACTACGCCCCGAAGCTCAACACACCGACCGGGGACGCCCCTTCGGACGGAACCGCCTCCGACTTCACGCCGTTCGACGGGGTGAACCGGCTGTCCCGGTTCGTGCTGAAGAGCGACAACACGCTCGACCTCGCCAGCGAGAAGAAGATCCTGGACGTGCCCGCCTCCCGTGGCCTGTGCTGTCACGTCGGCGGCGACATCGACTTCGACGCGGCGGGCAACCTGTACCTCTCGACCGGCGACGACTCCAATCCCTTCGCCTCCGACGGGTTCACGCCGATCGACGAGCGCGCCTCCCGCAACCCGGCGTACGACGCCCAGCGTTCCGCGGGCAACACCAACGATCTGCGCGGCAAGATCCTGCGGATCAAGGTCAACGCCGACGGCTCCTACGCGATCCCGTCCGGGAACCTCTTCCCGCCCGGCACCGCGAAGACCCGGCCCGAGATCTACGCGATGGGCTTCCGCAACCCGTTCCGCATGAGTGTCGACCGGGCCACCGGCATCGTCTACGTCGGGGACTACGGCCCGGACTCCGGCACCGCCAGCCCCTCCCGCGGCCCGGCCGGACAGGTCGAGTTCAATCGCGTCACCAAGGCGGGCAACTTCGGCTGGCCGTACTGCACCGGCAAGAACGACGCCTACGTGGACTTCGACTTCGCGACCGGCTCGTCCGGGTCCCGGTTCGACTGCGCGGCACCGAGGAACACCTCGCCGCGCAACACCGGCCTCACCGACCTGCCGCCCGCGCAGCCCGCCTGGATCCCCTACGACGGCAACTCCGTCCCGGAGTTCGGCAATGGCTCGGAGTCCCCCATGGGCGGCCCCGTCTACCGCTACGACGCCGCCTCCAGCTCGGACGTGAAGTTCCCGCAGGAGTACGACGGCGACTTCTTCGCCGGTGAGTTCGGCCGCCGCTGGATCAAGCGCATCGAGACCGGCGGAGACGGCACCGTGCAGTCCATCAACGCCTTCCCCTGGGCAGGAACCCAGGTGATGGACATGGCCTTCGGCCCGGACGGCGCCCTGTACGTCCTGGACTACGGCACCGGGTACTTCAACGGTGACCAGAACTCCGCGCTGTATCGCATCGAGCACGTGACGGGCGGGCGCGCCCCGTTGGCGCAGGCCAAGGCGAGCGTCACCTCCGGCAAGGCCCCCCTGTCCGTGTCGTTCTCGTCCGCGGGCAGCAGCGACCCCGACGGGGACACGCTCGCCTACGCGTGGACGTTCGGCGACGGCGCCACCTCCACCGCCGCCAACCCGGCCCACACCTACACCACCGAGGGCCAGTACACGGCCACGCTGAAGGTCACCGATCCGAGCGGCAAGTCCGCCACGGCCTCGGTGCAGATCACCGTCGGCAACACCGCCCCGACCGTGCGGATCGACACGCCCGCCGACGGGCAGATCTACGACTTCGGCGCCGCCATCCCGTTCAAGGTGACGGTCACCGACCCGGAGGACGGGACGATCGACTGCTCGCGGGTGAAGGTCAACTTCATCGTCGGGCACGACAGTCACGGGCATCCGCAGACCTCGGCCACCGGCTGCACGGGCACCCTCCAGACCCTGGCGGACGGAGAGCACGACCCCAACGCCAACATCTTCGGGGTCATCGACGCCGAGTACACCGACAAGGGCGCGGCGGGTCAGCCCGCGCTGACGACGCACGACCAGCGGGTCACCCAGCCCAGCCACCGGCAGGCCGAGCACTACGGCGGCTCCGCGGGCGTGCAGATCATCGAGAAGGCACCGGCGCACGGCGGCCGTACCGTCGGTGAGATCCACAACGGCGACTGGATCTCCTTCACGCCGTACCACCTGGCCGACGTCCGGACATTCACTGCCCGGGTCTCCTCGGCGGGCGCCGGCGGCACCATCGAGGTGCGGACCGGCTCCGCGACCGGCACCCTGCTCGGCACGGTCACCGTGCCGGTCACCGGCGGCTGGGAGACCTTCCAGGAGGTCACGACGTCCCTGAGCAACCAGCCGGCCGCGTCGACCGCGCTCTTCCTCGTCTTCAAGGGCGGCAGCGGCGCCCTGTTCGACGTGGACGACTTCTCCTTCAGCACCGCCACGGGCGGCGGCAGTCGCGCGGGTGAGGTGCGCGGCGTGAACGGCAAGTGCCTGGACATCGACAACGCGGGCACCGCCGACGGCACCAAGGTGCAGATCTGGACGTGCAACACCACCGCCGCCCAGCGCTGGACCATCGGCACCGACAACACCTTCCGCGCCCTCGGCAAATGCCTCGACATCGCCAACGCCGGCACCGCCGACGGCACGAAGATCCAGCTGTGGACCTGCAACGGCTCCGCGGCCCAACTGTGGACCCCGCAGGCCGACGGCACCGTCCGCAACCCCCACTCGGGCAAGTGCCTCGACGCCTCGGGCGGCACCTGGAACGACGGCACCCCCGTCCACCTGTGGACCTGCCACACCGGCCCCAACCAGAAATGGACCCTGCCGTAGAAGGGAGGCACCTCGTGATGCGCACTCTGCTCAAAGCGGCCACCGCGTTGTTCGCCGGCGCCGCGCTCTGCATGTCTCCCCAGGCCTCGGCGCGTCCGGGCGGCACTTCGGAGACGCCCGTCGCGGCGCCCGCGGCCGACCCCGCCTACCGGGTCCTGGTCTTCTCCAAGACGGCGGGTTTCCGTCACTCCTCGATCGACGAGGGCGTCGCCGCACTGCGTGAGCTGGGCGCGGCGAACAACTTCACCGTCGTCGCCACCGAGGACGCGGGCGCGTTCACCGCGGCCAACCTGAGCCAGTACCGTGCCGTCGTCTTCCTCTCCACCACGGGGGACGTGCTGGACGGCGCCCAGCAGACGGCGTTCGAGCAGTACCTCGGCGCGGGTGGCGGATACGTCGGTGTCCACGCCGCCGCCGACACCGAGTACGACTGGCCCTTCTACGAGGGCCTGGCCGGTGCGCTCTTCCAGTCCCACCCGGCGATCCAGCCGGCGACCGTCAAGGTCGAGGACCGGGCGCACGATGCCACCGCCCAGCTGGGCCGCACCTGGCAGCGCACCGACGAGTGGTACAACTACCGCACCAATCCGCGCAGTTCGGCCCATGTACTGGCCTCGCTTGACGAGTCCAGCTACTCCGGCGGCAGCATGTCCGGCGACCATCCGATCGCCTGGTGCAAGGACTACGCCGGTGGCCGCGCCTTCTACACCGGCGGCGGCCACACGGAGGAGTCGTACGCGGACCCGGCCTTCCGCCGGCATCTGCTCGGAGGGGTCCGCTGGGCCGCCGGGCTCACCCAGGCCGACTGCCGTCCGGAGACCGGTTACACCTCCCTGTTCGACGGCGGCGGCACGGCCGGCTGGCGGCAGGCGGGCCCCGGCGGCTTCACGCTCGCCGACGGCACGCTCACCTCGCACGGCGGGCTGGGTCTGCTCTGGTACGACGCGAAGGAGTTCACCGGCGACTACTCGCTCAAGCTGGACTGGCGGATGAGCGGCGACGACAACTCCGGTGTGTTCGTGGGCTTCCCGGCCTCCGACGACCCGTGGTCGGCCGTGGACAACGGCTACGAGATCCAGATCGACGCCACCGACAGCGCCGACCGGACCACGGGGGCCGTGTACGGGTTCAAGTCGGCCGACCTCGCCGCCCGGGACGCCGCGCTGAACCCGCCGGGCAGCTGGAACACGTACGAGATCCGGGTCACCGGGGAGCGGCTGGAGCTGTTCCTGAACGGGCGGAAGATCAACGACTTCACCAACACGGATCCGGCGCGCAGTCTGCGGCAGGGGCACATCGGGCTGCAGAACCACGGCGACGGTGACGAGGTGGCGTTCCGCAACATCCGGATCAAGCAGGCCGGGAGCCCGTCCGGCCCGCGCACGGGTGAGGTGCGGGGCGTGAACGGCAAGTGCCTGGACATCGACAACGCGGGCACCGCCGACGGCACCAAGGTGCAGATCTGGACGTGCAACACCACCGCCGCCCAGCGCTGGACCATCGGCACCGACAACACCTTCCGCGCCCTCGGCAAATGCCTCGACACCGCCAACGCCGGCACCGCCGACGGCACGAAGATCCAGCTGTGGACCTGCAACGGCACCGGAGCCCAGCAGTGGGTGCCGCAGGCCGACGGCACCGTCCGCAACCCCCACTCGGGCAAGTGCCTCGACGCCTCGGGCGGCACCTGGAACGACGGCACCCCCGTCCACCTGTGGACCTGCCACACCGGCCCCAACCAGAAATGGACCCTGCCCTGAGGTAGGGCCCGGCATGCGGCCGCCGGCCCCCGCTCGCCCGGTGCGAGCGGGGGCCGGCGGCCTTCAGGCGCCGTTGCTCGCGCAGCCCGATCCCCCGCACCGGGCTGCGCGCGGCACCTCGATCAGGGTGTCGGCCGCGGGGAGGACATGGGCGACGTCCCGGCCGCTGCCTCGGCGAGGGCGGACTGACGCTTCGGCAGTCCCAGGCGGCCGCGGGTGACGGCGAGCGCGATGACCGCTCCGGCCAGGGAGGCGAGGAAGAAGGCGTGGGTCACGTCGGCGTGGGACATCCCGGGGAACAGGTCCTCGCCGGCCACGGAGAAGTAGTTGTTGACGCCGCAGTGCAGCAGCATGACGAGCGGCATGCTCTCGCCGGACCGGTTGAACACCCAGGTCATCACGAAGCTGAACAGGGTGGCCGTCGCGACGAACTCGACGGGCTCCGTCCAGGCCACGTCCGGGCCGCCGCCCCAGTCGGTGAGGAACAGCGGCAGGTGCCAGCCGCCCCACAGGACACCGACGATCAGGGTGGCGGCGAGGGGCCCGTTGCGGCGCTGCATGCGCGGCATGGCGAACTCGCGCCAGCCCGGCTCCTCCGCGAGCCCGGTGGTGATCATCTGGGCGGCCAGGCCCGGCAGGAACGCGATCAGGACCGTGGCGGAGGGCTGCGCGGGGCCGTCGCCGGACAGCGCCACCGAGGCCAGGGTGAGCGCGAGCGGCACCGACACCAGGACGGCCAGGTACCAGCGCCAACCGACGTTGAACCGCGTCATGCGGCCCCGCCAGGTACGCAGTCCGGCGCGCCCCTCGGTGAGGGCGATGATGAGCAGCGCCGAGCCGATGGGGCCGAGGTAGGCGCCGGGCAGGACGCCGGTGATCTGGGAGGCGGCGGCCCCACCGGGGAAGGTGAAGTCCCAGACGCCCAGGCCGTTCCCGGACAGGACGTACGGCAGCCAGGCCACCCAGCTCAGTCCGTAGGCCAGGGTGAAGAACCAGGTCAGCGGATGGCGGCGGAGGCTGCCGCGCAGGGTGCCTTCCGTGCGGCCGGCCGGTGCCGTGCTGGTCGGTGCGGGGGTCTCGGTCCTCACTGCGGGTCCTCTCGGCGGTCGCTGATGACGTGTCCTCAGCACACCATCGGGAGCCCGGCGGATCATTGCCGCGCACACCCCGAGTGGGGGTACAGCAGGCTGTACCCCGGACCGGTTCCCTCAGCGCCGGCGGGCGTCCTCCAGGTAGTGCAGGACGGCCGCGACCCGCCGGTCCAGCTGGTCCGTCGGGGACAGGTCGAGCTTGGCGAAGATGCTGCGGATGTGTTTGTGCACGGCCCCCTCGGTGACGACGAGCCGTTCGGCGATGGCGCTGTTGCCCAGGCCCTCCGCCATCAGGCCGAGCACGTCCTTCTCGCGGGGGCTGAGGCGTTCCAGGCGGGTGTCGCGGCGGGAGCGGGTGAAGAGCTGCGCGACGACCTCGGGGTCGATGGCGGTGCCACCGCCGGCGACCCGGCGCAGGGCGTCGAGGAACTCCTCGACCCGGCCGACGCGTTCCTTCAGCAGATAGCCGAGCCCGCCGACGCCGCCCGTGAGGAGTTCGGTGGCGAAGCTCTGCTCGACGTAGGCGGACAGGACGAGCACGGCGAGTGCGGGACGGCGGCGGCGTGCCTCGACGGCCGCGCGGATGCCCTCGTCGGTGTGGGTGGGCGGCATCCGGACGTCGAGGATGGCCACGTCCGGCTCGTGACGGTCGACGGCGTCCAAGGCGTCGTCGGGGGTGCCGGCCGTGGCGACCACGTCCAGGGACTCGGCGCGCAGCAGCAGGGCCAGCCCTTCGCGCAGGAGGGGGTCGTCCTCGGCGATCACGATCCGCATGGCAGGTCCACTTCCAGGGTTGTCGGGCCGCCCGGCGGGCTCGTCAGGCGGAACGTGCCGTCGTGGGCGGCGACGCGCCGCCGGATCCCGGCGAGACCGGAGCCGGTGCCGGGCCCGCCGTCGCCGGGCGCCGCTGCGGGGGCCGTGGCGCCGCCGTGCCCGTCGTCGACGACGGTCAGCAGGAGCCGTCCGCCGGCCAGCCGGGCGGTGACGGTGGCGCGGGTCGCGCCGCTGTGCTTGGCGATGTTGGTGAGGGCCTCGGCGACGACGAAGTAGGCGGTCGCCTCCACCGAGGCCGCGCAGCGCCTGGGCATGTCCACATCGACGCGGCACGGCACGGGGCACTCGGCGGCGAGCCCGGTGAGCGCCCCGGCCAGACCGCGGTCGGACAGGACGGGCGGCAGGATGCCGCGGGAGACCGCCCGCAGGTCGGCCAGCGCCTGCTCGGCGGCGGACTGGGCGCGTTCCAGGAGGTCCTGCGCGCCGTCCGGGTCACGGGCCACCATCCGTCGGGCGGCGCCGAGCAGCACGGTCACGGACACGATCCGGTTCTGCGTGCCGTCGTGCAGGGCGCGTTCGATACGGCGCAGTTCGGCGGCGTGGGCGTCGAGCGCGGCGGCGCGGGTGGCGGTCAACTCCGCGATGCGCAGGGAGAGGTCGGTCTCCGGTCCGGCCGTCAGCAGGCGCCGCCCGGGGCCGGCCTGGGCGCGCGCCATGGCGGGGCCGAGGCCCAGGACGACGGCGATCCAGCCGACGCCGAGGAGGGCGACGGCGACCGCGTCCGCCCAGGAGCTGGACGAGCCGATGCCGATGGAGGTGGCCGTCACGTCCGCGGGGACGAACCGCCAGTACAGCGGGAACAGAAGGTCCCGTACGGCGAGGACGGGCAGCCAGAGGCCGAGCAGTCCCAGCGGCAGGCCCACGACGACGTGCCGGGCCAGCCACCGCAGTTCACGCCGGGTGGTGGAGTCGCGGAGGGCGGCGCGCGGGGCGGTCGGGGGTGGTGCCGGCGCCAGGACCTCGGGGCCGGAGCGGGCCAGCCGGGCGCGCTCGAGCCCGGCCAGGCCGTGCAGGGCCCGCAGGGCGGCCGGCGCCGCGAGCAGCCCCACACCGAGCGGGACGGTGAGGGCGCACCCGGCGAGCAGGATCAGCACGGGCAGCGCGAGTAAGGCCGTACGGAGGCCGGAGACCAGTTGTCCCGTCGCGCCCAGCGCGTCCCGCACGACTCCCACGACGTGGTCCCGGCGGCCTGGGCCCGGGTGGTCGTCACCGTTCGGCATGCCCACTCCTTCCGTCGAGCACAGCGAACGACCCTATAAGAACTCCTAACGAAATGATCTTCGAGGTGGTTGGATCACCCCGGGAGCGTTGATCCGGGGGTGCGGAGTGGCTCGGCCGAAGCCGTGGGAAGTCGATGACGAGTTGTGGGCGGTGATCGAGCCGCTGTTGCCGAAGATTGAGCGTCGGCTCCGGCATCCGGGTCGCAAGCGGCATCCGGACCGGTTGGTGTTCCAGGGCATTCTGTTCGTCCTGCACACGGGGATTGCCTGGGAGCACCTGCCGCAGGAACTCGGCTTCGGTTCGGGCATGACGTGCTGGCATCGCCTGGCCGAGTGGACCGAGGTCGGAGTGTGGCCCCGATTGCACGAGGTCCTCCTCGCCGAACTCCGCAGCGCGAACGCCCTGGACTTCTCCCTGGCGGCGGTCGACGGCTCCCACATCCGAGCGTTAAAGGGGGAGCCAAGACAGGACGAAGCCCCGTCGACCGGGGCAGGACGGGCAGCAAGCATCACCTGATCACCGACGCCACCGGCATCCCGCTCGCCGTCACCCTGACCGGCGGCAACCGCAACGACGTCACCCAGCTGATCCCCCTCCTCCAGGCCGTGCCGCCCGTGCGGGGCAAGCGCGGCCGGCCCCGGCGCCGCCCTGAGGCGGTGCTGGCCGACCGCGGATACGACCATGACAAGTACCGCCGCCTGGTCTGGGACCTCGGCGTGAAACCGCAGATCGCCCGCCGCGGCACCGAACACGGCTCCGGCCTGGGCACCCAACGCTGGGTCGTCGAGCGAGCGTTCGCCCACCTGCACTGGTTCCGCCGCCTACGCATCCGCTGGGAGATACGCGATGACATCCACGAAGCCTTCCTCAGCCTCGCTTGCAGCATCATCTGCTGGCGACGGCTGAAGAAGCTCCGGCCGCGTTAACGTTCGTTGTTCTGGGCAGCCTCGAAGCCGCGGTCTTGGATCACTGGAAAAACTTGCTGTGTGGTGGTGATCCAGGCGTCGATGTCGGCATGGGACGACCTGATGGCGCTGATCAGCGCCTCGATCACGTCCAGCTTCGGCTTACCGACGTTCAGGCTGAGCTGGTCCATCGACACCTCTTGATACGACATGACCAGCTGCCACCAGAACCGCATGAGGAAGCGGCATTCCTGCGGGTCACGGTCGTCTGCGAGGCGATCGTGAACGACCCTCTGGACGCGCCGCCGCTGCTCATCGTCACGAAAGCCGTTGTTGAGGTCGGTCAGGGTCACGTCCGGAGAGTAGCAACCGCGTTCGTTCACGGCCTCCGAGTTAGCTCTCAAGTCCCCGCAGAGCATTCTGTTAGAGGTTCTTAGCGTCGGTCTTGGCCTCGCCGGGGTAGAGGTCGGCGATCCTGCGCATGGCGAGTCCTGGCAGGTAGGCGACCTGACAGCCGGCGTCCCTGGCGACGGTCAGTGGGAGGGCGCCGATGGAAGCGGGCTGGTCCACGATCACCAAGACCGTGCCGTACTTGGTCTTGAGCTTGTCGAAGACAGCTCGGAGCTTTGGTTCGGTGAACCGCTCCGGGATCGGTGGAGGCTCTATGCGCTGACTCCAGCCGCCGGTTGGGGCTGGTGTTGAGCGTAGTGGGTGGTCTCGTGCTCGTGGGGCGGGATGTCTCCGATCGCGGTGTGGAGGCGCTGGTTGTTGAACCAGTCGACCCACTCCGCGGTGCCGAGTTCGACGTCGGCGAGGCTATGCCATGGCCTGCGGGGCTTGATCAGCTCGGTCTTGTAGAGGCCGATCCGGGACTCCATGAGCGCGTTGTCGTTCCTTCCCGCGGTCCCAGGTCAGTGTCTTGCGGAGCTGCTCGGGAAGCTTCGTCATCGACACCGTCAGGGCAGTGTTCATCGCGACGGCGCCGTAACCGCCCAACGCCGGGCCGTTCTTCACGGTCGGCACCTCGCCCCAGCCCTCCATCCTCGGCAGATGCACCAGGAGGATGGAGGGCTGCTGCGCTCGACAAGCGTGCCGATCGCGGACCGGCCCGTCCCGATGATCAGATCGCCTTCCCAATGCCCCGGGACCGCGCGGTCTGCGGCCTCCGCAGGACGTTCACTGAGGACGACATCCGCGGTGACATGCCCTTGCGGCCTGTTACATGACCTCGACCGAGGCTCTCGAAGCGCCCGCCCGGTGCGCAGGCAGGCGACCAGCTCACGCTTGAGCGCACCACGGCCCTCAATGAACAGCGACTGATAGATCGCCTCGTGGCTGATGCGCATGGACTCATCCTCGGGGAAGTCGGCCTTCAACCGGTGCGAGATCTGTTCCGGGCTCCATGCTGTCGCCCACCGCCTGTCTTGCCGGTGCGGCTTGTTCAGCCCTTTCCACGGAGGCGTCTGCGGTCCTGCGGCGACCGTCCCGTCAGGCAGGAGAACGTTCCCCGACAACCTCTCCTGAACGTACTCCCGCAACCGGTCGTTGCCCAGAAGCTTCGCGCTCTTCGGGCGCTTGGCCGCCTGCTGAGCCTTCCACTGGGCGACCGTCGCGCGGTACTCCTGCTTGCCGCTGCGCGTGGCGGCGTTGCGGCGCAGTTCGCGCGAGATCGTCCCGGGGTCACGCCCCAGGGCACGGGCGATCTCGCGCACACCCTTGCTCATCGCCCTGAGAATCGCGATCTCCTCGCGCTCCTCGAACGTGAGATACCGGCCCGAGGGCTCGGCCAACGAGATCGGAGGCATGCCGCCAGCGTGACGAAACCACCTCGCACCCACCGGCCACGACACGCCGACCGCCAGCGACGCCTCGGCCGTCGTGACCCCCGTGGCGATCAGTCGCCAGAACTGGCGCTGCACGACCCGAGACGGACCGGGCCGCCCCGGCGAGCGCATCGCCGGCCGCAATGCACGGTCAGCGCGCCACTGCCGACGTCGCCCCTCCGGAACATCGCTGGTCTTCAAACTCCAGTCCGCCGTGGCCACGTCGCACACCTCCGAGATCAGGGTGTTGCGACGACCAGTTGAATCCGCCTTGGCTGCCGGCGTCCGAATGGTGAACGAGCCCCGGTTCAGCGGGAGTTCCGGCGCGGTCGCGGCGCCACAAGGCCATGTCGAGGGCGTCGAGGACGAGCTTGGTCCGCTTGCTGGTGGCGGCGGACCAGCCCACGATCGCCCGGGAGAACACGTCCACGACGAACGCGACGTAGACGATCCCGGACCAGGTGGCGACATAGGTGAAGTCCGCGACCCATCTTTCGTTCGGCCGGGATGCGGTGAAGTCGCGTTGCAGCAGGTCGGCAGCCCGTTCATGGCCGTTGTCCCGGACGGTGGTGCGGATCTTCTTCCCTCGCCGGGCGCCCTCCAGGCCCAGGTCGCGCATCAGTCGGGCGACGGTGCAGCGGGCCACCGGTATGCCCTCGCGATGCAGTTGCCGCCAGACTTTCCTGACCCCGTAGACGCTGAAGTTGTCCGTGTGGACGCGGCTGATCTGCGCCTTCAGTTCGGTGTCGCGGACTGTTCGGGTGCTGGGGGTGCGGTTCTTCGCCGCGTAGTAGGTGCTCGTCGCGATCTTCAGTCCGTGGCTGGTCAGGACTCGGCAGATCGGCTCGACTCCGAACACCTGGCGGTGCGCATCGATGAACGCTACGAGCGCTTCGACGGCCGGTCGAGCTCGGCCGCGAAGAAAGCCGACGCCGCCTTCAAGATCTCGTTCGCCCGCCGCAGCTCGGCGTTCTCCGCCTTCAGGCGCTTGATCTCTGCAGCCTCGTCCGAAGTCACGCCTGGACGCTGGCCGGCATCGACTTCGGCTTTGCGGACCCAGGTCCGCACCGTCTCAGCGGCACCGATCCCGAGCTTCGCGGCGACCGCCTTCATCGCGGCCCACTCGGTCGGGTAATTCGGGCGGACCTCCGCGACCATGCGCACCGCACGCTCACGAAGCTCAGCAGGATAGGGGGACGGACGTGCCATGACTCGATCCTCTCAGGGAATCGAGCCTCCATCAGACCCGGAGCGGTTCATGTCACTACCCCCGACAACAATCCGAAGAGGTCAGTAGGTGGGTCTGATTGTCGGCCCGGTTGCGGGGAGGCGGCCGTCTGTGACCAGACTGCTGGCCGCCGCTGATTACCCGGTGCGCCCAGTGCGGTCGTCGTACCCTTCGCGAGCGGTGATGACTTCTGACACTCATCCGCGAGCACGGGGCGGGCATCACGGGTGCCCGCCCCTTTTGACGCTGGTGGCCCCGTCGGAACCGATCGCGGAGTTGCTTTTTGCGCCACCGCGAGGTGCTGAGCTCGCCCGTGGGGTGTGAGCCGACTGGGCAGATGGACCAACGCGGGGTGAACTGGAACCCCGGTGCTGGTCAGACTTGCTGCTCGAACTCCAAGGCTTCGTACCGACGCGCGGCGATGTCCTCGCGGGTGCCGACAACGAGGGTCTGGGTGTAGACGTTGAGGTCGATCGACTGTCCGTGTATTTGGGCAAGGAGGACGAGGTCGCCTTCGTCCGGCGGTGACTGCCAGGGGCTGGAGTAGCCGCCGAGTTGGACGGCGACCCCATGGGACGCGCCGCCGGCTGCCGCTTTGCGCACAGCTTCCTCGAAGGCATCCAGGATGTCGTCGCGGTCCTCGCCGACGTCCAGGAACGCGCTGGTTGCCGGGCTGTCACGCCAGCCGGGCGAGACGGTCAGTCCCGGAACCGGATACAGAACATCCGGTCGGTAGACCTTGACTTGCTCTGGTTCCCCGTCGAGTTCGTAGGCTGCCGAGCGTGGTGTGGTGCGCACGCCGGCGGGAACGTGCAGGACCATCGACGACTCCGGCTCGTACTCGATCGCGATGAAGAACAACAGGGTGCCGTCGGACGGAAGTCCGATGTCCAGGGCTGCACGAGGGAGCGCCGCACAATCGACGGTCATTACCAGCGGGTTGCGTCCATCGGGCCAGTCGACGCCGTCCGGCAGGCAGGGGAGGCCTCCCGTGCGCGCGGCGGGACGGGCCTTTTGCTGCTGGGCGGGCGTCAGGTCCTGGAATGGGACGAGGTGGAGACACCGCTGGGATGCGGATAGCAGTTCTTGCGCCACCGGGCCCGGAACGCCATGTCTCCGGGCCGCCCCCAGAACGAGCTCTTCCACGATCGGACTGGTCATGACCGCGATCATGCCAGGGCAGACCGACATCAACTCGGTCACCGGGCACAGTCGTTGGGCCTGGGACACCGTGCCAGGCCGAGGGACACAGGCCCTGAGGGCGCAGACCTGCTCGTTTGTGGGGACAGCGCCGTAGGTGGTGTGAGCATGCTGGACGCCTCTCGCGGACTGGCGTGCATCAGGCTCCGCGTCGGGCCGGTGTGGGCGACCTGTATGAGTCAGACGCTGCTGGTCCTTGCTGCGGGCGGGGAAAGCGCCGACAACGGGGTGATCAGTCACCTCGAGCCCGCCTGACCGCGCTTGCGTTGAAGCGCGGGGAGAGCCCATGGACGCTGGTTGACGCCCCGGCAGGTCTCCTTCGACGGTGTCCGCGAAACCCGCTCGCCGTCGACCGTGTCCACGGCTCCCGTGCTTGTCGGCGGGCTTGCCGTCGGACGAGCCGCTTCGACGGTGGTCAGTCCAGGTCGGACATGTCGAGCACGAAGCGGTAGCGGACGTCGTTGCGGCCCAGGCGTTCGAGGGCCTTGTTCACCTCGGACGACGGCAGCAGTTCGATGTCGGCGGTGATGCCGTGTTCGGCGCAGAAATGCAGCATGGCGGCGGTGGACGGGCGGCCTCCGCTGCCGGCGGAGCTGAGCTTCTTGCGGCCGATGAGCAGGTCCATGGTTTCCACGGTGACCGGTCCGAGGTGGCCGAGGTGGCTGAGGGTGCCGTCCATGGCGGTGACGCGCAGGTACGGAGCCAGGTCGTGGGGAGCGGAGATGGTGTCGATGACCACGTCGAAGTGGTCGCGGACCGCTTCCATCTGCTCCGCGTCGGTGGACACGATGAAACCCTCGGCCCCCAGGCCGCGCGCTTCGTGAGCCTTGTCCGGAGACCGGCTGATGACGGAGGTCGTGGCGCCGAGTGCCGTCGCCATCTTGACCGCGAGGTGTCCCAGGCCGCCGAGCCCGGCCACGGCGACGGTGCTGCCTGGACCCACTCCGAGGGCTTGCAGCGGTTCCCACACGGTGACGCCGGCGCAGAGCAGGGGGGCTGTGGCGGCTGCGTCGAGGCCCGCAGGGAGAGGGTAGGCGAACCGATTGCTCACGACGTATTCGCGGGAGTCTCCGCCCAGGGTGGTCGACCCGTCCTGCCGGTCGGTTCCGCCGTAGGTCAGTGTCGGGAACTCACGGCAGAAGTTCTCCTGGCCGGCCTGGCACATGCGGCAGGTGCCGCACGAGTCGACGATGTTGCCGACGGCCACGGGGTCGCCCGGGGAGAAGTCGGACACCGCGCTGCCGACCTCGGCCACCACCCCGGTGAACTCGTGCCCGGGTACGAGCACGCCGTTTGTGTCGCTCCCGAGCGCCTGCAGCGCGTGGAGGTCTGTGTGGCAGACACCGCAGTAGTCGACACGTACCGCGATGTCGTCCGGGCGCAACTCCCGGCGCTCCAGCGCAGCGCGGCGCAGAGTGGGTGTCGTGCTGTCCGCCTGCCATCCGGTCGTGGAACGCATTTCTGACTCCTTAGACAGACTGTTCGGTCTGTACGACGGTAGAGGGGTGAGGCCCGAAAAGCAAACAGACGAGTCTGTCTGTTAAGGTCCAGATATGCCTGACCAGCCATCGAGCAGTCGCGGAGCCGCTACCTACCAGCGCATCGTCGACGCTGCCACCCAGGAGTTCGCCCAGTACGGCATCGCCGGTGCGCGCATCGAGCGGATCATCACCGCCGCGCGCACCAACAAGGCTCAGCTCTATGGCTACTTCGGGAACAAGGAGCAGCTCTTCGACGCGATCTTCTTCGCCTCACTGGAGCGCATCACCAACGTCGTCCCCATCGACGCCACGGACCTCGCCGACTGGGCGGTGCGCCTCTACGACGAGTACCTCAGCCGCCCCGATCTGATCCGGCTGGCGACCTGGGCGCGGCTGGAGCGGCGCCCGACCGGGCATCTCGTGGCGGACCACGACCACTACGACGACCATAAACTCCGTGCGATCGCAGAGGCCCAGGCCGCCGGGCGCATCAGACAGGGAGACCCCTTCGACGTGATGGCCATGGTCATTGCCATGTCCATGGCGTGGTCTCCGGTGAGCAACGTCTACGCCGCCTCGGCACAGGAACCCGAGAGCGTGCACGAGCAGCGACGCACCCTGCTGCGGGACTGCGTAAGCCGCGCCGTCGCCCCGGACCGGGGTGCCTGAGGGCTATGACGGTCCGGGCCCGAGACGCAATGGCACCGCGCAGCCCCGAAGGCCGGTAACGGCCACCCGGGGCTGCCCCGTTCAGCGCAACCGAACTCCGCTGAGGTGATTCACCTCCGCGTCGGTCACCTCCGCGTCGGTCACGTCTGCGGCAAGCGAAGTGACACCGCTGGCCGGCCCGTTGCCTGGCCAACCCCTCAGGGTGCCCACCGCTTGAGCATGTCCTTCATCGCGTCCGCCATGGCGAATTGCAGCAGTGGGCCGTAGGTGATCCGGCCTACACCGAGACGGCGGAAACGCTCAAGATCGTGCCGGACGGGATGGGCCGTAGCATTCACAGGAACGGTGACGGCGCCGATCACCGCCGTGAGCAGATCGTCGTCGTCCTGAATACCCACCGGGTAGAGACTGTCGGCGCCGGCCTCTTCCAGGGCCCGCAGTCGCTCGATCGCCTCGTCGAGGACGGCGGAAGCGTCCTGCGCGTGCATGAAGAGATCGGTGCGCCCGTTGACCCAGACCGGAACACCTGCGTCGTCAGCCGCTGTACGCAGGCCGGCGACGTAGCTTGCGTGCTCCTGCGTGCTGCGTACGCGGCCACCGTCCGAGTGGACGGTGTCCTCGATGTTGAGACCGACGCCGCCGACCTCGATCAGTCCGGCGACGAGGTCTGCGGGCTTCTGCCCGTATCCGGCCTCCAGGTCCACGGAGACGGGGACGTCGACTGCTGCGATGATCGGCTTGACGGCGGCGAGTACCTCTTCGAAGGTCTGCCCCTCGTTGTCGTCGGCTCCCCGGGAGTCGGCGAGGGGATGGCTGCCGACGGTGAGCGCGGGGAAGCCGGAGGCGACCGCCGTGCGCGCGGACCAGACGTCCCAGACGGTCGGCAGGACGAGCGGTTTGTACTGGGCGTGCAACTGCATGAGGCGTTGAGCGCGCTCAACGGTGGTGTGAGAGACCATGCCAGGGACGCTACCCCGGGATTGCCGCGGACAATGTGCTGACAGGCCTTGCCCGGTGACCGGAGGGCGAACTCCTGATGATCGATCGGACCCGGGAGCTCGACGGGCCGTCGGGTCTGCCGGTTGCTCATCCCGTCCGCCGGGGCGCCAGCGGTGGTGCGTATCCCTTCGGCCTGCGCAGACAGCTTCGGCCGCGCCGGCTTGCGCGAGGAGTCGCGGGCGTCGGACGCGGACCGATGGCTGCCGCGGGCCAGGCAGGGCGGGATCAGGTCCGTGTACTGGGCCGACCGGGTGCCGTCACCTCATGCGCCCCCAGGACCTGCGGTGTCACCGCGGTGTGATTGTCGCCCTCGTGGGCGTCGGATTACGGATGAGGGCCCTTCCTTCGGCAGGATGGGGGCATGACCGAGATCCGCACCCCCCGTCTCCTCCTCCGTAGCTGGCACGACGATGACCTTGCCCCGATGGCGGAAATCAACGCGGACCCACGGGTCATGCGCTGGGTCGACGACGGTTCGGTGCGCGATCTGGATGACACGGCCGAGGAGATCGAACGCTGGGAGGAGGAATGGGACGAGGAGGGCTTTGGGCTCTTCGCCGTCGAACTGCTGGCTTCGGGCGAACTGATCGGTTTTACGGGGTTGTCGGTGCCCGAGTTCCTGCCGGAGGTGATGCCCGCCGTGGCGATCAGTTGGCGTCTGGGCTCACAGTTCTGGGGTCAGGGATACGCCTCCGAAGCAGCGCACGCCACCTTGGAGTTCGCGCTCCAGGACCGCGGCCTGGACCGCGTCATCAGCATCAGCCGGGTTGGGGACACTGCCTCTGAGAACGTCATCCGCAAGCTCGGCATGGTGCCCGAGCGGGAGACGGTACATCCGATGTACGGCTGTCCACTGCGCGTTCACGCCATCGACCTGACCGAGTTCCAGGCGTAACTGAGCATCTCCATGCCTTACGGCCAGCAGGCCTACAACGGCGGCAGGTACGACCGGTGGGTGCCCGCCAAGGGCACCACGACCATGGCGTACCTGACCCGCGAGGACATCCCCTTCCACTTCGCCCTCGCCGACGCCTTCACCGTCTGCGACGCCTACCACTGCTCGTTCATCGGCTCCACCGACCCGAACCGCTACTACATGTGGTCCGGCTACACGGGCAACGACGGCAGCGGCGGCGGCCCGGTCCTGGACAACGCCGAACTCGGCTACGGCTGGACCACCTACCCCGAGCGTCTGGAGCAGGTCGGCATCTCCTGGAAGATCTACCAGGACATCGGCGACGGCCTGGACGCGGCCGGCTCCTGGGGCTGGATCCAGGACGCCTACCGCGGCAACTACGGCGACAACTCCCTGCTGTACTTCGACAAGTACCGCAACGCCCAGCCCGGCGACCCCTGGTACGACAAGGCCCGCACCGGCACCGACGTCAAGAACGGCGACGGCTACTTCGACCACCTGCGCGCCGACGTCAAGGCCGGAGAACTGCCCCAGATCTCCTGGATCGCCGCCCCCGAGGCCTTCTCCGAGCACTCCAACTGGCCCTCGAACTACGGCGCCTGGTACATCGCCCAGGTCCTGGACGCCCTCACCTCCAACCCCGAGGTCTGGTCGAAGACGGCCCTGTTCATCACCTACGACGAGAACGACGGCTTCTTCGACCACGTCGTGCCGCCGCTGCCGCCGAAGGACGCCTCCCGCGGTCTGTCCACCGTCGACGTCACCCCCGACCTCTTCCCGGGCGACGGCCGCAGGACGGCGGGCCCCTACGGGCTGGGCCCGCGCGTGCCGATGCTGGTCGTCTCCCCCTGGAGCAAGGGCGGCTACGTCTGCTCCGAAACCCTCGACCACACCTCGATCCTGCGGTTCATGGAACGCCGCTTCGGCGTGCGCGAGACGAACATCTCGCCGTGGCGCCGGGCGATCTGCGGTGACCTGACGTCCGCGTTCGACTTCTCCCGCAAGGACGCGCGCCCGGCCCCACTGCCCGGCACCGACGCGTACGAGCCGCAGGACCGCGAACGCCACCCCGACTACAGGCCCACCCCGCCCGCCGACCCGCGCATGCCCCGGCAGGAGCGCGGACTGCGTCGCTCCCGGCCGCTGAAGTACGCCCCGCACGTCGACGCCACCGTCGACGTGGCCGCCGGGAAGCTCACCCTCACCTTCGCCTCCGGGCCGAAGGCCGGCGGTGCCTTCCACGTCACCTCCGGCAACCGCGCCGACGGTCCCTGGACGTACACCACCGAGGCCGGCCGGACGCTCCGGGACACCTGGAACTCGGCCTACTCCGCCGGCTCCTACGACCTGACCGTGCACGGCCCGAATGGCTTCGTGCGGGTCTTCAAGGGTTCCAACAGCGTGGCCGGCTGTGAGGTCACCGCCCGCCACCGGGGCGACGACCTCGAGCTCACCTTCACCCACAGGGGAACCGGCACGGCACGACTGCGCATCGCCGACGGCTACGGCGGCAGGCCCTCGGCCGTCACGGTCCGCCCGGGCGTGACCGTGCGGCGGACCGTCGACCTCACCGCAAGCCGCCGCTGGTACGACCTGACCGTCACCGCCGACGGCGACAAGGTCTTCCTGCGCCGGTTCGCGGGGCACGTTGAGAACGGACAGCCGGGCGTGAGCGACCCGGCGATCATCACCGCGTAGCCGGGCTGAGGTGCCCCGGTCGTGCGGCCGGGGCACCCACGCCGGTCCTCCGGCCGCGGTTCGCGTTCGTACGCCTGCGATGTGAGGCGGCAGGAACGAGGCGGCCCCCGGCGTGAACATCACGATGGGGGCCGTCCTCGTCTTTCCGCGTTCGGGTCGGTACAGGCCCTTGAACGTGTTCCAGCCGCCCGCGCCGACCAGCGCCCGGCTGCTGTACGTGCCGTTTCCCGTGGACGCGTACCGCCACAGCCTCCCGGCGGTGTCACGGGCCAGCAGGCCGGTGCGCCGTCACCGGAGAGGTCGCCGGTGCCGACGAGGGCGGAGCAGGCGTTCCAGCCGCCGCCGACCTTCTCTCGCCAGAGCGACGGCCCCTTGCGCTTCATGATGGGCTCAGGCGGGCATCGCCTCCGGGTCACTGACGCCGCGCGTCATGGCCTCTCGGGCAGCCTGCCGTACAGCCCGGACGGTGGCTTCGCTCCGCCGTGCCCTCAGCCAGGCGAGAGCAGACGTGGAGGGCGCAAGGTCGGCCACGTCGACGTACGTGACGCCCGGCCGGGCGAAGTACTCGCGCGCGGCCGCCGGCAGGAAGCACATCGCCTCACCGGCGGCCACGGTGTGC
This sequence comes from Streptomyces sp. NPDC046859, assembly GCF_040645135.1. Taxonomy (NCBI): domain Bacteria; kingdom Bacillati; phylum Actinomycetota; class Actinomycetes; order Kitasatosporales; family Streptomycetaceae; genus Streptomyces; species Streptomyces sp. NPDC046859. Next base: position 64,353 of record NZ_JBEYXR010000035.1, read on the forward strand.
AGCAACGATTCCATGTCGGTGACCACCGGTCCGTAACGGACACGGCTGCCGTCGGGGCGCGGGTCGACCGCCCAGAAGTCCCACCACAGGCGCGGCACCTCCTGCGGCATGTCCACCACGGGCACACCGGAGAAGTGGGCCAGGGTGAGAGCGGGCAGGGACGCCAACGGGTGATCGGCGGCGAGACACGCCACGCGCGGCTCCGTGGCCAGGTGGTGCACTTCTATGTCGTCCGTCACCGGCGGGCGGAGGAAGACGACATCGGCCTCCTGCTGTGCCAGCGCGGCAAGATGATCACCGAAGCCCAAATTGATCAGCTGCACGGTCATACCCGGGTGCCGATTACGGAGTAGGCCGAGCACGGAGCGTGTGTGCTTCATGGAGGCTTCTGCTCCCATGGTCCCTACGACGAGTCGACCGGACGCCTGCCGCACCTGGGCGTCGGCGACGCGCCGCAGCCGGTCGACAGCGCCGACCGCCGCTCGAGCTTCGGGGAGGAGTGCCTGCCCCGCTTCCGTGAGACGAATCGTCCGGCCCGAGCGTTCCACCACAGCTACCCCCAAACGCTTCTCCAGCTCTCGGATCTGCTGGCTCAGCGCCGGCTGTGTGATGAACGAACGCGCGGCTGCGCGCCCGAAATGGAGTTCCTCATTCAGAGTGAGAAACAGCCGCAGCTGATGAATGCTCGGCTCCCTCGACCTGGACGCTCCCACGGAGAAGTACCCCTCCACCCGTCCAACCTGCTGACATAACACGCTCGTTATCAGTCGCAAGACATCATGCACCCTCGGTTCACTGACCTCCCCACGTTGCCCGTGTGATAGTCGACGGGCCGTTACTCGACGGGCCCGAACCCGGTCAACCGCCGCGAACGGTTGCCGTGCCCAGCGCGTGCCCACGGACGCCGGCCGGGCATCCACTGTCAGACCACCCCCAGGAGGACCGCACCATGATTCGCTCTGTGAGAACCGCCGCCGCGGCCGTGGCTTCCACGGCTGTCGCCGCCGCCGGCCTTGTCTTCGGCACGGCGAGTTCCGCCCATGCGACCGGGCACGGCGAGGGCTACTACGGTGTCTGGGCCTCCGGTGTGAACGTCCGTGCCGGTGGCGGAGAGCAGTGCTATCTGTACCCGTCCGCCGCCAACTGCCCCACCGTGCAGACGACGGTGAGCAGTCCCGCGCAGGTATGGGTGTACTGCCAGCAGGAAGGCGCGCAGAGCGTCGGCGGCAACCCGTACTGGGTATGGGTGCTCACCTCCAGCGGCCATCGCGGCTACATGGCCAGCTACTACACCGACAACGCCACCAACTGGATCGACGGCGTGCCGACCTGCTGACACGACGTCGAGGGGAATCCGGCGTACTGCGCACGCAGGTCCGGGCGCAGTGCGTAGGCGGTGCGCAGTAGGGGGCTTGGGGCCGGTCCTGCCTGCCCATGACGAAGAGCGACTACGGGGACGGGCATGGAAGGCCGACTTCTTCCTCAGCCAACCGACCACGGCACGATCAGAAACCGGGGACACGAGATGAGACCGAGTGAGCGAGGGAGCGACGGTCGAAGACCACTCGACCGAACGCTCCTGCTGAGAGTACTGCTCGCAGCGATGACGGCGGTGGCCTGTCTGGGGCTGCCAGCCACGACGACAGCCGCCGCTGCCGTGAAAACGGCACCACCTGCGGCCACCGCCTCGACCGCCGTCGGTAAGGCGGCGTCTGCCTGCGCGCCGCTGAAGCCGGGGGCGAGCGCTACCGCGGTGGACGCGGTGGAGGTCGCCTGCCGCTATGTCGGCTGGAGTTACGCGTGGGGCGGCGGCCACGCCCAGGGGCTTCCCGGCCCGAGCCAGGGCATGATCGACCCGACCGACCCACGGTCCTACGGGGACCCCAACCTCTGGAGCTTCGACTGCATCGGGCTGGTGCGCTGGGCCTGGTACAAGGCGACCCGCCAGGACATCGTCAGCGAGCGCACCACGCAGTCCACCTGGCAGAACCCGGGATACGCCCACACCAAGTTCACCAAGGAGCAGGGCGAGGCCCCGTTGCTGCCCGGGGACATCCTCTACTTCGGCACGGGCATCACGCACGTCGCGCTCTATCTCGGCGACGGCAAAGTGGTGGAGGCGCCCAACTCGGGCGACGTCGTCCGGGTCGCGGACGCCCGGTGGGACCGATACCAGGGAGCGTTCCGGCCGCACACCGCAGGCGTGTTCCCGGTCTGGGAGTACGACGGGCTCGGCCAGCACGTGAAGACGTGGGGCCGGCCCAACCTGCGCGAGAACTCCCACACCGGCAGCCCGGTCAAGTGGCAGAACGGCAACGGCATCTCCGTCGCCGTCAGGGCCCTGTGCCAGCGGGTGGGTGAACGGGTCACCGTCGACGGCATGGTCAACAACGTCTGGACCTATCTGCCGGACTACCGCAGCTGGGTGAGCAACCTGTTCCTGCAAGGCCCCGCGATCACCCCCGGCGTACCGTCGTGCGGGCAGTACGCGGCCATCGGAGGCACGCTGGACGGGGCCGACTCGAACACGTCCTGCGGCGACGGCACCGAGCCGAACTCCGCGGGCGCGTGGACGGCCAAGTCGACCACCGTGTGGGGCCGCACCGTGGAGCTGCGTTACAACGGCACGACCGCGTGCGCCTGGGGACGCATCATCGGCGGCACGGTCGGAGACGAGATCTGGGTCGACCGCAGCAGCGACAACGGGCAGACCTGGGAACCGATGCTCGGCTACACCACGGTCACCTCGGGCGGCGACGCGTACACCACCCAGTGGAACGACAACGGGCTGGTGATGCGCGCCTGCGGCACCAACGGCAAGGGCGGGACGATTGCCTGCACCGGCTGGTACTGACGCGCCGCTCCGTCGCCCCGGCGATCCCTCGCTCCTGTCGGAGCCGGGTCGCCGGGTCGCCGGGGCGCCGGGGCGCAGCCCGCGCGGTCGGCCAGGCGGATCGCGTGGTCGACTCGACGCCGAAAGAGACCGGTTGTGCCGTCGCCCCTGGACTGAGCGGCACACGCGGCCCGCCGGCCCCTCCACCAGGCACCCCAGGCGCCTTCACTCCGGCGCGACGTCCGTGGTTACTCGTGCGTTCCGCACATCAAGGTGATGACAGCGGTGACTGTGCGGGACGGTACGCACCATGACAGCGTCTTCCCCGTCAGCGACCGGACGGGAGGGAGACGGCGTGAACAAGGGCTATGCCGTGTACTGCGACGCGGACCCGTACTTCTACGACGCTCCGCACCGCACCGTCTCCGCGGCCGGCGCGGGACGCACCCGGTACGCCGCGGCCTTGTGGCCCGTCCCGGAGGGATGGCAGCGCAACGAGAGCGGTGACTGGCTCGCCCTGCGTCCGGCCGACGCCGAACTGCCCGATCAAGGCTGGAAGATCCACGTCTCCGCGTGCCTCGACAACGCCGAGTCCGTGCTGGAACGGGTGTGGCGGCACTGCGTAGCCGACGGCACCGCCTTCAAGTTCGTCCCCAGCCGCTACCTGCTGCACCAGCGCAACGCCAAGTACGCGGACCGCTCCGGCAGCGGCAAGTTCATCACCGTCTACCCGGCGGACGAGGAGCGGTTCGAACGGCTCGCGGACGAGCTGGGGCGGCTGCTGGTCGGCGAACCCGGACCGCACATCCTGAGCGACCTGCGGCTCGGCGACGGCCCCGTGCACGTCCGCTACGGCGGGTTCACCCGGCGCAACTGCTACGACGCGGAAGGGGAGTTGCGCCCGGCCGTGACCGGCCCCCACGGGGTGCTCGTGCCCGATCTGCGCGGCCCCGTCTTCCGCATACCGGACTGGGTCGAACCGCCCGCGTTCCTGCGTCCGCACCTGGAGGCACGCGACGCGCTGACCGTGGCCGGGCTGCCCTACGCCATCGAGTCGGCACTGCACTTCTCCAACGGCGGCGGTGTCTACCTCGCCCGCGACTCCCGCACCGGACAGCGGGTCGTCCTCAAGGAGGCCCGTCCGCACGCCGGTCTGGCGGCCGACGGCGCGGACGCCGTCGCCCGGCTGCACCGCGAACGCCGCGCGCTGGAGAGCCTGTCCGGTCTCGACTGCACCCCCGAGGTGCTCGACCACTTCACCGTCGGCGAACACCACTTCCTGGTGATGGAGCACATCGACGGCAAGCCGCTCAACACCTTCTTCGCCCGCCGCCACCCGCTCATCGAGGCCGACCCCGGCGAGGAGCGGCTGGCCGAGTACACGGCCTGGGCCCTCGACGTCCACGCCCGGGTGGAGCGCGCCGTGGAGGACGTCCACGCCCGCGGCGTGGTCTTCAACGACCTGCACCTGTTCAACATCATGATCCGCGAGGACGACAGCGTCGCCCTGCTGGACTTCGAGGCCGCGCACCAGGTCGGCGAAGCCGGTCGGCAGACCGTCGCCAACCCGGGGTTCGTGGCACCGTCCGACCGCAGGGGCGTCGCGGTGGACCGGTACGCGCTGGCCTGCCTGCGGCTCGCTCTGTTCCTGCCGCTGACCAGCCTGCTGGCCCTGGACCGGCGCAAGGCGGCCCACCTTGCCGACGTGGTCGCCGGACAGTTCCCGGTGGACCGGGCGTTCCTGGACGCGGCGGTCGACGAGATCACCCGCGGCGCAACCGAGCCCGCCGGCACCCCGGCGGCCGTACGGGAGGGCGGGCCGGTGGTCCCGGTCCGCCCCGGCGACTGGCCCCGCAGCAGGGACTCGATGGCCGCGGCGATCCGCGTCTCTGCGACCCCGTCCCGGACCGACCGCCTCTTCCCCGGCGACATCGCCCAGTTCGGCACGGCCGGCGGCGGACTGGCCTTCGGCCACGGCGCAGCGGGAGTGCTGTACGCGCTGGCCGAGAGCGGCGCGGGCCGGTACGAGGACGGGGAACAGTGGCTCCTGGAGCGGACCAAGCAACCGCCGTCGGGCATGCCACTCGGTTTCCACGACGGCCTCGCCGGTGTCGCCTGGACGCTGGAACACCTCGGTCACCGCGACCGCGCCCTGGAACTCGCCGAACTGCTCCTCGACCAGCCCTTCGACGACCTGGCCCCGGACCTGCACAGCGGCACCGCCGGACTGGGCCTGGCCCTGGACTCGCTGGCCGCGGCCACGGGGGAGAGCGCCCTGCGCACCGCCGCGCGGCGCTGCGCCGAGCTGACCGCCCGGAGGGGCTCCGCCGGGGACGTGAGCGTCGGCCGGGGCCGCGCGGGCCTGCTGCACGGCGCCGCCGGGCGGGCCCTGCTCTTCCTGCGGCTGTACGAAGCCGACCGGGACCCCGCTCTGCTCGACCTCGCGCGGGACGAACTGCGCCGGGACCTCGCGCGGTGCGTCCGTGGCGCCGGCGGCGCGCTCCAGGTCGACGAGGGCTGGCGCACCATGCCCTACCTGGGCGCGGGCAGCGTGGGCATCGGCATGGTGCTCGACGACTACCTGGCGCACCGCCAGGACGAGGACTTCACCCGGGCGAGAGGCGAGATCGTGGCCGCGGCGCAGGCCATGTTCTACGCCCAGCCGGGCCTGTACCGGGGGGTGGCCGGGATGGTGCTGCATCTCGGCCGCACGACGGCCGAGATGCCCGGCACCGGTCCCGAGGCCATCCGGCGGCAGCTCGACGCGCTTTCCTGGCACGCGATGTCCTACCGCGGCCGGCTCGCCTTCCCCGGCGAGCAGATGATGCGCCTGTCGATGGACCTCTCCACGGGCACGGCCGGATGCCTGCTCGCCGTCGCCTCCGTCCACGGCACCCGGTCCGCCGGACTGCCGTTCCTCCCGCCGCCCACCCGGCGGCCCCATGACTCGGCCCCTCCCGGGGTCGTGAGGAAAGAAGACAACCCGTTGCCGTACGAAGGGAAGACGTCATGAACCTGTTCGACCTGCAGTCGATGGAGACCCCCAAGGAAGAGGCCATGGGGGACGTGGAGACCGGCAGCCGCGCGAGCCTGCTGCTCTGCGGCGACAGCAGCCTGAGCGTCACGACCTGTAACTGACACACGGGCCGGCCACCGCGGTGACGCGGTGAGCCCTGCCGCCCGGTACCGGCGCTCCGGGTTTCCGCCCGGAGCGCTGCCGGCGCGGGGCGGCGCCGCCCGCGTACGGCGCCGGTTCGAGCCGCTCGGCTGGGACGTCACCGCCGAGCCGGTGCCCCTGGACGAGCGGTTCCCCGAGTGGGGCGACTCGCGCTA
>NZ_JBEYXR010000036.1:0-64998 GCF_040645135.1 Streptomyces sp. NPDC046859
GGGCACGACCGAAGGCTCACCACCCTCCCACACCGCGATCACCGAGTTCGTCGTACCCAGGTCGATGCCCACTGCCTTCGCCATGAGGAACTCCTTCTGCGGCTGTCGACGTCCGTCGGCGACCGTTCGTCCTCCGGGCCCTGTCCGCCCGGCTTCGAAACTCGTTCAGCTGGCGGGGCCGCTGCGCGGGTGACCGCCCGTGGAGGGGGCACCCTCCGTGTTCGCTTCCGCCGACGGACCGCCGAGCGGTCCCCACAGGCCCCAACGTGGCTGTTCACCCGGTCGTCCGCCTGCGCCCAGCGGGTCGAAAAGTGGCGCCACCGGTCGGTCTGCGGGGACAGGCCTCTCCAGGCTGGTACAGCGCGCCGCGGCGGTCCTGTCCCTGGCCGTGGCGACCGTTCGACGCGGCCGCGCCACGCCACGGACCGGGATCCGTACGGAGGCGACCGCCGCGGATGACCAGCCCGGGCGCCGCGCAACGGCGCTGCTCTCTCCGCGGCGACCTGGCCGTTGGTTCAGCCGGGCGTGGGATGGTGCGCCCGGGCGAACTGCTCCACGATGGCGGCGCAGAAGGCAGGCAGGTCGGCTGGGCTGCGGCTGGTGATCAACTGCCCGTCGACGACCACCTCCTGATCGGCGACGACCTCCGCGCCCGCGTTGCGCAGGTCGGTGCGGATGCTGGGCCAGGACGTGAGGCGGCGGCCACGCACGGCGTCGGCTTCCACCAGGGTCCAGGGGCCGTGGCAGATCGAAGCGACCGGCTTCCCGGTGGCCATGAAGTCCTTGACGAACTTCACCGCGTCGCGGTCCATGCGCAGTTGGTCGGGGTTCATGGTGCCGCCGGGCAGGAGCAGGGCCTGGTAGTCGTCGACGGAGGCGTCGGCGACCAAGCGGTCCACGGGGAAGGTTCCTGCCGCGTTGAGGTCGAACTGGCGGGCCTGGATCTCGCCGGGATGGAGCGAGATGATCTCGGTCTTCGCACCCGCGCCCTGCAGCGCACCGCGCGGCAGGTCGAGTTCCACGCGCTCGACGCCGTCGGTGGCCAGAATCGCCACCCGCATCCCTTGCAGTTCCTGTGTCATGGTGTGGCTCCGTTCACGAGTCGCTGGTCGTACGACGAGAGCGGCAGGGCCCGTCCGGATCCCCTTTCCGGAGCGCCGAACAACTCACGGAGGACGACTTCGGTCCGAGCCCGGCCGTCGCCGCGGGCGTCGACGGGCCGGCGTCCGTCTGCCGCCCTGTCGGTTCGGATCGGTGACATGCACCGGGGCGCGACCGCTACAGCAGCCGGTCGAACACCGCGGTCGCGCCGTCCCAATGGCTGGTCTGCGGGTTCTTGACATCCGGGTACATGATCTTGAACGTGTCGGCGAGGGCGACGCTGAGACCGCCGATGATCTCGGGGTAGCGCTCTTCGGTCTCCGGGGTGGGTGTCCTGTCGAGGGGCGGGTGCGTGGCGAGCTGTTCCAGGATCGGCTTCAGCTCGACCTCCTCGTCAAGCCGCCGGAACCGGTGGATGCTCTCCTGGAGGCCCTTGGTGATCGGCAGGTCCCACGGTTCGACGATATCCCGGCCATTGGCCTTGGCCGCCGCCTGGCCGACGACCAGGAGGTCGTAGAGCTTGGCGTCGACGAAGTCGCCGTACCGCTTCAGGTCGCTCTTGTCCACGTCGAGGCCCCCGGCGGCGCGGAAGAACCTCTCGAACTTCGACACACCCATCACAGCCATGCCTCTCGCCTCCTCACCGGGAACCGGACCGGACGGCGTCGTTCGCTCCCGCCGGCGCCGCCATCGGCTGTTACCGGTCGAGATTCGCAGAGCCCGCCTGCTGGGCGCCTCCGCACCCCAGGCCGAAAAAGAACACGCCTTCCTACCCTGGCGGAACAGCATCGACCTCGCGGTGTGGCTGACGGACATCGCCCGACGGCTCGTGCCGCGGGACGCTCCGGACGTCCAACAGGCCGGCCGGAAACGCGACGGCGGGAAAGCCGGCCGCCCCCACAGGCACGGCGCCCTGACGCACATCCGGCAGACCGGTGGCGGTGTCCCCTTCGCCGTGGCGGAGGGCGTCCGCACTTGTGCTCGGGGGTCCACGGAGCCCGCCGATTTTCCGCCCGTCGGGGGCAGGCAGGGAGTGGCCCACATCCCGAGCATGGAAGTGGCCTCTGCTGAGGCGCATGCACGACGAGGCGCATCAGCCCGCAACCACCAGGCGCACGACGCACCCTTCGGTGGCTGTCTCAGGGCCACGCCAGGCAGTTGCACAGCATCAGAAGGGGAACGCCTCATGGACTACAAGACCTTTCTCGACACCGTCACCCAGCGCGCCCCTATCCCCCCGGAGAAGGCGGAGCCCCTCACCCGTGCCACTCTGGAAACCCTGGCCGAGCGGCTCACCCGGGGTGAGGCGGAGGACCTCGCGTCCGAACTGCCCAAGCCGCTGAAGGAACCGCTGGTCTCCCCCACTCCGGAGGCCGAGCGCTTCGGACTCGACGAGTTCATCGATCGGGTGAGCAGGCGAGCAGGGGTGAGCCCGGACGAGGCCCGCGAAGGCGTACGGGCGGAGCTGAGCACCCTGAGGGACGCCGTCAGTGGGGGCGAGTTCCGCCATGTTATGTCCCAGTTGCCCCGGGACTTCGAGGCTCTCGTCGGCGCCCCGGGCTAGGTCGTCGGCGCCACGTCGGCGAAGGGATGCGCGAGGACCCTCGGTCGGGCAGCCTCGGCACACGTCCGACGCAGACCCGGATCCGGACTCGGACCCGGACTCGGCATGAAATCGCCGGAGGACCGCATGACACAATCGACAGTTCCTTCAGCCGGCGCACCCGTGGACGTCGAAGGCAGGGCGCAGCGGCCGTTCTCCGAGCACGCGGCCATGGCCAGGGCGTATCCCGGCGGTCGGATGACCGTCGGCGCCATCACGCCCCTGGAGGGATTCGACGGGCCCGTGCCGTCCCTGGCCGGGCACATCGAGCGGATCCAGCAGGCCGAGCAGGCCGGCTTCGCCTCGGTGTGGGTCCGTGACGTGCCGCTGCTGGACCCGAACTTCGGCGACGCCGGGCAGGTCTTCGACCCCTGGGTGTACCTGGGTCAGCTCAGTGCCCGCACCACCTCGATCACCCTGGGGACCGCCAGCATCGTCATGCCCCTGCGGCATCCACTGCACACCGCCAAGGCGGCCGCCTCGGTGGACCAGTTGTCCGGCGGACGGCTCCTGCTCGGGGTGGCCACCGGTGACCGGCCCGTGGAGTTCCCGGCCCTCGGTCAGGACCTCGACAGCCGGGCCGAGAGGTTCCGGCAGTCGCTCGAGTACTTCCGTGTCGTCCTCGAGCACCGTTTCCCGCACGTGGAGTCGCCGCTCGGCCGGATGCGCGGCACCGATCTGCTGCCCAAGCCGGTGTACCGGCGGATCCCCGTACTGATGACGGGACGCGGCCGGCAGGACGTGCGGTGGATCGCCGACAACACGGACGGCTGGCTGTACTACACCCCGCCGCTCCAGCAGCAGGCCGAGAACATCGAGCGGTGGCGGGAGCTGACGCGGGGCGACGACGGCGGGTTCAAGCCGTACGCGCAGGCCACCTATCTGGATCTGACCGAGGATCCGCTGGCCCTGCCCCGGCGCATCCACCAGGGCTTCTCGGTGGGCCGGGTGTCGTTCCTGGCGATGATGCGGGCCTGGCAGGGCATCGGCATCGACCAGCTGATGATCAACTTCAAGCACAGCCGCCGTCCGGTCGCCGACGTGATCGACGAACTGGCCGAACACGTCCTGCCGCACTTCCCGCCCGGGCGCTCCGGGGCGCGCGGCGAGCACCGGACCGTGGAGCGGACCGGGCCCTGACGGAGTACGACCCCGGCGCCCCCGCGTGACTGGGCCGGGCTCAGTCCCGGGCGGCCCCGGACGGCCGCTCCTGCGCGTAGTCGCACGTGCCCTCCGCCTGGAACTGCAGGGCCGCTCTGGTCACCTCCGCGCCGAGGCCGCGCAATTGGTCCGCGACCCCCTGGTCGGTGAGGCGTCCGTCCCCGTCGAAGACCCGGGAGGACCGCGGGACCGCCAGCACCAGCGGTACGGCCCAGCCGCGCAGCGACCGCACGATGAACTCCATCGCGTTGATCGCCTGCAGGCCCTGCACTCCACCGGCGGTCGTCAGCATCCCGACGGGTTTGTTGCTCAGGTAGGGCGGGTCATGGTCGGCCAGGAGGGCGAGCCAGTCCACCGCGTTCTTGAACGCGCCGCTGACCGACCCGTGGTATGTCGGGCTGCTCCACAGCAGGGCGTCGGCGGCCTGAACGGTGTCCGCGAGCCGGCGGGCGGACGGAGGGGCCCCGAGCTCGGACGTGTAGAACGGAAGACGCAGCCGCTTGAGGTCGAGCACCTGGGTGTCGGCGCCCCCGTCGGCCGCCCCCTCGACCGCCACACACAGTGCGGTGAGGCTGGTCGACGGGGTGCGCAGGGAACCTCCCAGCCCGACGACGAGCGGGCGCGTCATCCTGTCAACTCCTTCAGAGCATCTCCAGGGGGGTGGGCCCGCTGGGTGGCGGGAACACCTCGTCGAGGATCTCGAGCGCCTCGGCGGGAAGGTCGAGGTCCACCGCGCCGCGGTTCTCCCGAACGTGGTCGGGTGATCCGGAACGCGGGATCGCGGCCACGCCCTGTCGCAGCACCCAGGCGAGTGCCACCTGGGCCGGTGTCGCTCCGAGGGCCCGGGCCACGGCGCCCAGTGCCTCGACCCGCAGGATCCGCCCCTGCTCGATCGGGGAGTAGGCCATGACCGCCACGTCGGCCTCGCGGCACCAGGGGAGCAGATCCCACTCGATGCCGCGCCGGGAGAGGTTGTACAGCACCTGGTCGACGGCCACGGCGTCGCCACCGGGGAGGGTGACCAACTCGGTCATGTCGGCCACGTCCAGATTGCTCACGCCCCAGTAACGGATCTTCCCCGCCTCCATCAGGTCGGCGAATCCCGCCAGGGTCTCCTCGAGTGGCCAGCGTCCCCGCCAGTGCAGCAGGTACAGGTCCAGCCGTTCCGTACGGAGCCGCCGCAGGCTGCCCTCGCAGGCGGCGACGGTGCCCTTCCGGTCGGCGTGGCCGGGCAGCACCTTGCTGACGAGGAAGACCTCCTCCCGGCGTCCGCGGAGGGCCTCCCCCACGAGTTCCTCGGCTGCGCCCTCGCCGTACATCTCCGCAGTGTCGACGACGGTCATACCCAGGTCCACGCCCAGTCGCAGCGCGGCGATCTCCTGTTCACGCCTGGCCGGGTTCTCACCCAGGTACCAGGTGCCCTGCCCGGCCGCCGCGATCTCCTCACCAGAGGGGAGCGCAACAGTTCTGGCCGATTCCGCAGACATCTCGGGCCTCCCGTCTGCCGCGGATCCGTGGCCCGCGCACCCGCACCGTGTGCCCAGTTCCGCGTCTCCCAACAGCCGTGTCCCACAAGCCGCCAAGAGGTCGGGAGGGGTGAGCGGACTACGCCGGGAACTCGCCGGAACCGGGTGCGCGATCACGCAACGCGACGACCACCGACACGACGGCGCCGCAGGAGAGGACCGTCGCGAAACCGATCATCGCGGTCTGCACGGCGAAGTGCCGCAGGGCGATGCTGAACAGGACGGAGGGCAGGCCCATTCCCAGGTAGGCGACGACGAAGAACACGGCGAGGACCCCCGCGCGCGAGGCGGGCTCGGCCACTGAACCGGCCCGTTCGACGCCTCCCTTGAACAGCAGCCCCGAGCCGGCTCCCGAGAGGGAGACGGCGGCCAGATAGAGCCAGAGCGCCGGGTGGTACAGGGCGACGGCGCACAGGGCCAGGCCGACCGGGAAGACCACCGCCCCCACGGTCAGGACCCGGCGCAGTGGGAGACGTCCCAGCACCAGCTGGGCGGCCGCCGCGGAACCGAACATGAGGAAGGCGGCCAGGCCGACCACGAGGTGCGAGTCGGTGTGCAGGGTGCCGTGGAGCACCCTCGCCCCGAGGGAGGAGATCAGGCCGAGGATCGCGAAGGCGAAGGCGCCGAGCGCACCGGCCGCGCCGAACGTCCGCCGGCCGCCGGGGCGCAGGACGAACCTGCTGGGCGCCTCCGCCGCGGGCAGCTCCAGGTCCACGGTCTCCGGGGTGCACAGCACCAGCGCCAGGCACACCCCCATGGCGAGCGTGAAGATCGCCTGGGTGGTGATCAGGGGCGCGGGAAGCCACTCGGCGGCGGCTCCGGCGACCAGGGGCCCTGAGGCCAGGCCGCCGAGGTTGGCGGCAGTCGCCACGATGCCGGGCAGCACCGAACCCGTCCGTTCCGGGCGGGCCTCGCGGTAGAGGTCGTGCAGGTACGTCGTCGCGGTCGAGGCCATCAGCCCCAGTCCGACACCGTTCAGGATGCGGCCCGCGATCAGTCCCGGCAGGTCCCGCCACACCATCAGTACGACCGACGCGAGGATGCCGACCAGCAGCGCCGGGACGATGACGCGCCGTCGGCCGAGCCGGTCCGACAGGTGTCCCAGTCCGAGGAAGGCGGCCGCCGCGCCCACGACCATCGAGGCGTACGCCACCGTGACCGTGGTCGCGCCGAAGTGGTCCCGGGCCTCGTACAGCGGCCACAGCGGGGTGGGCGCGGTGCCGAAGGCCATCAGCACGGTGAAGGCCACCGCCACGAACCAGAAGCCGGTCGTGTGCGTGGCACGGCGCCGGACGCAGACCTGGGACGGCAGGCCGGCGGGAGCGAGTGCCTGGATCTGGTGGGTCGGGTCGCCGGGAGCGTCGGCTGTGGGACGGCTCAGCGGCGTCGGTGCGGCAGGCAGGGGTACCCCTCCTCGGACGGAAGTGGATGGCTTCTTCCATCCTCCTCACCTGCCAGCATCAACGCCAACGAATGTTTTTGCTGGGGTCGAGCCATGCGAGAGATACTTCTCCAGTGGAGCTACGTCAGCTGGAGCACTTCATCGCGGTCGCCGAGGAGCTGAGCTTCACGCGCGCCGCCCGTCGGCTGCACGTGGTGCAGTCGGGGGTGTCCGCCGCGATCCGCTCCCTGGAGCGCGAGCTCGGCTGCGCCTTGTTCGAGCGCACGTCGCAGCAGGTTCGGCTCACCGGGGCGGGCGCGGCACTGCTCCCGGAGGCTCGGGCCACCCTGCACGCCGCCCAGGCGGCCCAGGACGCCGTCCGTGCCGCCCAGGACACGCTGCGCGGCACGGTGAACGTGGGCGCGATGGCCTCGGTCGAGGTGGTGGACCTGCCCGCGCTCCTGGGGCAGTTGCACGCGCGGCATCCGGCGATCGACGTCCGGCTGCGGCTGGCGACGACCGGCTCCGCGGGACTGGCGCACGCGCTGCTCAGCGGGGACCTGGACGTGGCCTTCCTGTCGCTGCCCGAGCGCAAACCCGCCGGGATCGACGCCCGGGAGCTGGCCACGGTGCCGCTCGTGCTCGTGGTGAGCTCCAGCCATCCGCTCGCGCAGCGGGGGCAGTTGACACTCGCGGACCTCGCGGACGAGCCCTTCGTGGACTTCCCGCCGGGCTACGGCAACCGCGAGGTCGTCGACCGGGCGTTCGCGGCGGCGGGCGTCGTACGCCGGGTGGCCCTGGAAGTGCCCGACATCGACATGGGGGCGGCACTCGTCCGGCACGGCCTGGGCATCGCCTTCCTGCCCGCGTTCGCCGTGGCCCGCACCCCCGGCCTGCACATCCTGGACGTGCACGGCACCGTGCTCCGCTGGAGCATGCATCTCGGCACGTCGTCGACCCGGCGGCCCAGCTCGGCTCTGCGGGCGCTGCTCGACCTGGTCGACCTCCACGTCATCGCCCTGTGACGCCCGGGCCGCCGCCCGGGCGTCCTTCGTCGGTGGTGTCCGAACTCCCGCGGCCGTCTCGCTCCGCCCGCGCCATCTGCCGCAGCATCCGCTGACGCTCACGCTGCCGTCGTCCATAGGCGGCGTCGGCGACCTCCTCGTCCCCTTCGAGGCTGGTGCCGAAGGCCCCGCCGATCATCCCGATGGCGGTGATGAACCAGGCCAGGAAGAGGTAGTCGCCGACGCCGACCTGCCGTCCGATGAACTTGCGCAGGACGGACGCGTCCAGCAGCAGGAAGGAGACCGCGACCAGCGTCGCGAACAGGGCCGTGCCCAGGACCACCACCGCGAGCGCGATGGTGAGCAGGGTGACCAGGTTGTAGGGGTACAGGGGGTGGTGCCGTGCGGGGAGGTCGGTGCCGCGCTCCCAGAGCTGGTGGTCGACGATGATCCACACGGTGAGCGCGACGGCGGACAGAGTGGTGATGACGGCGTGCTGCACGGCGCCGAGTTCGGTGGCGAGGTTCCAGGCGGCGGTGTTGACGAACAGGACCGTGGCCGTGGCGAACACGCCCGCCAAGGCCCGGGAGAGGGAGCCGAACAGCCGCCACGGACGGTTGGCGTACACCATGCCGGCGACGAGTCGGGCATGGCCGCGCAGGCCGGGCACGACATAGCGCTGGGGCTGCTCGGGGCCGGGACGGGTGTCCGGTACCGGTTCGCGCGGCGGGCGGCCGATCACTTCCGGGTGCCTGGGCGTCTCCTCGTCCGTGACCAGCGCTCGGACGACGTCCACGACGGCCTGCCGCACCCGCCGTCGAAGGCGGCGGGCCCCCAGGGCGGGAAGGGAGATCAGCGCGGCCCGGAGCTCGGTGTCGACCTCCACGCTGATCGGGTAGAGCCGGGCCCGCCGCGGAAGGTCGGTGAGAAAGATCGCCACGTCCCATACGGCACGGTCCAGGTGGCGTCTGACGATCTCGGCGATGTCGGAGACGTCGGCCTGCTCGCTCCCGCCCAGCGGGGCGGTCATCGTGTCGACCTGCCATCTGACCTGGGCACGGACTGCCCGGGTCAGATGGGCCGGCAGCCGGGGGGCGAGAGCACGGACGATGTCCGATGGCAGGCCGGGGTCGGCCACCAGCACGACGCGTACGGTTCTGCGGGAGGACGTCTCGGGCACGTCAGCCGTCATGATCACACCTTCGTGTGAGCCTCACGCCGTGGCGGGCCGCGAAGGATCAGGGATCGCGGGTGTCACCCACCGTGCCGTCCGCCCCCGGCGCACACTCTGCGTCCGGGCCGGTGCCGCTGTGGCGCGGCCGGCGTATCGAGGAATCCCGGGATCACCCGGCGGACTCGAGGGCCCGGGAGAAGTCCGCTCCGAGCTGAGACATCAGGTCGTTGAACTCCTTCTCGCTGATCGCCTCCCGGAGCACGGCCAGCACGGTCCGCACACCTCGGTCGGCTTCCTCCTCCTTGAGCATGGTGCGTTCGGCGACGCGCCGGACGCTGTCGTGGTGGCCGAAGCGCTCGATGCGGTCCGTGGTCCCACGGCGTACCGACTCCGCGAGGCCTTCGGGGAGCTCCGTGATGAGGTCCCTGGCCTCCCCCGCGCTCAGCCTGTGGGCCAGCGTCTCGAGCGTGGCCCGGGTCAGGTCCGCCGCCTCCTGCCGGCTCAGTCCTGTGCGCTCGGCGACGGTGCGGAGGAATTCCTTCTCGTCCATGCGTCGTACCCCTTCGCTGCTGTGTTGCGACGAACGGCGCGCCCCCTGCAAGCCTGCCACGCCGACCCGGCGCGCGCCCGCGCACGGACGGCGGTGACCACGCACGACCACCACAGCCTGACGCCTCCGCGCACCGCGGTGTGCGGGGCCTCGCCGACCCGAACCGGGGCGACGACGAGCTGCCAGGCTTTGCCGGATATCGGGCGGAATCAGCAGGTGTGAGCGGGTTCGGGAGTGGTAACCCGGAGAATCCCACTGCAGGGAGGCGCCATGGACGCCCATGTCACTGCCCAGGGAAGCCCCATCGCCACGGTCAATCCGTACACCGGTGAGAGGGTCCGGGAATTCCCAGCTATGAGCGAGGAGGACGTGGGGCGCGCGGTCGACGCGGCGTACCGTGGCTTCCCGGACTGGCGTGCCCGGTCGAGGGCCGACCGTGGTGCCGTCGTGCAACGCGCCGGCCGGCTCATGAGGGAGCGCAAGGAGGAACTGGCGGGGCTCCTGACCCTCGAGGTCGGCAAGCTGATCGACTCGAGCCGTGCGGAGGTCGACCTCGCGTCCGACATCCTCATGTACTACGGCGAGCACGGCCCCGAGATGCTGGAAGAGCGCCCCTTGCCCGTGCCCGACGGCACGGCCGTGCTGGTGAACGAGCCGCTCGGCGTCCTTCTCGGTGTGATGCCGTGGAATTTCCCGCTCTACCAGGTGGTCCGGTTCGCGGGCCCGAACCTCGTCCTCGGCAACACGATCCTGCTCAAGCACGCGAGCAGCTGCCCCCAGTCCGCACTGGCACTCGAGCAGCTGTTCACGGACGCGGGTGCGCCGGCCGGGGTGTATACCAACCTCTTCGTGCGAGGCAAGGACGTCGGGAGGATCATCGATGACTCTCGTGTGCAGGGAGCCTCACTGACCGGAAGCGAGCGGGCCGGCGTGAGCCTGGGCGAGATCGCCGGCCGCAACGTCAAGAAGTCCGTCCTCGAGCTGGGTGGCAGTGATCCCTTCGTCGTACTGGACGGTCACAACCTCGAGCGCACCGTGTACGCCGCGTTCCTCGGCCGGATGGGCAACACCGGGCAGTGCTGTGTGGCGGCCAAGCGTTTCATCGTCCTCGCCGACGTCTACGACGCCTTCGTCACCGGGCTGCGTGACCGGATGGGCGAGGTGCGACCGGGAGATCCGGCCGACCCCGCCACCACGCTCGGTCCGCTGTCCTCCGAGGCCGCGGCCGACCTCCTGATGGAGCAGGTTCGTGACGCGGTGGACAAGGGAGCCACGGTGGTGCTGGGCGGAGGGCGGCCCGACCTTCCGGGTGCCTTCGTCGAGCCGACCGTCCTCACCGACGTCACACCGGAGATGCGGGCCTACCGGGAAGAGCTCTTCGGCCCTGTCGCCGTCGTCTACCGGGTCGCCGACGAGGACGAGGCCGTGGCGCTGGCCAACACCTCCCCCTACGGCCTGGGAGGCGCGGTCTTCGCCGCCGACCCGGAACGTGCTCGCGGAGTCGCGAACCGCCTGGAGGCGGGCATGGTGTGGATCAACCACCCGACCGCGTCCCGGCCGGAGCTGCCCTTCGGCGGCATCAAGCGCTCCGGCTACGGGCGCGAACTCGGCGACGTGGGCATCGTGGAATTCGCGAACCGCAAGCTCGTGCGCTACGTGGACGCCGACGCCCCGATCGCGGAAGTGCTGGGCTGACCTACGGCCCGGCCGACCGGCAGAGGGGCGCCGCACCGCAGTGGTGCGACGCCCCTCTACCGGTCCGGTCTGCTGCCGGTCCGGCCCGTGCGGGCCGTGGCCCCACCACTGTGCCCCGCGTGGCTCGCCCGCAGCCCGAAGTCGGGGAGGGCCCGAGGTCAGGCCCGAGGTCAGGGAGGCCCGAGGTCGGGGAGGAACTCGCTCCGGCCTCGTCGCTCGGCGCCGGCGACGGCCGGGCGGCGAGGCGGCACACTCTGAGGGGCGCGGCCGGAGCGAGCGGCCGCGGTCAGCTGTCCAGCTCCTCCTCGACCGGCGGTTTCGGCACCTCGCGCAGATGCTGGGACTGTCCGGGCCTGCCGCCCTTCCGGGCCTGCTCGGCTCGCTGAGCCGGGCTCAGCCCCAGGTCGGAGTCGGGGTCCACACGGACCGACCGGGCCACCTCCTTGCGGTTGGAGTACTGCTCGGGCGGAATGGCCCGCAGCGCCTTGATGACCTCTGGCGCGGCGCCCTTCCGCCTCGCCGCTTCTATCAGCGTCTCCTTGTCGGCGGGGAAGTCGACGTCCTTGATGGCCTCCACCACGTCCTGTGCGCTCGTACTGTGAGTCATGGCTCCTTCTCCCTCATCGGAATCCGGAATCCTGGGCCACCCGGGTAACCGGCAAGGACCGCTGACTCACCTCCTTCACGCGCCGGATTTCACCGGTTCGCCGGGTCTGGGCCGGGAGGACCCCGCCCGGCAGGAGGTGATCGTCGAGCCCGAACCAGGGATCAGAGACGTACGACACCGCGCACCGGCACAGCGCGCGTTGTGATCGGCGGCGTGCGGCGTCAGTCGCCGGCCACGGCGCGCACCGCCTCCTCGATCGGCGTGGGCCCGCTGATCAGCTCGAGGATGCGCCCGGCGGTCCTGGGCTCGTGGAGCAGGGCGGCCAGAACCGCGGCCACGTCGTCGCGCGGCACCTGGCCGCGGTCGGTGTGCTCGGCGAGCGTGACGCGCCCGCTGCCGGGGTCGTCGGTCAGCAGCCCCGGGCGCAGAATCGTCCAGTCCAGTCCCGGGCGGGAGGCGATGTAGGCGTCCGCCTCGGCCTTGGCCTTCAGGTAGGCGGCGAACACCGGGTCGGTTCCGGGCGGCGGCTGAGTGTCCGCGCCCATCGAGGAGATCACCAGGAAGCGGCGCACTCCGGCGCGCTCGGCCGCATCGGCGAGGAGGATGGCCGCGTTCCGGTCCACCGTCTGCTTGCGTTCCACGCCGCTGCCCGGTCCGGCGCCCGCGGCGAACAGTGCCGCGTCGGCGCCGCCGAGGTGGCCGGCGACCTCCTCCACCGAGGCGTGCTCCAGATCGCACACCACTGGTTCCGCGCCGTCCGCGCGCAGGTCGTCGGCGTGGTCCGGGTTGCGGATCAGCCCTGTGACGTTGTCGCCGCGCGCCGAGAGCAGCCGGGTCAGCCGGCGCGCGATCTTTCCGTGTCCACCCGCGATCACCAAGTGCATGGGCTCATTGTTGCCACACGCGACCGTTCACTCCGGGCTGCGGGACCGCTACGGCGGGTCGGGTCGTGGTGGTCGCCAAGTCCGCTTACGCGCGCGTCGCGCTGGGGCGCGAGACCACCCCGCCACCGGGTCGCGCCGCGGGGGCCCGCGGACGCGCCCTCGTGATTCTGCCGTCAGGAACACGCGAGCCGGGCCGCGAGATAGGGCGCGGTGGCGCTGCGGCGGGCTTTCGCCACCTTGGCCGGCGGGCCCGACGCGACCACCCGGCCGCCCGCGTCACCGCCGCCCGGACCGAGGTCGATGACCCAGTCGGCGGTGGCGACCGTGTCCAGGTCGTGCTCGACGAGGACGACCGTGTTGCCGGCGTCGACGAGCCGGTGCAGCTGGCGCAGCAGCAGCGCGATGTCCGAGGGGTGCAGCCCCGCCGTCGGCTCGTCCAGCAGGTAGAGCGCGTGCCCGCGGCGGGCTCGCTGCAGTTCGGTGGCCAGCTTGATGCGCTGTGCCTCTCCCCCACTGAGTTCCGTCGCGGGCTGGCCCAGCCGCACATACCCCAGTCCCACCTCGCGCAGCGTCTCCAGACTGCGGGAGGCGGCCGGGACGGCGGACAGGAAGTCGGCGGCGTCGTCGACGGACAGCGCCAGCACTTCCGCGATGTTCTTGCCCTGGTAGGTGACCTCCAGCGTTTCCGCGTTGTACCGGGCACCATGGCAGGTCGGGCACGGCGCGTAGGTGCCGGGCAGGAAGAGCAGTTCCACCGCGACGAACCCTTCGCCCTGGCAGGTCTCGCACCGTCCTTCGGGCACGTTGAAGGAGAACCGCCCGGCCGAGTAACCGCGCGCCCTGGCCTCGTCCGTCGCCGCGTACAGCTTGCGCACCGCGTCGAACATACCCGTGTACGTGGCCAGGTTGGACCGGGGAGTCCGGCCGATGGGCCGCTGGTCGACCAGGACCAGCCGGTCGAACGACTCGACCCCCGACGCGTCCTGGACGTCGACCTCCAGCTGGGCCTCCTCGGGCTCCTCGGGTACGACTCCGAGGTGGCCGCGGACGACCTCGGCGAGCACCTGCGTCACCAGCGTCGACTTTCCGGAACCGGACACGCCGGTCACCGCCGTCAGTACGCAGAGCGGTACGTCGACGGACACGTCGCGCAGATTGTGGCGGGAGACGCCGCGCAGGTGCAGCCAGCCGTGCGGTGCGCGCGGGCGGTGATCGAGCGGCTGGGCGCGACCGAACAGGTAATGGCTCGTGGCCGACTCCCCGACCCGCTCGAGACCGGCGACCGGGCCGCTGTACAGCACGCGTCCGCCGCCCTCACCCGCGCCGGGACCGATGTCGACGACCCAGTCCGCCCGCCGTACGACGTCCATGTCGTGCTCCACGACGAACAGCGAGTTGCCCGCCGCCTTGAGGCGGTCCAGCACGTCAAGGAGCGGTTCGGCGTCGGCCGGGTGCAGACCCGCGGAGGGTTCGTCGAGGACGTAGACGACGCCGAACAGCCCCGAGCGCAGCTGGGTCGCGATCCGCAGGCGCTGCGCCTCGCCGGGCGACAGGGTCGTCGAGCGGCGCCCGAGGCTGAGGTAGCCGAGGCCCAGACCGAGCAGTACCTCGATCCGCGCGACCAGATCCCCGCAGATCCGGACCGCGACCTCGGTCGTCTCCCCGGACCGGGCGGTCGACGTGGTGGCGTCGGCCTCGGACCGCCCGGCGACGGGCCGCAGCAGCGCCACGACCTCGGTGAGCGGCATCGCGTTGATCTCGGCGATGGAGCGTCCGGCGAAGGTCACGGCCAGCGCCTCGGGCCGCAGTCCGCTGCCGTGACACTCGGGACAGGGCACACTCACGACGAACCGGAGCGCCCGTTCGCGCATCTTCTCGCTCTTGGAGTCGGCGAGGACGTGCATGACGTGCTTGCGGGCGCTCCAGAACTTGCCCTGGTAGCCGTAGTCGACGCGGTCCTCCTCCGGCTCGATGTACACGGAGGGCTGCTCGTCCGTGTACAGCAGCCAGTCCCGGTCCCTCTTCCTGAGTCTGCGCCAGGGTCGGTCGATGTCGATCCCCAGGCCGTTCACGACACTGCGCAGGTTGGCGCCCTGCCAGGCGCCCGGCCAGGCGGCGATCGCCCCCTCGCGGATGCTCAGCGAGGGGTCCGGGACGAGCAGGTCCTCGGCGACGTCGTGCACGACGCCCAGTCCGTGGCACTCCGGGCAGGCTCCGGCCGCGGTGTTGGGTGAGAACGACTCGGCTTCCAGCCGCGCGGCCCCGGGCGGATAGGTGCCGGCGCGGGAGTACAGGATGCGCAGCAGATTGGACAGGGTGGTGATGGTGCCGACCGTCGAGCGGGAGCTGGGCGATCCGCGTCGCTGCTGCAGGGCCACGGCCGGGGGCAGTCCCGTGATCTCCTGCACGTGCGGGGCGCCGACCTGTTGCAGCAGCCTTCGGGCGTACGGGGCCACGGACTCGAAGTAGCGGCGCTGGGCCTCCGCGTAGAGGGTGCCGAACGCGAGCGAGGACTTGCCCGAACCGGAGACTCCGGTGAAGGCGACCATCGCGTCCCGCGGAACGTCGACGTCGATGTTCCGCAGGTTGTTCTCACTGGCGCCCCGGACATGCACGAAGGGGTCGGTCGCGTCCTCGTCCACCCCTCCTGATTACCCGATCGCCCCGGGAACCGCGCGACAGGCGCCGTCACCGGGCACGAGGGGAACGGGACGTCGTCGTGGTGGTTGTTTCGCCTCGGAGGTCGACGGGGACCCGGACGCAGTGCCGCCGGAGCGCCGAAGCTCCGTCCGGCGGGCCGGCGGCAGAACGACCGTTGCACCTGATCCAGGTGAACGGCCCCCTTCGAGAGGCGTGCCGGAGCCACGGACCCCGTCGCAGCACTTCCGAGAGCCGGGCTCGCGCGCCCTCTCCCTCTCCCCCATGCCGCGACATCAAGGGAAGTCGTCATGAAGGCAGCGGTATACGAAGGCCCGCGAACGGTAGCGGTGGAGGACGTGCCGGAAGCGAGGATCGAGCACCCCTGCGACATCATCGTCAAGATCACCACCACCAACATCTGCGGTTCGGATCTGCACATGTACGAGGGCCGCACCTCGTTCGAGCCCGGCCGCACCCTGGGTCACGAGAACATGGGCCAGGTCGTGGAGGTCGGCTCGGCCGTCCGAAAGGTCCAGGTCGGCGAGTACGTGGTTCTGCCCTTCAACATCGCCTGCGGCTTCTGCAAGCAGTGCGAGCGGGGCCTGACCAACTACTGCCTGACCATGCAGCCGGAACCCTCCCTCGCCGGAGCCGCCTACGGCTTCGCCGACATGGGCCCCTACCAGGGCGGCCAGGCGGAGCTGCTGCGTGTGCCCTACGGCGACTTCAACGCGCTGCGCCTGGGCGAGGACGCCGCCGAGCGGCAGACCGACTACGTGATGCTCGCCGACATCTTCCCCACCGGCTACCACGCCACCGAGATGGCCCACGTCAAGCCGGGCGACCAGACGATCGTCTTCGGGGCCGGTCCCGTCGGGCTGATGGCGACCTACTCCGCCCTCCTCAGGGGCGCCGGACGCGTCTGGACGGTCGACCACCAGCCCGACCGGCTGCGCAAGGCGCAGGAGATCGGGGCCATCCCGATCAACACCGCCGAGCAGAACCCGGCGGAGGTCGTCAAGGAGGCCACCCTCGGCCTGGGCGCCGACAACGGCTGCGAATGCGTCGGCTATCAGGCGCACGACCCCCAGGGACACGAGGACGCCAGCCTTACCCTCAACAGCCTGATCGACTCGGTCAGGTTCACCGGCGACATCGGCGTGGTGGGCGTGTTCCTGCCCCAGGACCCCGGCGGCGAAGAGGCGCAGGGCGAGCTGGAGGCCCAGGGCAAGGTCCCGATCGACTTCGGTCTGATGTGGTTCAAGGGCCAGCACATGGGCACGGGCCAGGCGCCGGTGAAGAGGTACAACCGGGCACTGCGGGACCTGATCGCCAGCGGGAAGGCGACGCCGAGCTTCGTCGTCTCGCACGAGCTCGGCCTGGACGAGGCCCCCACCGCCTACGAGCACTTCGACGCCCGGGACGAGGGCTGGACGAAGGTCGTCCTGCACCCCGACGGACACGGCAACGGCCACAAGCGGTAAGAGAGCCGTCCGGGGCCGCCGTGGCCCCTGCCCTCCCCGTGCCGGGGGTGGCGGTCCCCCCCGTCCTCCGGCCGGGGGCGGTCGCCGCGCCCGGCCGGACCTGAACCGACGACGATGGCCCGCGCTCCGGCCCGGAGGACGGACGGCGGACGGCGGACGCCCAGCAGAGTGTCCGCCGTGGCAGCACCACCCTCAGCGGCTGCGGCCGCCGGCCGGCCGGCGGGCCGTGTGGGAGGCTCCCTTGCCTGACGGTTGCCGCACCTCGACCAGGCCGACGCGTCACGGCAGGACGTTCCGGTCAGGCGGACACCCGTGAGCCGGCTACGGGTCTTCGGGGAAGTCGCGCGATCCGGGCTGAGGATCGAGGAGACGCGGCTGGAGCCCTTGCTCGCGCTGCGTGCGGCCGCTGGGGTGGCCCTCGTCATCGGGCCGACGCTGTGGCTGGTCTCCCCCGCGTACGCCGCGTCCGCCGCCCTTGGCGCCTACTCCGCGGGCGGGGCCACCTTCCAGCGCAACTGGCGTCCGCGCAAGGTGGTCGCGCTCGGCGCGGGCGCGAGTCTGGCGCTCAGCACCTTCGTGGGCTACCTGGCGGCGGGGCGACTGGTGACGTTCCTGCCGCTGCTGGCCGTATGGGCCTTTGCCGCGGGAATGGCGTGGGCCGTCGGAACGACCGCCGGGATCGTCGCGGCGACGACCGTGGGCAGCATGCTGGTGACCATCACCTTGCCCACGAGCGTCGGGCGGGCTCTGGAGCACGCCGGGGTCATCGCGCTCGGCGGCGTGGTGCAGGCCGTGCTGATCTGGCTGTTCCCGATCCGGCGTTGGGGCGCGCATCGTGACGCGCTCGCCGACGCTCTGGCGGCCGTGGCGGACTACGCACGCCGGCTGCGGCACGACCCGACCGCGCCGTTCGACCCGGAGCCGCTGATGACGGCCCGGGACGCGGCCGCCGTGACGCCGTCACAGGCCCGCACCCGGCCCTCCGTCCTGCACGGCCCCCGGGGACTCGCCGAGCGTATTCGGCCGGTCGTCGCGGCGCTCGCCGATCCGGACGTGGGCGCCCCGGCGGAGGGACCCGGGCGGGACCGAGCACGGGAGTTGCTCGACGCGGCCGCCGACGTCCTGGACGCGGCCGCCCGTTCGATCCGCCGCGGCACTCCCGCCGAGATACCGCCCCGGAGCGCGGAGGTCCTGCGCGTCGACGAGGAGCACGAGGTGCTGGAGGGCCCCGCGCGGCAAGCCGCCGAACAGCTCGTGGAGCTGCTCGGCGAGGCGTTGGACATCGCCGGGAGCGGCGGAGCGGGCGACAAGACACCTCCGCCGCCCGGCCCCGCGAGCGCCCAGTTCCTGGTGCGCCCGACCATGCTCCGGCTGATCCCGGTCGTCGCCCAGGCGGTCCGCCGTGAGCTGCGCGGGGACTCCCCCGTGTTCCGGCACGCCGTCCGCCTGGCGGCGGTGGCCACGCTCGGCTATCTGATCGCCGCCCGGCTCCCCCTGGGCCACGGCTACTGGGCGCCCATCGCCTCGGTGATGGTGATGCGGCCGGACTTCCACCAGACGTACGCGCGTGCGGTGGCCCGTCTCGCCGGGACCCTGGCAGGGGTCGCGCTCGCCACCGGCATGGTGCGGGTCCTGGGCCCGGACGCCCACCTGTCCGCCGCGCTGGCGGTGCTCTCGGCGGGCCTGTCGTACACGCTGAACCGGACCGGCTACGCCTACTCCCAGTGCTTCACCGCCGCGTATGTCGTCTTCCTGCTCGGCATGGGCGGCCAGGCGTGGGAGCAGACGGTCCCGGAGCGGGTGGTGCTGACCCTGCTCGGCGGGGCCCTGGCCATGCTGGCGTACGTGGTGTACCCCGCATGGGAGACACCCCGGCTGCCGGGCCGGCTGGCGGACTGGCTCGCCGCCGACGGCCGCTACGCCGCCGCAGTGCTGCGCAGCTACGCCGAACCGACCCGCGAACACCGCGCCGACATGCGCACGGCACTGCTCGCAAGCAGGGACGCACGGGCCGCCTGGCAGGAGGCCTACCACCGGGCACGGCACGAACCGGTCGCCCCCCGAGGTCTCACGTCGCGCGAGGCGGAGGAGGCACAGGAGGCACTCAAGCGGTTCGGCCGGGCGGCGATGCTCATGGAGAGCCATGTACCGCGGGCCGACAACCGTATCGTCCCCGAGGCGGAGCGGCTCGCCGAGGCGCTCGAGGCGGACGTCGAGCAGGCGGCGGACGATGTGCGCGAGCACAGGAACCCGGACTGGGGGCGCCTGGAGGAGGCACTCCGCGCGTGGCAGGGCGCTCCCGCCGGGAAGGGAAGCCCGGTCGTACGGCGCGAGGCGGAACTTCAGAAACGGGCCTTGGAGGACCTCGCGACAGCCGTGAGCCGCACCCCCTTGGAACGGGACGTGGGCTCTGCTCGCGAGGACCAGCGGGTGCGGACGACCCTGGCTGCGGACGGTGACGGATCAGGGTCCGCGCACCGGAGTGGGTGACGGAGCGGCGACGGGGAGCGCCGCACCTCCTGGAACCGAAGCCGTCTTCCGGCCGGGTCGGGACGGCGGCGTCGGCGTGCACGTCCGGCACACGCCGGGCCGGAAGGGCCTTCCGTGGCCGCACATCAGGACGGGCCGCCGTCCTCATGACGGCGGCCCTGGACCATGTGCCCGAAGGCTGGTGTCTCAGGTGCGGGTCCAGCGCTGGTTGCCGCCGCCCGAGCAGGAGTAGAGCTGGATCTGGGTGCCGTTGCCGGTGCCGGCGGCGTCCAGGCAGAGGCCGGACTGGACGCCGACGATCGATCCGTCGGAGTTGAGGCGCCACTTCTGGTTGTCGCCGCCCCAGCAGCTGTAGATCTGGACCTTGGTGCCGTTGCCGGTGCCGGCGGCGTCCAGGCACTTGCTGCCGTAGACCCGCAGCTCACCGGCGTCGGTCACGGTCCACTGCTGGTTGCTGTCGGTGTGGCAGTCCCACAGTTGGAGTTGTGTGCCGTCGGTGGTCGACGCGTTGGGGACGTCCAGGCAGCGACCGGAGGCGACGCCCTTGATCTGGCCGCCGCCCCCGGTCGGCGGGGGCGTGGTCGTGCCGCCGTTGAGCGCGTTGAGGACGGCGGTGTACGCCGCCTTCTTGCTGCCGTCGTTGTTGAACAGCAGCGGCGTGTCACTGGCGCGCCAGGAGTCGCTGTCGCGCACGCCCCAGACGGTGACGCCGAGGCAGCGTGCGACGGCCAGGCAGTCGTTGACCACGGCGGCGTACGTCGAGGACGGGGCACCCTGGATGTCGAGTTCGGTGACGCCGACGTCGACGCCGAGGGCCGCGAAGTTCTGCAAGGTGGTGCGGAAGTTGCTGTCGTAGGGGCTGCCGCTGTTGAAGTGCGACTGGAAGCCGACGCAGTCGATGGGCACGCCGCGCGACTTGAAGTCCCGGACCATGGAGTACATGGCCTGGGTCTTCGCCCAGTTCCAGTTCTCCACGTTGTAGTCGTTGTAGCAGAGCTTGGCGGACGGGTCGGCGGCGCGCGCGGTGCGGAAGGCGACCTCGATCCAGTCGTTGCCGGTGCGCTGGAGGTTGGAGTCGCGGCGGGCGCCCGAACTGCCGTCGGCGAACGCCTCGTTCACCACGTCCCACTGGGCGATCTTGCCCTTGTAGTGGGCCATCACGCCGTTGATGTGGTCGATCATGGCCTGCCGCAGGGAGCTGCCGCTGAGGTTCTGCATCCAGCTGGGCTGCTGGGAGTGCCAGGCGAGCGTGTGGCCGCGCACCTGCTTGCCGTTCTGCACGGCCCAGTTGTAGACGCGGTCGGCGGAGCTGAAGTTGAACTGGCCCCGCTGGGGTTCGGTGGCGTCGATCTTCATCTCGTTCTCGGCCGTCACCGAGTTGAACTCGCGGTTCGCGATCGACGTGTACGCCGAGTCGCCCAGCTTGCCCGAGGCGACGGCGACGCCGAAGTAGCGGCCGCTCTGTGCCGCGGCGGCGCCCAGCGTGCTCTCGGCGGCGCCGGCGTTCGTGGGTGCGACGAGTGCGGTCGTCAGCCCGAGGACGCCGGCGGCCAGCGCCAGCAGCGGACCACGGATCTTCTGGCGGACGGCGGCTCTGGGAAGGGCTTGGATGCCCATGGGGGTGCCTCCTTCGTGGTTCTCACGGAACGGCCGAAGAGCGGGGGAAGGCGCGCGCTTTCTGTAGGCGGATCATTGAGGCTTGACGGTGGATCGTCAAGGATTCTCACAAGAATATTTCCGATTGACGATCGAATGTTTCGGTACAATCCGAAGGGCTGGCATCCCTTATGGTTCCAGCGTGATCGACGGTCGCCATCGACCGTCGATCACGGCTTTTCCGGCGCCAAGCGGCGGAGCAATCGCGGACACTCCGAAACTTTCGTAGCCCCCTTGGGAGCCCGTTGATGAGCTCCCCTCCCGCCCCGTCCACCAAGACGCGGAAGAATCCCCGCACTTGATCACTTCGATCACCACGGTGTGTGAAGCTGTCCCCATGGAATCCTCGGAATCTTCGCCCGCCGACGTCGTGGCGAGGCTGCAGACCGATCGCCCCCATTCGGCGCGGGTCTGGAACTACCTGCTGGGCGGCAAGGACAACTACCCCGTCGACAGCGAGGTCGGGGACGTCATCCTGTCGACGTTCCCGGAGTTCGCCGCCGTCGCCCGGCTGCAGCGGCGGTTCCTCTCGCGCGCCGTGCGCTTCCTGGTGCGGGAGGCCGGTATCCGTCAGTTCCTGGACATCGGGACGGGACTGCCCACCGCGGACAACACGCACGAGCTGGCCCAGCGCATCGCGCCCGAGAGCCGCATCGTGTACGTGGACAACGACCCGCTCGTGCTGGTGCACGCCGAGGCGCTGCTCACCAGCAGCGACGAGGGGGCATGCGCGTACGTGGACGCGGACGTCCGCGACCCGGAGCGGATCCTGGCCGAAGCCGCCAAGACGCTCGATTTCAGCCGCCCGGTCGCCCTCACCATGCTGGGCATCGTGGGGCAGATTTCGGACGACGACCGTCCTGCGGAGCTGGTGCGCGCCCTGCTGGCGGGGCTGCCGGCGGGCAGCTGGCTGGCGCTGAGCGACGGTACGAACACCAACGAGGCGCTGAACACGGCGGTCGCGGCGTACAACCAGCAGTCGGCCAACACCTACCACCTCCGGTCGCCGCGGGAGATCGCCTCCTACTTCGACGGCCTGGACCTGGTCGAGCCCGGGGTCGTCGCCACCGCCTCCTGGCGCCCGGACCCCGACGCGTCCGAGACGGACGCGCCCGACGTCTCCGTCGCCGGGGTCGCGGCCAAGAACTGATCGGACTGCGCCACGGCAGCCCGCAGAACGGCGTCTGGCCCGCGAGGCGGACCGGGATCAGCCGCCGCTCTTCCGGCGGAACGACCGCTGGTTCGCGGCCGGACCGTGGGCCGCTCGCACCTTCGACGCGTTCGCGTGCCCGGCGCCCTCGGCCGCGTCCGCCTGCGCACCGCGCCTGCGGGCCAGGGCCTCACGGAACTTGCGCTTCAGGTCGTAGGCGCCGTCGTCGTCCGGCGTCAGAGGGGACGTCTCGGCGTCGGCCGGTTCCGAACCTTCCGTGGCGGGCTGCTCTGCGGTCATGGTGACCTCCTGGGTTCGGGGGGGACGGGCGGGCCCAGCTTGTCATGCCGGGGCACCGCGAGGAGCGGTCGGCCTGGCGGGGCGGGGTGACAGCCCGTTCGGGACGACGCCACCGGCCCCGGGTCCGCGGCTGGACCGCCTGAACCCTGCCGGCCCGACTCCTCGGCCTGGTGGCGGTCACCGGCCGGCCCTCGCCCTGCCGCTGGGTGGCCCTACCTGAAGGGACGCAGGTGGCTGGCAAGGTCTCCCGCCGGCCACACCGACCGTCGCTCCCGGTCACTCCAGCGCGGTCGGCCGGCGGGATGCGCGCATCGCCCGGGACGCGTCCGCGAGCGGGCGCAGCCGGTAGGTGTAGGAGTAGTCGCGGTCGGCGAACAGCTTGTACTCGTCGTGGGTGTGGGCGCCCCAGCTGTTGTCACCGCCGACGCCCATCTGGCGGTGGGCGATCCGCAGGACGACCTCCTCGCGCGGGGTCAGCTGGTAGGCGTGGCGCACGCCGGTCGACAGGTCCTCGGGGGTGAAGTGCGAGGCGTTGACCTCCACGAGGGGTTCGCCGGTGACGAGGAGTCCCGGGCCGCGGCCGCCGGTGAGGGCGAACCAGCGCACGTCGGTCCGGTTGCCGTTCTCCTGCGGCCGCAGATAGGGGGTGCCCTGGCCGGAGACGGTGCCCGAGTGGACGCCGACGTCGGTGGCGTCGTTGCGGTCCCAGTGGTTCTCCTCGGGGCCGCGGCCGTAGTACCGCACGTTCTCCAGCCGGGCGGGCAGAAGCAGCAGGGTGCCCACCTCCGGGATGTAGGGCAGGGAGGCCGCGCCCGGGTGGAGGGTGTTGTCCACCTTGATCTCGCCGTTGCCGAAGACGGTGTACGTGGTGGTGTACGTCGAGGGGGTGGTCGTGGGCAGGGTGCCGGCGACCTTGATCTCGATGGCCCGGTCGCGCAGGGCGCGCACGGTGACGTCCGTGACCTCGCGGCGGGCACCGGCGTCGCGCCAGGTCTGGTTGCGGGTGTGCTGGCCGTTGCCCCGGTCGTTGTCGGTGGGCGCCCGCCAGAAGTTCGGGGCGGGCCCGGAGACGATCAGGGGGGCGCCGTCCGCCTCGTAGGAGGTGATGACGCCGGTCGCCTTGTCGACGGTGACGGAGAAGCCCCGGCCCTCGACGGTGACCGCCGTCTCGCCGTCGGTGTGGCGCAGCGCGGGGACGCTCGCGAGCGGGACCGGTGTCACCGCGGGGGCGCCCGCGTCGACGGGGATCTGCTTCCTGGCGATCTCGAAGCCGGGCTCCGCCCATTTCGTACGTTCCCGGGTGGTGAACGACAACCGCAGGAAGTACTCGGTTCCCGGTGCCGGGGTGCGTGGCACGTCGAAGGGCACCGTCACCCGCTTGCTGGACAGCGGTGCCACGTCCAGCTGGGCCCGGCTGAGACGGCCGTGCCGGACGACCTCGCCGTCGGCCAGCAGCTCCCAGCGTCCGTCGAAGGCACGGAGGCTGGTGAACAGGTACTCGTTGGTGAGGGTGAGCGCGGCGCCGGGCGCGAGCGTGTCGCCGTCGGCGGGGGCGGCGTCGATCGCCTGGTAGACCCGCTTGACCTCGGCCGACTTGCCGGTGAGCGTCCGGTCGGCGGTGACGATGCCGTCCCCGGAGAACGCCCCGTCGTTGGGGATGTCGCCCCAGTCGCCGCCGTACGCGAAGAAGGTCTTGTCGCGGCGCCGGCGTTCGGTGACGTGGACGGTGGCCGCGTCGAACCAGAACCGTACGCCGTCGTCGCCGCTCCCCCGCTTCTCGTCGGCCAGTTCGGCCGCGCTCAGGGCGCGGGCGTACACACGGGCCCGCCGTACGGTGCCGCTGAACTCGCGGGTTGGGTTGTCGACGTCGGTGCACAGGGCGAGCGGCGCCGTGTTGTTCTCGGGGCGGCGGGTGGTCGTGCGGGTGGCGCGGACCTGTCCGTCGACGTGCAGGGTCAGGGTGCCGGCCGTGGCGTCGAAGACGCCCGCGATGTGGTGTTCGCGGCCGGTCCAGTCGCCGGGCAGCGCCCAGTTCACGGCGATCCACTGCCCGTCGGCGTGGAGGAAGAACTCCAGGGCGCGGTCGCTCTGTTTGAGGGCGTACTGGGTGTCGCCCTTCGCGATGACCGGCTGGTGGCCGCCCGTGAAGCGGGGGGTGATCCAGGCTTCCAGGGTGAGGGAGCCCGTGAGGTCGAGGCCCTTGTCGCGGGCGAAGACGGTGCCGCCGGAGACGCCCTCGCCGCGGGTGAACGTGCCGGCGGGGGCGACGATCTCGCCGCGCAGCGCGGCCGGCCCGGACTCGGTGAACAGGGTGCGCACCGGGGTGGGCCATGTGAGGGCCTGGTCGGCGAAGTCCCAGATCCAGCCGCCCTGCAGGACGTCGTGACGGCGTACGACGTCCCAGTACTTCTTGAAGTTGCCGCTGGAGTTCCCCATGGCGTGCGAGTACTCGATCATCACGTACGGCCGCCGGTCTGCGGTGTCCGCGGCGCGGGCCTCGACGCGTGCAGGGCTCTCGTACATCGCGGAACGGATGTCGCTGATCCCCGGCCGGTCGTCGCCCTCGTACTGGATGACCCGGGTGGGGTCGTAGGAGCGGATCCAGTCGTGCATGGCCCGGAAGGTGCTGCCGCCGCCGGCCTCGTTGCCGAGCGACCAGATGACCACGCTGGCGTGGTTCTTGTCGCGGTGGACCATGGCACGGGCCCGGGCCACGCACGCCGTGGTCCACTCGGGCTGGTCGCCGGGGTAGCGGTCGCGGATGCCGTGGGTCTCCAGGTTGGTCTCGCCGACGAGGTACAGGCCGTACTCGTCGGCGAGTTCGAGCCACTGCGGGTTGTTGGGGTAGTGCGAGGTGCGCACGCTGTTGATGTTCAGGCGTTTGATGACCTCGATGTCCTTGACCATGTCGGCGCGGGTGAGGGCCGAGCCGTGGACCGGGTGCATCTCATGGCGGTTAGTGCCGCGGAAGGAGACCGGCCGGCCGTTGACGCGCATCAGGCCGTCCTTCAGCGCGAACTCCCGTACCCCGACCCGGTGGGAGAGGGTCTCGACGACCTCGCCCGCCGGGTCGCGCAGACGGAGCACGGCCGTGTAGAGGTAGGGGTCCTCGGCCGACCACAGGCGCGGGCGGGGCACGGACTTCGCGGCCTCCACGGTCTTCTCGCCGCCGGCCTCGAGGGTGACGGTCTGCCGCAGCGGCCGGGACCACACCGGGTGCCCGTCCGCGTCGTACAGCTGGGTCTCCACGGTGTGGTCGCCGGCGCCCCGGCCTCCGTAGTCCCGCACGCTCGCGGTCACGGACAGTTCGGCCGCCGTGTAGCCGTCGCTCAGCGGTGTCGTGAGGCGGAAGTCGCGCAGGTGCACGGGCGGAGTGGAGTACAGGTACACGGACCGGAAGATGCCGCTGAGGCGGATCATGTCCTGGCCCTCCAGCCAGTCCCCGTCGGAGTAGCGGTAGACCTCGACGGCGATCTGGTTGGTGCCCGGCTCGAGGTACGGGGTGATGTCGTACTCGGCGGGGTCGTAGGAGTCCTCGTGGTAGCCGGCCAGCTTTCCGTTGATCCACACGTAGTGGGCGGACTTGACGCCCTCGAAGTGCAGGAACGTGCGCCGTCCCGCCCAGTCGCGCGGCACGGTGAAGGTGCGCCGGTACTGGCCGACGGGGTTGTAGCGGGTGGGGGCGGCGGGCGGCTGCGCGTCCTCGCCGAGCCCGTTGGGGCCCCACCAGGGGTAGGTGATGTTGACGTAGATCGGCCGGTCGTAGCCGTGCAGTTGCCAGGCCGACGGCACGGGCAGGGTGTCCCAGTCCCGGTCGTCGAGGTCGGTGCGGTGGAAGTCGGTGTCCCGGTCCTCGGGCCGCTCGGCGTAGGCGAACCTCCAGGTGCCGTCGAGGCTCAGCCGGTACGGCGAGCGGGTGCGGTCGGCGGTGAGGGCCTGCCGGACGTCGGCGTACGGCATGAGCGTGGTGTGCGGGGGCTCGGCGCCGACCTGGAAGAGGCCCATGGCCCCGTTCCACTCCGGCGGGCCGGCGTCGGCGCCGCCCCCGTCGGCCCCGCCCCCGTCGGCCGCGTACGCCGCGGCGGAGGAGCCGGAGACGGCGAGCGCGCCGAGCAGGGCGGCGCCGCCCTCCAGCAGACGGCGGCGGCTGACCGGGACGCCGGGCAGGTGCGACGGGCCGGCGGGAGTGGGGGGCGTGATCGGCATCGACGGCGGCCTTCCTCGGGACGACAGTGCGGCGTTGCACGGTGGTGAGGGAGCGTCAGATCATGTGCGGTGCTGTGGGGAAACCGAACGCACCCTAGGTCGCGGACCCCGTAGAAGCAATGATGCTGTCGGTGTCTGTGCGTTCCTGAGGGGCGTGTGGGCCGACCTTGGCCGAATCCGGTTGCTCGAACTGGGTGCGGTACAGCTCGGCGTAGCGGCCGCCAGCCGCCAACAGCTCCTCGTGGGTGCCGCGTTCGGCGATCCGGCCGTCCTCCACGACGAGGATGAGGTCCGCCGTGCGCACGGTGGACAGGCGGTGGGCGATGACGAGCGCGGTCCGCCCCTCCAGCGCCTCGGCGAGGGCTTCCTGGACGGCCGCCTCGGAGGTGTTGTCGAGGTGGGCGGTGGCCTCGTCGAGGACGACGACGCGCTGGCCCGCCAGCAGCAGCCGGGCGATCGTCATGCGCTGCCGCTCACCGCCGGACAGGCGGTATCCGCGCTCGCCGACGACGGTGTCGAGGCCGTCGGGCAGGGAGCGGACGAGGGTGTCGAGGCGGGCACGGCGCAGCACGTCCCAGAGCGCGGTGTCGTCCGCGGTGGGGCGGGCCAGCAGCAGGTTGGCGCGGACGGTGTCGTGGAAGAGGTGGCCGTCCTGCGTGACCATGCCGACCGTGGCGCGCAGGGACGCGGCGCTCAGATCGCGCACGTCGACGCCGCCGAGGCGTACCGCGCCCTCGTCGACGTCGTACAGGCGCGGCAGGAGCTGGGCGATGGTGGACTTGCCCGCGCCGGACGAGCCGACCAGGGCGACGGTCCGGCCCGGCTCGGCGCGGAAGGAGACGCCGCGCAGGACCTCGTCGCCGCCGCGGGTGTCGAGGGTCGCGACCTCCTCCAGGGAGGCGAGGGAGACCTTGTCGGCGGACGGGTAGCCGAAGCGCACTCCGTCGAACTCGACGGGCACCGGGCCGTCGGGGACGTCCCGCGCCTCCGGCTTGTCCTCGATGAGCGGCCGCAGGTCGAGCACCTCGAAGACGCGCTCGAAGCTGACGAGGGCGCTCATGACCTCGACGCGGGCGCCGGCGAGCGCGGTGAGCGGCGCGTACATCCGGGTCAGCAGGAGCGCCAGCGAGACGACGGCGCCGGCCTCCAGGGTGCCGCGCAGCGCGAACCAGCCGCCGAGGCCGTAGACGAGGGCGAGGGCCAAGGCGGAGACCAGGGTGAGCGCGGTGATGAACACGGACTGGGCGGTGGCCGTGCGCACCCCGATCTCGGCGACGCGGCGGGCGCGCGCCGCGAACTCCTCCGACTCCTGTTCCGGGCGCCCGAACAGCTTGACCAGGGTGGCGCCGGGCGCCGAGAAGCGTTCCGTCATCCGGGTTCCCATCGCCGCGTTGAGGGTGGCGGCCTCGCGCTGCATCCGGGCCATGCGGTGGCCCATGCGCCGGGCCGGGACCACGAAGACCGGGAGGAGGACGAGGGAGAGCAGGGTGATCTGCCAGGACAGGGTGAGCATGACGGCGAGGGTGAGGACCAGGGTGACGAGGTTGCTGACCACGCCGGACAGGGTGTTGCTGAACGCGCGCTGCGCGCCGATCACGTCGTTGTTGAGGCGGGAGACCAGCGCCCCGGTGCGGGTGCGGGTGAAGAAGGCGACCGGCATGCGCTGGACGTGGTCGAACACGGCCGTCCGCAGATCGAGGATGAGCCCCTCGCCCAGCCTGGCCGACAGGCGTCTGCCGAGGATGCCGAGAGCCGCCTCGGCGACCGCGATCAGGGCGATCAGCAGGGCGAGCCGGACGACGGCGTCCTCGTCGCCGCCGCGGACGATCGTGTCGACGACGTGCCCGGCGAGGACGGGGGTGGCGACCGCGAGCAGCGCGGACAGCACCCCCAGCACGACGAACAGGGCGATCCGGCGGCGGTGGGGGCGGGCGAAGGCGGCGATGCGGCGCAGCGTGTCGCGGCTGAACGGGCGGCGTTCCCGTTCGGCGTTCATGACGCTGTGCAGCTGGGTCCAGGCGGTCGTTTCCATGCTCATACGGGAGGCGCACGCCATCGGACTGGCCAACCGGGTGGTGCCGGCGGGGCGTGCTCGCGCCGAGGCGGAGGAGCTGGCCGCCGCCCTGGCCCGGTTCCCGCAGGACTGCCTGCGGGCCGACCGGGCCTCGGTGCTCGATCAGGAGGGCCTCGGCGAGACGGCCGCCATGCGGGGTGAAATCCGTTACGGCAGGGACGTGTTGGCGCAAGGTATGGAGGGTGCGGCCCGCTTCGCCGCGGGCGCCGGACGGCACGGGTCGTTCACGGACCGCTGACGGGGCACGGGCGTCGGGCGCGCGCCGTCCGTGCCACCGGTGCGACGCGCACGCCTCGGCCGGGGGCCGTGCGGTGGCCGTCGGCCCTCGAAGGCGGCGGACGTTCCGGGGAGAATGCCCGGAAGCCGCCGGTGCGGCCGCCGCCGGGCACGAACCGGTGTGCGCGATACGGCAGGATGAGCCCGCGCGCCGGAGACGGGGGACGACATGGGCGGCGCGACGGCACATCGTGTAATCGAGCAGGGGACAACGTGACGAGATCTCATATCGCGCCGTCGTCGGCGGCGTTCGCCGCGGCCTTCCACCCCGGAGGTGACCGGTGAAGCGCGAACTCACGGTGGACGACCTGGTCATCGCCGGGATCGCGGTCGCGGCGGGCCTGCTGGCGGCCCTCGCGCTGCGGATCCTGCTGCGCTGGCTGCGCAAGCACGCCGACCGCACCCGCTGGAGCGGCGACGATCTGATCGTGGACGTGCTGCGGACCGTGGTGCCCTGGGCGGCGTTCCTCGGCGGCGCGGCCTCGGCGGGGGCGGCGCTGCCGCTCACCGCGACGGTGCAGCGGCACGTCAATCAGACGCTGACGGTGGTGCTCATCTTCGTGGTGACGCTGGCGGCGGCGCGCGGGATCGCCGGGGTGATGGGGTCGGTCACGCAGTCCCGCCCGGGGGTCGCCGGCTCCGCCACGATCTTCGTCAACATCACCCGGGTGCTGGTGCTGGCCATCGGGTTCCTGGTGGTGCTGCAGACGCTGGGCATCTCCATAGCGCCGATGCTGACCGCGCTGGGCGTCGGTGGTCTCGCGGTGGCGCTGGCGCTCCAGGACACGCTGGCGAACCTCTTCGCGGGCATCCACATCCTGGCCTCGAAGACGGTCCAGCGCGGCGACTACATCCGGCTCGCCAGCGGTGAGGAGGGCTACGTCGAGGACATCAACTGGCGTCAGACGACCGTGCGGGCGCTCTCCAACAACCTGATCGTCGTCCCCAACGGAGCGCTCGCGAAGACGAACATGACCAACTTCATGCGTCCCGGGCAGGAGTTGACGATCCTGGTGCAGGTCGGCGTGGCCTACGACAGCGATCTCGACCTGGTCGAGCGGGTGACCGCGGAGGTCGTCGCCGAGGTGATGAAGGACGTCGAGGGGGCGCTGCCGGAGCACGAGCCGGTGATCCGCTTCCACACCTTCGGCGACTCCCGGATCGGCTTCACCGTGATCCTCGGCGTCGGCGAGTTCAGCGACCAGTACCGGATCAAGCACGAGTTCATCAAGCGGCTGCACCGGCGCTACCGCAGGGAGGGCATCCGCATCCCGGCACCCACCCGCACGGTGGCGATCCAGCAGGGCTCGGTGACC
Source organism: Streptomyces sp. NPDC046859 (assembly GCF_040645135.1). Classification (NCBI taxonomy): domain Bacteria; kingdom Bacillati; phylum Actinomycetota; class Actinomycetes; order Kitasatosporales; family Streptomycetaceae; genus Streptomyces; species Streptomyces sp. NPDC046859. Next base: position 30,279 of record NZ_JBEYXR010000036.1, read on the forward strand.
ATCCCGCAGCAGCGCGTCACCGGGGAGGCGGACGAGATCGCTCCCGTCCGCCTCGACTGACGGCGGGGCCGCCCCTGAAGGGTGCCCCGCCCTACAGGGTGGCGGAGTTGTCGTGGCTCCGGGCGGTCGTACGGCGGCCCGGGGCGAGCGAGGCGCTCACCGGGGTGACCGTCCAGTCCGGGTGGCCGGGCATCCGCGGCGTCTTGGTGCCGTACAGCCAGTCCCGCAGGAACCCGCCGAGGTCCCGGCCCGCGACCTCGGAGGCGACGGCGATGTAGTCCTCCGTCGAGGCGGAGGCGTTGCGGTAGCGGGCGAGGAAGGTGCGCTCCAGGGCGTTGAAGGTGTCCTCGCCGACGAGGTTGCGCAGCGCGTACAGCACGAGGACGCCGCCGAGGTAGCGCTGGCTGTCGAACAGGTTGGCGGCGTTCGGGGCCGCGACCGGGCCGGAGGTCCGGCGCCACTGGTCGCCCTGGGCGTAGGTGTTCTTCATCCGGGCCTCCATGGTGGAGAGCCCGAGGGAGTCCGTCCAGCCGCGCTCGTAGCGGTAGAGCAGGCCGTAGAAGTCGGCGTGGCCCTCGTTGATCCACAGGTCGGCCCAGGTGGCGGGGCTGACGCTGTTGCCGAAGTAGGAGTGGACCAGCTCGTGCATCATGTGCGAGCCGATCTTGGACTCCTCCTGGAGGAGGTAGTTCGGCTTGTAGAGGGTGAGGGTCTGCGTCTCCAGGCCGGTGAAGTCGAAGGCGTTCGGGGCGTCGGAGTTGCAGGGCAGCAGCCCGTACGTCTCGAACGGGTAGGCGCCGAGGCGCGCCTCCAGCCACTCCACCAGGCCCGGCGTCAGCGCGAGGGCCGGCTCCAGCGCGGCGGCGCGGGCGACGGGCACGACGTCGCGCAGCGGCAGCCCGTGCGGGCCCTGCCGCTCCTTGATCACGTAGTCGCCGACGGTGATCTGCACCAGTTCGGTGGCCATGGGCTCGCGCGAGCGGTAGGTGTACGCCGTACGGCCGCCGGACAGGGTCTCGGTGCGCACGAGCAGACCGCTCGCGACGCCGCGCAGGCCGGCGGGGACGGTGACGCGGAAGGTGAAGTCGGCCTTGTCGGACGGGTGGTCGTTGCAGGGGAAGACGGTGTGGGCCAGGTTCGGCTGGCAGCAGACGGCGAACCCGTCCAGCGTGTCGACCCAGCCGGTGAGCGGCTGCGGTATACGGCGCGGGTCCGCCGAGTACTCGACGCACACGGTCACCGAGGACTTGTCCGGCAGCGGCCGCGCGGGCGTGACGCGCAGCTTCTCGTCCACCTGCTCGAAGGTCGCCGTGCGGCCGCCGACGCGGACGGAGCGGATGTCCAGGCCGAGGGAGTCCAGGGCGAAGCGGGACAGCGCCTGGCTGGTGCGGATCCTCAGGGTCGCCTTCGCGTCGACCAGGCGGGTCGCGGCGTCGTAGGAGAAGTCGAGGTCGTACGCGCTGACGCGGTAGCCGTCGTTGCCCAGGGCCGGGTAGACGGGGTCGCCGAGGGTCTCCGGTCCCGGGGTGCCGGACTTCCTCGTGGCCGCCGGCGCCCCCGCCGTCGGTGCGGCCTGGGCCGAGGGTCCGGTGGCCAGGGCCGCCGCGGTGCCGATGAGGGCGGCCGCCGGGGCCGTCACTCGGGTGCGATATCTCATGGTCCGCCTTCGCTGGGGCGGCCGGGTGGTCAGGACCGGCCGCCGGTCGGTGATCTCCCTACATGACTGCCGAACCACGCGATGAGGTTGCACGGAGCCGGTCCGTCCGTTTGCGTGGATCCGTGCGGGGACCGGTCGGGCCCCGCGCGGCATCCGACGCCCGGGGCCGGACCCCTGTCGAGGACGGGTCGGTCACGAGATATCTTGATGTCGAGCAATGTTGCAGACGTGGAGCGGAGCACCCGGTGACTGACTCGACCATCATCTATACGCACACTGACGAGGCCCCGGCCCTGGCGACGTATTCCTTCCTCCCGGTGGTCCAGGCGTACGCCTCGCAGGCGGGCGTCGCCGTGGAGACGCGGGACATCTCGCTGGCCGGCCGCATCATCGCGGTGTTCCCGGAGTACCTGACCGAGGACCAGCGCATCCCGGACGCCCTCGCCGAGCTCGGTGAGCTCGCCAAGACGCCCGCGGCCAACATCATCAAGCTGCCGAACATCTCGGCGTCGATCCCGCAGCTCAAGGCCGCCGTCGCCGAGCTCCAGAGCCAGGGCTACGCGCTCCCGAACTACCCGGACGACCCCAAGACCGACGAGGAGCGGGACATCCAGGCCCGCTACGACAAGGTCAAGGGCTCCGCGGTGAACCCGGTCCTGCGCGAGGGCAACTCCGACCGCCGCGCCCCCGCCTCGGTCAAGAACTACGCCAAGACCCACCCGCACCGCATGGGCGCCTGGTCCCCCGAGTCCAAGACCAACGTGGCGACCATGGGCCAGAACGACTTCCGCTCCACGGAGAAGTCCGTCGTGATCTCCGAGGCCGGCTCGCTGCGCATCGAGCACGTCGCCGAGGACGGCAGCACCACCGTCCTGCGCGAGTCGGTGCCCGTGCTGGAGGGCGAGGTCGTCGACGCGTCCGTGCTGCACGTGGCCGCGCTGCGCGAGTTCCTCACCGCGCGGATCGCCGAGGCCAAGGCGCAGGGCGTGCTGTTCTCCGTGCACCTGAAGGCCACGATGATGAAGGTCTCCGACCCGATCATCTTCGGTCACGTGGTGCGCGCCTTCTTCCCGAAGACCTTCGAGCGCTTCGGCGCCGACCTCGCCGCCGCGGGCCTGTCCCCGAACGACGGTCTGGGCGGCATCTACAAGGGCCTGGAGTCGCTGGCCGACGGTGCCGAGATCAAGGCGTCCTTCGACGCCGAGCTGGCCGAGGGCCCGGCCCTGGCGATGGTCGACTCCGACAAGGGCATCACCAACCTGCACGTGCCGTCCGACGTCATCGTCGACGCCTCCATGCCGGCCATGATCCGCACCTCCGGCCACATGTGGGGCCCGGACGGCCAGGAGGCCGACACCCTCGCGGTGCTGCCGGACTCGTCGTACGCCGGTGTCTACCAGGCCGTGATCGACGACTGCCGCGCGAACGGCGCCTACGACCCGTCGACCATGGGCTCCGTCCCGAACGTCGGCCTCATGGCGCAGAAGGCCGAGGAGTACGGCTCCCACGACAAGACCTTCGAGGTCAAGGCCGCCGGCACGGTCCGCCTGGTCGACGCGAACGGCGACGTGCTGATCGAGCAGCCGGTCGCCGCGGGCGACATCTTCCGCGCCTGCCAGACCAAGGACGCGCCGATCAGGGACTGGGTGAAGCTGGCCGTCACCCGCGCCCGCGCCACCGGCGACCCGGCCGTCTTCTGGCTGGACGAGACCCGCGCGCACGACGCCAACCTGATCGCCAAGGTCCAGCAGTACCTGCCGGAGCACGACACCGAGGGCCTGGACATCCGGATCCTCAGCCCCGTCGAGGCGACCAAGCTGTCGGTGGAGCGCATCCGCCGCGGCGAGAACACCATCTCCGTCACCGGCAACGTGCTGCGCGACTACCTGACCGACCTCTTCCCCATCCTGGAGCTGGGCACCAGCGCCAAGATGCTGTCGGTCGTCCCGCTGATGGCGGGCGGCGGCCTGTTCGAGACGGGTGCCGGCGGCTCCGCGCCGAAGCACGTCCAGCAGCTCGTCAAGGAGAACTACCTGCGCTGGGACTCCCTCGGTGAGTTCTTCGCGCTGGTGCCGTCCCTGGAGCAGTTCGCGACGGCGACGAGCAACGGCAAGGCGAAGGTCCTCGCCGACACCCTCGACCGCGCCACGGCGACCTTCCTCAACGAGGACAAGTCCCCGACCCGTCGCGTCGGCGGCATCGACAACCGCGGCAGCCACTTCTACCTGTCCCTGTACTGGGCGCAGGAGCTGGCGGCCCAGACCGACGACGCCGACCTCGCCAAGGCGTTCGCCCCGCTCGCCGAGACCCTCGCGGCGAACGAGCAGAAGATCGTCGAGGAGCTGAACGCCGTCCAGGGCGAGCCGGTCGACATCGGCGGCTACTACCAGCCCGACCCGGCCAAGGCCGCCGCGGTCATGCGCCCGTCCGCCACGTGGAACGAGGCGCTGGCGTCCCTGAGCTGACGCCCCCGCCGCACGATTCCGCCCCGGCCGGTCCCCCGGCCGGGGCGGAGCCGTGTCCGGGCCCCGGTGGCGGGCCGTCGGAGGGTGCGGCAGCGGCCGTTGTCAGTGGCGTGTGGCACCTTGATCGCCGTACACCACCGACAGCACCTTCGGAGCAGCGCATGAGCGTCGTGCCACCCTCGTTCGACCACCTTCCCGGCGACCCCGAGTCCCCGGTGATCCTCCACGTACCGCACTCGTCGCGGGAGATACCGGCCGGCGTGCGGTCCGGGATCGTCCTGGACGACGCCGCGCTGGAGCGCGAGCTGGACCACATCACCGACGCGCACACCGCCTCGATCGCCCAGGAGGCGGCCCGGGCGGCCGGTGTCACCCCGTGGCGGTTCGTGAACCGGCTGTCCCGGCTCGTCGTGGACCCCGAGCGGTTCCCCGACGACCGGGAGGAGATGCTGGCCGTCGGGATGGGGGCCGTGTACACGCGGACCACGCACCGGGAGCCGCTGCGGCCCGACGGCACCGACCCCGAGCCGCTCGTCGAGCGCTACTTCCGGCCCTACGCGCAGGCCATGACGGAGGCCGTCGCCGGCCGGCTCGCCGCCACCGGGCGCGCCGTGGTCATCGACGTTCACTCGTACCCGGCCGACCCGCTGCCGTACGAACTGCACGGCGACGGCCCCCGGCCGCCGGTGTGCCTGGGCACCGACTCCTTCCACACGCCGCCCGGGCTTCTCTCCGCCGCGCGGGAGGCGTTCGCGCCGTGCGGGGAGACCGGGCTGGACAGCCCGTTCGCGGGGACGTACGTACCGCTGGAGTTCTACGGCGCGGACCCGCGCGTGTCCGCCCTGATGGTCGAGATCCGCCGGGACACGTACATGACGGAGCCGGGCGGTCCGGCCGGTCCCGGACTCACCCGGCTCGCGGGCGCGCTGGCCGCGCTGGTGGACGCCGTCACCCGCTGAGCCGCCGGCTCAGGCCCGGGTCCACTCCGTGACGACGACCTCGGCGCCGGTCCGCAGCCGCAGGGCGAACGGGCCGGTGAGCGGGGCGTCGCTGGAGAAGCGGCCCATGGCGTCGGCGTCGACCGGTACGGCCGCCTGCGGCCCGCCCAGCACCTCGATACGGGCCGGCTGCGGCGGCAGCACCTGCCCCATCAGGCCCTGCGCCGTCACCTCCACGTCGACGGTCACCTCGCCGGCCCGGAAGGTCAGCATCCGCGGGACGTCCGCGGCCCCCCTCACCGGGATGGCGTCGACCACCGAGTCGAACGTCAGCTCGGCGATGCGGGCGTCCAGATCATGCAGCGCGAAGGCCGCGACGGCGATCTCCCGCAGCTGCGCGGGCACGGGGTCCAGGATGGCGGCCGCCTGGCGCAGCTCCGCCTCCAGCGGCCCCCCGTCGAACCCCTCGTCCTCGAAGGGCTCCCGGTCCTGGGGAGCCTCGTCGTGCAGGTCGTCTGTCACAGCGCCCCCCGTGCGTCGAGTCGGGCCCGCAGCCGGCGCAGACAGCGCTGGCGCAGCGGGCCGATGCTGCCGACGGCGATGCCCAGCGCGGCCGACACCTCCTGGTAGCTCGGCGGCGGCGACGCCATCAGTACGCGCAGCAACTGGCGGCAGCGCTCGCCCAGTTCCTCGAACTCCTGCCACATCCAGCGGATGCGTTCGCTCTCGGCGGCCGCCTCCTCCGAGTCGAGGACCGACTGCTCGGGCGTGCGCTCCTCGCTGACCCGGTCGAGCAGCTGCGGATCGCTCGTCACGGTCAGCCGCCGTAAGCTCTTGAGGACCTTCAGGCTCTCGTGCCGCGCGGTGCTGGCGAGCCAGGACCCGGCCTTCTCCGGTTCCCGGATCCGCCCCAGGTTCTGGGCGAAGCGGAACCACACGGTCTGGTACACCTCGTGCGCGTCGGCGTCCCCCAGCCGGTGTGCGCGCACCACCGACCACACCAGTGGGCTCAGGCCCTCCACGAGCGCCTTCCAGGCCGCCGCGTCGCCGTCCACGGCGGACCGGACCAACGCGCCGACGTCTGCACGGTCCACAACCCCACCCCTCGTGTACGACACGTCATCGTACGCCGCGGAAGGGGCCGTTCCGACCGTCATGACCGGGCGGCCGGAGGGCCGACGGGCACGGGGCGCCAGGTCGCGGGGCGCAGAGCCGGCACATGCGCCCCGCGCACCTCCGCGAAGCCGGACGACGCCGCGAGCATCTTGTACCGGGCGACGCGCGGGTCGTTCTCCTGCTGCGCGGACATGTGCGCGGAGATCATCCCGGCGACGAGCGGGGTGGCGAACGAGGTGCCGCTCCAGTGCGCGTGGCCGTCGAACGTCACCTGGTCCGGCTTGGCGCCGGGGTCCTGCTCGCTGAGCACGCCGGTGTGGCGCGGCGACTGGCAGGTGCAGGAGTAGCCGAAGCCGTACCGGCAGGCGTCGTAGGTGGAGTGCTGGAAGACGTAGGGCACGGGCCGGTCGAAGCCGGTGAGGACGCTGGTGAGCCGCTCGCCGGGTGCGTACACCTTCACCCAGGCCCCGTGGTTGCTGAAGCAGGCGCCGAACTCGCCGTCGGCGCGCAGCGCCCCGACCGACAGCACCGCGTCCTGGTAGTCGGGCAGGTCGGCGTAGGCGGCGGGCCAGAAGGGCGTGGCGCTGCCGTTGTTGCCGGCGGCGGCGACGAGCAGGGTGCGCTGTCCGCGCAGTTCGCGCATGAACGCCTCGACGCCGAGCAGTCCGTCGGTGCGGCCGTTGGACGTGCCCGCGGAGAGGCTGAGGATGTCGGGCCAGCCGCCCCGGTCGACGGCCTCGAACAGCTTCTCGCCGAACTCGGACTCCAGGATGGCGCCGGCGTCGTTGAGGGTGTTGCGCACGGTGATGGAGGTGTTGGGCGCCACGGCGGCGACGAGCCCGGCAATGAACGTGCCGTGTCCGACGTACTGCTGGAGGACGCCGTCGTCGTCGCACTCCTGCAGCTGGAGGTCGCCGTCGGTGTGGGCGAGCAGCGGGGAGGACCGGAAGTCGTTCATGAGCCCGGTGTCGACGACCAGCACGCCGACGGCGCTGTCCGCGTCCCAACTGCCCTCGGCGGGGGCCGGGTTGAGCCCTTCGCCCTGGCCGACGGGAACGGGTTCGTCGCCCGGGCAGGAGTTGACGGCGATCGACACCAGGTGGTTGCGGCTGACGAGCCGGCGTCCGGCGCGGCCCTCCACCTCCCGCAGGGCGCGCAGAGCGTGCGCCACGGGCCGGTCGCCGCCGCGGTCGCCCTCCCCGGGGTCGCCGACCTGGATGCGGGTGATGCCGGAGCGGTTGGCGCGGGGACCCGCGCGGCGCACATGGTCCTGCACCAGTTCGGGCTGGGCGGTGAAGTGGGCGCGGACGGTGTCCTCGACGAGGGCGGCGTCCTCGCCGTCCCGGACCAGCACATAGCCCTTCTCGTAGATGAACTCGGCCGAGTCGTCCGGTCCCATCGCGAGGGGGACGTCGGGCATGGAGCGCTGGATCTGCTCGAACTGCTCGTGGAATCGCTGTGGTGCCATGGGTGTCCTCCCGATGGGGCGACGGTCGTCAGTCAGAGCCGTGGGACGGCTGATTGATACAGCGACAAACCGTGTGGCACGGTTCCGGGGCAACTACCATCCGTGGAGTGACAGCGGGAAGCGACTCGGTTCTCGAACTGCTGCCGATGGTGTTTGCCGCCCCGAACGACGCGCTGGCGAGGGCGGAGGGCGTGCTCGACGCCGATCCGTCGCCGTTGCACGCCTCCGTGGCCCACCAGGTGATCGGCATCTGGCAGCGCGACTGGGGCGACATGCGGATCGCCCTGCACCACCTGCGGCGTGCCCGGGATCTCGCGGCCCGCGCGGAGTCGGCCGAGCGGGAGGCCGACGTCCTGGCTGCGCTCGGGGTCGCGTTGGTGCACGCGGGGCGCACTCAGCAGGGGCTGGCCGCGCTGGAGCGCGGGGTGGAGCGCGTCAGCGGGCATCCGCGCGCCCGCGTGCTGTTCCGGCGTGCCTACGCCCGCTGGGTCCTGGGGCACCACCGGGAGGCGCTGGAGGACGTCCGCCGGGCGATCCCGGTGCTGCGGCAGGCCGACGACGTGATCTGGACGGCGCGAGCCCTGACGCTGCGGGCCACCGTGCACCTGGCCCTCGGCGCGGTGGACCGGGCGGACGCCGACTTCACGGCGGCCGAGGCGCTGTGGGACACCACCGGCCAGGAGCACGACAAGGCGGACGCGGTGGAGAGCCGCGGGCTCGCGGCGTTCCGGTCGGGCGACATACCGGCGGCGCTGCGGCTCCTCGACGAGGCCGAGGAGCGCTACGCCAAGCTCGGCACCCCGACGTTCATGCTCAGCGTCCGGCGCTGCGAGGTGCTGATGGCCGCCGGTCTGGCACCGGAGGCGCTCGCCGAGGCGGACGCGGCGATCGCCGTCCTCGACGGCATCGGCGGCCAGTCCACCCGCAAGGCCGAACTGCTGCTGGCGGCCGCGACGGCGGCCCGGCTCGCGGCCGACCCCCACACCGCGATCGCACGCGCCGACATGGCCGTACGGCTGTTCACGGGGCAGCGCCGGCCCTGGTGGGAGGCGCACGCCCGGCTGGTGCTGATCGAGGCGCGGGTGGCCGCCGGGCGCAGTTCGGGCCGGCTGGTCGCCGACACGGCCGCGGTCGCAGAGCGGCTGGCCTCCTTCGGCGCGCCCGCCGCACCGGAGGCGTCGCTGCTCGCGGGCCGGATCGCGCTCGGGCTGGGCTGGCGGGCCGACGCCGAACGGCATCTGGCGCTCGCCGCCCGCAGCCGGCGCAGCGGGCCGCCGCTGGCCCGGATGACGGGCTGGGCGGCGCAGGCGCTGCGGGCCCGGGCGGCCGGGTCGGGACGCGGGGTGCTGGAGGCGTGCCGGCGGGGCCTGGACGTGCTGGACGCGCACCGGATGACGCTGGGCGCGTCGGAGCTGCGGGCGCGGGCGAGCGCGCAGGGCGCGGAGCTCGCGGCGCTGGCGCAGCAGGCGAGCCTGGACACCGGGGGGCCGCGCCGGCTGCTGGTGTGGAGCGAGCGCTGGCGGGCCACGGCGCTGTCGGCGCCGCCGACCCGGCCGCCCGCCGACCCGCAGTTGCAGAGCGACCTGACGGCGTTCCGGGAGATCGCGGCGCGCGCCGAGGCCGCCCGGATGGAGGCCCGTCCGGTCCCGGCGCTGGAACGCGAACAGCGGCGCCTGGAACGGGAGATCCGCGCCCGGACGCTGCACATGCGGGGCGACGCCCCGGGCGACGGCCACCGCTTCGACCCGGGGCGGCTGCTGGACCGGCTCGGGGACGACGTACGGCTGGTCGAACTCGCCGTCCTGGACGGGCGGGTCCAGGTGCTGCTGTGCGGGCAGGGGCGGGTGCGCCGGTTCGAGGCCGGGCTGCTGGCGGAGGCGGAGGTGGAGGCCGAGCACGTCCAGGCCGGGCTGCGCCGGCTCGCGCATCCGGGGGCGGAGGCACGGCTGCCGGTGGTGGAGGCCGCCGGACGGCGGCTGGAGGAGCTGCTGCTGGGGCCCGCCGCGGCCCAGCTGGGCGACGGCCCCGTGGTGGTCGTGCCGCCGGCCCGGCTGCACCGGGTGCCGTGGGCGCTGCTGCCGTCGCTGCGGGAGCGGGTGGTGAGCGTGTCGCCGTCGGCGACCAGCTGGCTGCGGGCCCGGGAGACCGGGCCGCCGCCGCGGGGCCGGCATGTGCTGGTGCGCGGGCCGGGGCTGGCGACGGGCGGCGCCGAGGTGCCGCACCTGGCCGTCCGGTACGGCGGCGCCGTCGTCCTCGAACACGCCGACGCGCGGGTGCCGCGGGTGCTGGAGGAGCTGGACGGGGCCGAGTTGGCGCATATCGCGGCGCACGGCGCGTTCCGGGCCGACAGCCCGCTGTTCTCGTCGCTGCGGATGGCGGACGGCCCGATCGTCGTGCACGACTTCGAACGGCTGGACCGCAGTCCGTACCGGATCATCCTGTCCTGCTGCGACACCGCCCGCTTCGCGTCGGTCGGCGCGGACGAACTGCTGGGCCTGGTCACCGCGTTGCTGCCGCTGGGCACGGCGGGCGTGGTGGCGTGCAGCGCACCCGTGAACGACGCCGCGGTGGTGCCGCTGATGCTGGCGCTCCACAAGGGCCTGGACGCCGGGCTGTCCCTGGCGGAGGCGCTGCGCGACGCGCGGGCGGCCCTGCCGGACGACGCGCTGCACCGGGCGACGGGCTGGGCGTTCACGGCGTTCGGGGCGGCCTGACGGGAGGGCGCCGGGCTCGGGCTCCTCAGGCCGAGCGTGCTCCCTGGGGTGCCAGCAGCCACGGCAGGGCCCCCCGGTCGCTCGCGCCGAGCCGGGCGTAGGCGCTGTACAGGTGGTTGCCGACGGTCCGGACGGACAGGGTGAGCTTCTCGGCGATCTCCCGGTTGCTGAGGCCGACGGCCGCCAGGTCGACGATCTGCCTCTGCCGGGCGGTGAGTTCGCCGAGGGCCAGACCGGACAGCGCGGGGGTCCGGGCGCCCTGGCAGCGCCGGGCGAGCGCGACCGCGCGGGTGCGGGCGGTGCGGGCGGCGCGCGGGTCGCGGTGCGCCCGGGCCGCCTGCGCGTGCGCCTCCGCCGCGAACAGCAGGAATCCGCGTCCCTCAAGCTGTTCGGCCACCCGGTCCAGGGCGTCGCCGTCGCCGCGCGCCAGGGCGTCGGCGTGCGCGGCGAAGACCCCGGTGAGCCGGCCGGCGGCACGCCCGGGGTCACCGAGGCGGACGGCGTCGTACGCGTCGTCCCCGACGGCGGCTCCGGGTGCGCCGGCCGCCGCCGGCCGGGTGACCGCCCCACCCCCGTGGGGGCGGCCACCCGGGATCGTGGGCACGGCCGGGGCGTCGCCCGACTGTGCTGTGGCGAGGGCCAGTTCACGGCGGCAGGCGGCGTCCGCGGTGCCGTCGCGCAGTCCTTCCCTGGCCCAGGCCGCCGCCTCCCGCAGCTCACCGCGCAGGCGTGCGTAGCGGGCGCGTACGGCCGCGTACCCGGCCGGCAGCGGTGCGCCCTGCGTGACCAGCCACTCCCCCACCGGGGCGGCCACGGTCCGGACGTCCGCCCGCCCGATACGGCCGAGGAGCGCGGCCCGCTCGTCCTCCAGGGCCGGACCGCAGCGGCCCGGGGCACGGGACAGGCGCCGCGCCCGCAGCCTGCCCGCCGTCGCCCGTAGGACCGGGCCGTGCAGGGGGTGCGCGAGCCGGACGGCACCCCGGTCGTCGACGCGGACCAGTCCGTCGGCCTCCAGTTGCTCCAGGGCGCGCAGATCGAGCGCGTCCCGCTCCGGGTCGACGGGCAGGGGCTCGGCGAAGGCGAGGCGCTGCAGCGTCTCGCGTTCCGCGGGGTGCCGGTCCAGGACCCGGGCGGTGCGTTCGCGTACGGTCGCGGTGACCGGCAGCGGCCCGCGCCACGCACGGGTGTCCGTGCCGTCGACCCGGCGGAGCAGACCGCGCTCGCGCACCGCGTCGACCAGGTCGCGCAGCAGTCGCAGATCCCCCTGGCACAGGTGGTGCAGCCGGTTCACGGTGAGCGGCTCCAGGTCGGCGCCGCCGGGGGCGCCCGCCAGCAGCCGCGCGGTGTCCTCCCGGGACAGCCGCTCCAGGGTGAGGCGGGGCAGGAGGTCACCGGTCCAGAGGCGGGAGACGGCGGCCGGCGCGGGTGCGGCGTCGGTGGTGACGACGACGAGACGGACGCGTCCGTGGACGGCCAGTTGGTGGACGAGGGCGGCGGAGGCGTCGTCGAGCAGATGCGCGTCGTCGACCACCAGCAGCCGTACGCCGGACAGGTGCCGGAAGGCGCCGTGCAGGGAGGCCGCCTCGGGGACGAGGTGGGCGAACGCGGCGAAGCGGAGGTGCCGGGTCTCGGGGGTGCCGGCCACGCGGGCGCACCCGGTCCCGCGGACGGCCTCGGCGACGAGCCGGGACTTGCCGCAGCCGACCGGTCCGGTGACGACGGCGCCGTCCCGGCCGGCGGCCAAGGAGGCGCGCACGACGTCGAGTTCGCTCTCCCGGCCGGTGAACGGCCAGGGCGGATCCAGGGTCCTCACCGCGCGTTCGTAGCTCGTCACGGCATTAGGAGCACGATGACTCAGGTCTGATACACCGGTACTTGAGTAGCCCTCGACTCAGGCGTCCGGGGCGCCGCGGCGGCACCCTGGGGGCATGACCGCTCGCTACTGCTCGCTCCCGCGGCAGTCGGCGCCCGCCTTCGCACCGGGGCTGGCCGCCGGGCGGCTCCACGCGCTGGTCTCCGGGCACCGTATGTGGGTGAACGGCACCGTCCTTCACTACTGCTTCTTCGACCGGGACACCGACACGTCCGTGATCGCCGAGCCCGGAAGGGGACGGACGCGGCCGGTGTCATGGGTGGGCGGCAAGGAGCAGCGGGACGTCGTGCGCGAGTGCTTCCAGGAGTGGGGCGGACTCGGGATCGGGCTGTCGTTCGTGGAGGTGGGCGACCGGTCGGAGGCGGAACTGCGGATCGGTTTCCAGACCGGTGACGGCTCCTGGTCGGCCGTGGGCAGGGACGCGCTGCGGGTCGGCCTCGACGAGCGCACCATGAACTTCGGCTGGGATCTGACGGCGCCCGGGGAACGCGGGACGGCCCTGCACGAGATCGGGCACGCGCTGGGCATGCTGCACGAGCACCAGAGCCCGTTCGCCGGGATCCACTGGGACGACGAGGCGGTGTACACGGACCTGGCGGGGCCGCCGAACTTCTGGAGCCGGGACACGACGTACTCCAACATCCTGCGCAAACTGGACGCGCACGAGGTCAACGGCTCCGTCTGGGACCCGCACTCGATCATGGAGTACCCGTTCTCCGCGGGACTGATCCTGGAGCCCGAGCAGTTCCGCGCGGGCCTCAACCCGCCGGGCGCGCTGTCGGCCGCCGACAAGGAGTTCGTCCGCCGCTGGTATCCGCCGGCCCCGGTGCCCGAGCCGCGCGAACTGGTGCCGTTCCGGTCGGTACCGCTGCGTCTCGCGCCCGGCGCCCAGGCCGACTTCGCCGTCGAGCCGCCGGAGACGCGTACGTACACGGTGGGCACCTTCGGGGACGCCGACACGCTCGTGGTGCTCTTCGAGGTACGGGACGGCCGTCCCCGCTACCTCGCGGGCACGGACGACGGCGGCACCCCGCACAACGCCACGGTACGGACCCGCCTGGTCAAGGGCCGCCAGTACGTCGCCCGGGTCCGCCTGTACTCCACCTGGGGCTCGGGAGAGACAGCGGTCATGTGCTGGTGACCCCATGGATCCACAGTCCGGCGCCGGGGGAACGCGGCCGGACGCCGCCTTCGGGGGAGGGCGACGTCCGGCCCGCGGCGTGCGGGTCGGACCGTGCCGTCGGCGACGAGCCGAGGGGCCGGGGTCCGGCATCGGGTCGCGGGCGCCGGGTCAGGAGGCGCGGCGTTCCTCCCGCTCGGCGTCCGGGTGGGGCAGGCCCAGGTGGTCGCGGAGGGTCGGGCCCTCGTAGTCGGTGCGGAAGACGCCCTGTTCCTGGAGCAGGGGGACCACCTTGTCGGCGAACTCGTCCAGGCCGGTGGGGGTGAGGTGCGGGACGAGGATGAAGCCGTCGCTCGCGTCGGACTGGACGTACTCGTTGATCGTGCGGGCGAGTGACGCCGGGGAGCCGACGAAGTTCTGCCGGTTGCCGGTGTGGATGACCAGGTCGCGGATGGACCAGTTGTTCGCCTGGGCCAGGGCGCGCCACTCGCGGGCGGTGGTGATCGGGTCCCGGTACATGCGGACCTGGGCGCGTCCCTGCGCGATGTGGCTCTCGCCGACGTCCGGGTCCACGTCGGGCAGGGGGCCGTCCGGGTCGTAGCCGGACAGGTCGCGGTTCCAGACGAACTCCAGGTGCCGGAGGGCGGTGGCTCCGCTGACCTGCTGGCGGCGTACCTCGCGCGCGAGTTCCTCCGCCTCGGCGTCGGTGTCGGCGAGGGCGAAGGTCGCCGCGGGCAGGATGAGCAACTGGTCGCTGCGGCGGCCGTACTTGGCGAGGCGGGACTTGACGTCCGTGTAGAAGGCGCGGCCCGCCTCCAAGGTGCCGTGCCGGCTGAAGATGGCGTCGGCCTCGGCGGCGGCGAACTCGCGGCCCTCGTCGGAGTCGCCGGCCTGGAAGATGACGGGCCGGCCCTGGGGTGAGCGCGGGACGTTGAACTGCCCGTGGATGTCGAAATGCTGCCCGGTGTGGGTGAACGAGCCCGCCTTGGCGTCCTTGAGGAACGTCCCGGTGGCCTGGTCCGCGATGATCTCGTCGCCCTGCCAGGAGTCGAAGAGCTCCTTGGCGGTGGCGAGGAACTCCTTGGCGCGGGAGTAGCGCTCCTCCTGCGGCAGGAAGCCGCCGCGGCGGAAGTTCTCCCCGGTGAAGGCGTCCCAGGAAGTGACGACGTTCCAGGCGGACCGCCCGCCGGAGAGATGGTCGAGGCTGGCGAACTGGCGGGCGACCTCGTAGGGCTCGTTGAACGTGGAGTTGATGGTGCCGGTGAGCCCGATGCGTTCGGTGACGGCGGCGAGCGCGGCGAGCACCGTGAAGGTGTCGGGGCGTCCGACGACGTCGAGGTCGTAGATCTTCCCGCCCTGCTCGCGCAGCCGGAGCCCTTCGGCGAGGAACAGGAAGTCGAACTTGGCGCGTTCGGCGGTCCGCGCGAAGTGCGCGAAGGAGCTGAACTCGATGTGGCTGCCGGCCCGGGGGTCGCTCCACACGGTGGTGTTGTTGACGCCGGGGAAGTGGGCCGCCAGGTGAATCTGCTTCAAGGGGCGCTGAGGCTTCGAGGGGACAGTGGGGCTGGTCATCGGTGGGTCCTTCCGGCTCAGGCGGCGGCGTAGCGGTTGGCGGGCCGGTCGAGGCCGAGCAGGCCGCGCAGGGTGCCTGCCTCGTAGGCGTGGCGGAAGACACCACGCCGCTGGAGTTCGGGCACCAGGCGGCGGGTGATCGCCGGCAGGTCGTGGCCGGCGACGGCGGGGCGCAGCCGGAAGCCGGTGAGTCCGGCGGCGTGGAACTCCTGCAGGAGGTCGGCGAGTTGGGCGGGGCTGCCGGTGAAGATCGGTGCGTCCCCGGTGTACGGCTCCCCGGCGAGCGTGTCGAGCCGTTCCCGGCGGGCCCGCGCGGCGGCCGGGTCGTCGTCGAGGAACACGACGAGGTCTCCGAAGACGTGCAGCGGCTCGTCGGCGCGGCCCGCAGCCCGCTGTTCGGCGCGGATCGCGGCGACCACGGCTCGGGCGCCGTCGGCGTCGTGCGGGGTGACGTAGCCGATGTCGGCGGAGCGGGCCACGAGGCGGTAGGGCACGGTGTCGTGGGCGAGGGCGCTGACGACGGGCTGTCCCTGTGGCGGCCGGGGGGTGATGGACGGGCCCTTGACGCTGAAGTGGCGGCTCTCGAAGTCGATGTAGTGGAGCTTGTCGCGGTCGATGAAGCGTCCGGTGGCGGTGTCGCGGATCTCGGCGTCGTCCTCCCAGCTGTCCCAGAGCCGGCGGACGACCTCGACGTGGTCGGCGGCCTCGTCGAAGAGGTCGTGCACGGCGGGGGTGTCGTAGTCGTCGATGCGCTCGATCGTGCGGCGGCCGAAGTGGGCGGCCTCGTTGGGGCGCGCGGTGATCTGGACGCGCAGGCCCGCCCGGCCGGAGCTCACATAGTCGAGGGTGGCGATCGCCTTCGATGTGTGGAAGGGCTCCGTGTGCGTCGCCACCACGGTCGGCACCAGTCCTATGTGGTGTGTCAGCGGGGCCACACGGGAGGCGATGAGGACGGCGTCGAGCCGGCCGCGTACCTGGTCGGTGCGCCCGTCCGGGTCGAGGAAGTGCGAGGACTGCGGGCCGAGGCCGTCCTCGATGGTGACGAGGTCGAGCAGGCCCCGCTCGGCCTCGGTGACGAGGTCGGTCCAGTAGGCGGCGGTGAACAGGTCCCGGGGCCGGGCGGCCGGCTCGCGCCAGGAGGCGGGATGCCAGCCGGTGCCGTCCAGGGCGACGGCGAGGTGCAGGGTGGGGCGTGAGGACACGGTCGGTGCCTTCCTGTGGTCCGTACGACGGCGCCGGGCCCTCCGCCGGGGAGGGCCCGGGCCCGGTGAGGGTCGTCAGGAGTTGTCGAGGGGCAGGCCGGGCGGGTCGACCTCCGCCTTCTCCACGGCCTCGCCGGAGAGGTTCCACGCGGCGAGCCACTGGGCGTACTGCCCGTTGTCGATGAGGTGGTTGATCGCCTCGGCGAGGGGCTCGGCGAGCCCGCTGCCCTTCTTCGCGGTCGCGGCGATCAGGCCCTGCAGGGTCGCCCCGGCGCCGGAGAACTGCCCGGCGATCCGGGTCGGGTCGGGCGTGCCGCCGGTCTGGGTGACGTGGTAGGAGAGGTTGGGGCTGGGGCCGAAGTAGGCGTCGATCTTGCCGCTGTTCAGAGCCAGGTACGTGCTGTTGGTGTCCTGGAAGTACTTGACCGTCAGCTCTTTGCCCTCCTTCTCCAGGCGGCTCTTCCACTCCAGCAGGATGCGTTCCTGGTTGGTGCCGGCGCCGACGGAGACGGTGGTGCCGGCGAGGGTCCGGTAGTCGCCGTCGAAGCGGAACGTCGAGTCCTTCGGCGCCTCGAACGCCAGGTCGTCCTTGCGGTAGGAGGCGAACTCGTACTTGCGCTTGCGCTCCTCGGTGTCGGTGATGTTCGAGAAGCCCACGTCCACCTTGCCGCTGTCGATGCCGACGAACAGGTTCTCCCAGGTGAACCGCTTGACCTCGGGCTTGAGCCCGAAGACGGCGGCGACCAGACGCGCGAGGTCGATCTCGGAGCCGGTGAGGGTCTTCTGGTCGCTGCCGACGAATCCCAGGGGTGGCGCCCCGGAGGGCAGCGTGCCGGAGCCGATGACGAGCCGTCCGCTCTTCTTGAGGGCGGCGGGCAGCTTGGCGCTGATGGACTTCACCTCGGACACCTTGAGGGTCTTCTCCTCGGCGGCGCCGTTGGAGAGCCGGCCGACGGTGACCGTGCCGGTGCTGTCCTGCGTCGAGGTGGCGGCGTCGCTCTCCCCGCCGCAGGCGGTGAGCCCGGTGGCGAGGGTGGCGGCGGCGGTCGCGGCGGTGATGCCGCGGAGCAGGGCACGTCGGGTGATGTGGGTGGGCATGGCCGTCCTTGGGTGTGCGAGGCGGGTCGTGGGCGGGCGTGGGGGGAAAACGGGCGTGCGGGTGGAGGGGAAACGGCAGACGGGTGTGGGTGGGGTCACAGGACCTTGCTGAGGAAGTCCCTGGTCCGTTCGTGCCTGGGTGCGTCGAGGACCTCGGAGGGCGGGCCCTGTTCGACGATCCGGCCGGCGTCCATGAAGACGACGCGGTCGGCGATCTCGCGGGCGAAGCCGATCTCGTGGGTGACGATCACGAGGGTGGTGCCGCTGGTCGCGAGGTCCTTGATGACGGCGAGCACCTCGCCGACGAGTTCCGGGTCGAGGGCGGAGGTCGGCTCGTCGAAGAGGATGACGCCGGGGCGCAGGGCGAGGGCGCGCGCGATGGCCACCCGCTGCTGCTGCCCGCCGGACAACTGCCGTGGGTAGGCGGTGGCCTTGTCGGCGAGACCGACCCTGTCGAGCAGGTCGCGGGCGAGTTCGAGCGCGGCGGCTTTGGGGAGCCGGCGGGTGGCCACGGGGGCGGCGGCCACGTTGTCGAGGACCGTCAGGTGCGGGAACAGGTTGAAGTTCTGGAAGACGAAGCCGATCCTGCCGCGCTGGGCGAGGATGGCCCGCTCGCTGAGCTCCTTGAGGCGCCCGCCGTGCCGGCGTACCCCGATCGGTTCGCCGTTGAGGCTGACGTACCCGATCTCGGGTTTCTCCAGGTGGTTGACGACCCGGAGCAGTGTGGACTTGCCGGAGCCGGACGGGCCCAGGATCACGGTGACCTCGCCGGGCCGCACCGTCAGGTCCACCCCGTCGAGCACGCGGTGGGCGCCGTACCACTTGTGCACGTCGTGCACCTCGACGGTGGCGGGGGCGTGGTCGTCGACGGCGGTGCTCATACGGCGGCCTCCCGGCGGACGCGGGCTCTCAGCTCGGTGACGGAGGCCCGCAGTTTCTGGAGCGGGGTCGGCGGCAGGGAGCGCGTGGCGCCCCGGGCGTAGTACCGCTCGACGTAGAACTGGACGACGGAGACGACGCTGGTCAGGACGAGGTACCAGACGGTGGCGACCATGAGCAGCGGCACGATGTCGCCGGGGTAGGTGGAGCCCATGGACTGGGCGGCGCCGAACAGGTCGAGCAGGGACACGTAGAACACCAGCGAGGTGCCCTTGATCAGGCCGATGAGCTGGTTGACGTAGTTCGGCACGATGGACCGCAGCGCCTGCGGGAACACGATCCGGCGGAACTGGTAGCCCTTCGGCAGCCCGAGCGCGGCCGCGGCCTCGTGCTGGCCCTGGTCGACGGAGAGGATGCCGCCCCGGACGACCTCGGCGGCGTACGCGGACTCGTGGAGGCTGATGCCGACGACGGCGATGACGAGGTCGGTGGCGAGCTCCGACTCGTCGAAGGTGAGGAAGGCGGGCCCGAAGGGGACGCCGAGGCTCAGCGTCTTGTAGAGGGCGCTGAAGTTGTACAGGAACAGCAGGACGACGATGAGCGGGACGGAGCGGAACGCCCACACGTACACCCAGCTCACGGCGCGCAGCACGGGGCTGCGGGAGAGCCGGGCCAGCGCGAGCAGGACGCCGCCGGCGAGGCCCAGGACGGCGCTGTAGGCGGTGACTTCGAGGGTGACGAGGAGGCCGTCGACGATGGTGGGCCGCAGGAACCAGTAGCCGAAGCGGTCCCACTGGTAGAAGGGGTTGGTGACCAGGCCGTGGACGAACTGGGCGGTGAGGACCAGGACGACGGCGGTGGCGATCCAGCGGCCGGGGCGCCTCAGCGGCAGCACGCGCTGGGCGGTGAGCGGTGCGGACGGGGTGGCGGCGGGCGGCGGCGCCTCGGCCAGGGAGACGGCGGCGCCTGGGGGTTCAGTCATGGTGGGCTCCGGCAGGAGTCGGATGCCCCCGCGGGACGTGGACACCTCGGCCGCGGGCACGGCCGGTCGACGGCGGGGCCGGGGAGGTGAGGGCGCACGGTCACCGGGGGCGGGGCGGGCGACGGCACACCGCCGCGGCGGTGGTCGTCTGGGGTGCGGTGCCGCGGAGGAGAGGTCAGCCGCGGCGGCGGGCGCAGCCCGGCGCGGTACACAGTGCGCTGTTCACGCGGAGCAGATCGACGGCCCGGTCGGCGGCGAACAGGGTGGCGTACGCGTGGACGCGGCCGCGAGGGCGGCTTGCGGCCGTCCTGGGGGCTGCGTCCATGGCGTCACTCACTCTTCCGGCCGCTCGGGCCTGCGCGCTTACCGAAGTCATCCGGTCCGGTCGTCACCTGGGGCACCCCACCGCGACGCGAGGGTTGCCGGTCAGCGAGCCAGGGCTTGTCGCTGACGCTCATGACCGATCTGGGCCGTAGTCAATCCAGTTGAACGAGGAAATGTCAACGGTGGTCCACGGAGCGGGACGGTTCGGCGGTGGTCCCGGCGGTGTGCGCCGCCCAGTCCAGGATCTGCACGGCGGCTCCGGCGGCCTCCAGACCGCGGCAACGGGCTTGGTGGCGGCGGGAGATGGCGTCCAGGTCGAGGTGGGCGCCGAACGCCGGGTGGGCGGCGAGCCGGCGGGCGTATCCCCACAGGGCGGTGTGGGCGGCGATCCGCTCGACGGCGGCGGCGTCCAGATGGTGCCGGTGCACGGTGTCGAGCTGGACGAGGGTGACCCACAACTCGACGTCGGCGGCCGTGATCTGATCCCGGATCATGTGGGTGCGTCCGGTCAGCCAGCGGTCGAGCGCGCCGAGGGAGCGCAGCAGCGTCTCCAGGGCCGCCTCGCGCTCCGCCGGCCCGGCGCCGGCCGTGCCCGCGTTCTGCGCGGCGTCCTCGATGTCCTGCGCGCACATCCGCTCGACGGCCTCGATCTCGGACTCGGCGCCGCAGGGGTACAGGGACTCGCGACAGCCGCCGAAGTGCCGGTCGAGGTCGCGCATGATGTCGGGGGCGTGCGTGCTCACGATGCGCCCGGACCAGTCGTCGCTGAGGACCGGGGCGAGGGCGGGTCCGGGGTAGCGGTGGGCGCTGGCCTCGTACAGCGGGCGCAGCGCGGTGTGCCCGCTGTCGGGGCAGTCGGGGACCGCGGGCAGGAAGGTCGCCGGGCAGACGTCGTCGAGTCGGAGCAGGCTGTGGGCGACGGCGATGCGCAGGCCGTCCGGGCAGGCGGTGGACAGATGGAGGCGGTAGCGGCGCGGCACGGCGTAGTGGCCGCTGCGCGCGTCGCTGCCGATGCGGCCGCGGAAGGCGGGGGCGCTTCGGGTGGACGTGTGTGCGGCCGACGGTGCGACGGTCATGGCTCTCCCCTGGGCAGGCGTGTGGGCATACGGCTGGGCCGGCGGGCGGGCGTCCGGCGGGCGTGGGCATGCGGCGGAGTGGTGTGCGGGCATGCGGACCAACGCGTGGCGGGGGGTGGCGGGGGCCGCGCTCAGAGGTCAGATCGCGCTGCAGACGCGCTGCAGGTCGATGTGGCGGCGGGAGGTGAGGAGGGGCGTACGGGTCACTCGACCGGTGACCGTCCCTTCGTGCCCCATGCTTCCCTACCTGTTCACTAGGAAACCTATGGTGAGTGTCGGTCCCCGCGTGCCCGGCGTCAAGAGGGCGTCCGGGGATCGGTCGTCCCGCTCCCCTCCCTCACGCCCTCATGGAAACCGTCGGCGTCGACATGTCCCATGTGATGGGGGTGCCGGAGGTGCGGCGGCTGCCGCCGGGGCGGAGCGCGGTGCCGGTCCTGATGGGCGACACCGGCTGGGCGTTCGACACGTACGACCCCGCCGCGCAGGCCATGAGCCCTCCCTACGTGACCATCGCCGACGTCCGCGCGGAGCACCGCTCCCTCCCGTTGCGGTATGTCCGGCCGGCCGAGTTGGACCTGATGGCGCGGCTCGCCGGTGGGAGGGCTGGGCCCGCGGGCTCCTCACCGGGGAGAGCGTCCGGCAGGTGCCGGTGGGGAGAAGCCGGCCGGCTGAGCGGGGGCGCGGGACCGGTCAGGGGTTGGTCCAGGCCTCCGGGTCGTCCGCGAGGTGCAGGACGTCGTCGGGGAGTTTCGCCGCGGCCACGTCGGCCAGGGTGACCTCGCCGAGGATCTTGCGGACGTTGGCGCGGACGGCGATCCACAGCGGCAGGAGCGATTCGGCGGGTCCGCTGTAGGAGAGGTCGGGCGGGCGGACGCCGCGCACCGAGACCAGGGGGCCGTCGGCCACCCGGATGACCTCGGCGATGGCGATGGCGTCCGCGGGGCGGGCGAGGCGGTAGCCGCCCTTGCCGCCGCGCTGGCTGACCACGAGGCCGCCGCGGCGCATGTCGCCGAGGATGCCCTCCAGGAACTTGTGCGGGATGCCCTGGGCGTCGGCGATCGCCTCGGCCTTCAGGGAGGTGTCGTCGCCGGCCGCGGCAAGCTCCAGCGCCGCCCGCACCGCATAGTCCGCCCTGGCCGAGATCCGCATGCGCCGATTATCTCTCACGTGCTTCCCGCGCTCACCAACCGGGCCGGGTGCGGGGAGAGGGCGCGGGGGTCAGGCCGGCAGGTGGAACGGCGGGTGCGCGCCGTTGAGGAAGTAGTCCCCGATCTCGCGCAGCCGGTGGGAGACGGGCTCGCGCAGGGTGTGGGTGCGGGTGTCGCGCCAGAACCGGTCGAGGCCGTGCCGGGTGAAGGCGGCGGTCGCCCCGATGGCCTCCAGGGCGCGGCTGGTGATCTCCTGCGCGGCCCGGGAGGCCGCGGCCTCGGCCGCGCTGGCGAGGACGGCGATCTCCGCGCACTCCTCGTCGTCGAGGTCCTCGCCCCGGTCGAGACCGGCGACCAGGGCGTCCACCGCCTGGTCGGCGAGGGCGGACGCGGCCCGCGCGGCGACCGCGAGTTCGCCGTAGGCGGTCAGGGCGTACGGGTCCTGGGGCGGGCCGCCCGGCCAGGGCTGGGCCGAGAACGGCTGCCAGGGCGCCCGCACCACCCGTCCGTGCTCCCGGACCTCGCCGAGCAGCCCTTCGGCGACGCCGAGACAGAACTGGGCCGAGACCAGGCGGGCGGTCGGGGCGGACAGACCGGCGAAGGGCGACAGCGCCCCGTCGTCCGGGGAGAGCGACCCGAGCACGTCGTCCGCCCCGACGGGGACCGCGTCGAAGCCGACGCCGCCGCCCGCGGCGAGCCGCTGCCCGAAGGTGTCGCCGGCGCCCGCGCCGAGGACGCCGGGGTGGGCGGGGTCGACCAGGACGGCGACCGGTTCGCCGGTGCCGGGCACGGCGGCGCGGACGACCAGCCGGTCGGCGACGCCGACTCCGGTGTCGTACCGCTGGTGCCCGTCCAGCAGATGCCCGCGCGCGGTCGGGGTGAGCATCAGCGGGGGTTCCTGGGAGGCGATGCCGCCGCCCCAGCACCACTGTCCGTCCGCGAAGGCCCGCTCGATCCGGGCGGCCCGCTCGGGTCCGCCGAAGAACCGGGCGGTGGAGGACAGGAAGTAGTGGTTGCCGAGGAGCCGGCCGATGGCCCCGTCGGCGGCGGCGACGGTCCGTACGACGGCGTAGGCGGTGCGCCAGTCCGCTCCCCCGCCCCCGAGCGCGGCCGGGACGAGCAGGGTCAGCAGCCCCGACTCGCGCAGCCGGGACACCTCGTCGTGGGGCGGCTTGCCGGCCTGCTCGCGCTCGACCGCGTCGGTGGCGAGGTCGTCCGCGAGTTCGCGGGCGACGTGCCGCCAGCCGGCGGGGGCCGGTGCCGGTGCCGGTGCGGAGGTGTCCCGCCCGGCGTGGCCGGACACGGGGGCCGGGTCCGGTGGGGCGATCGTCATGGCGTCATCCTCACTCGCTCCACGGACCAGGGTCAACACTTCCCTAGTAATTCGATAGGAATTCTAGGGAACGTGTCTCGATCCGGCCGCTCACCGTCCCGCGAAGGGGACTTGGGCGGCGGGCGCCGCGGCCTGGCCGCCGTGGAACGGGTGCGTCCACAGCCCGCGCGCCGCCAGCCGCGGCAGCACGTTCTCCCCGAACCAGTACGCCTCCTCCAGATGCGGATAGCCGGAGAGCACGAACTCGTCGATGCCGAGCCGGTGGTACTCCCCGATCCGCTCGGCGACCTCGTCGTGGCTGCCGACCAGGGCGGTGCCCGCGCCGCCCCGCACCAGCCCGATGCCCGCCCACAGGTTGGGGTGGATCTCCAGGTCGTCCGCGCGGCCGCCGTGCAGGGCCAGCATCCGCCGCTGCCCCTCGGACTCGCTGCGGGCCAGCCCGGCCTGCACGGCCCGGACCGTCTCCGCGTCGAAGCCGTCGAGCAGCCGCCGTGCCTCGGCCCACGCCTGGTCGGCGGTGTCCCGGGTGATGACGTGCAGCCGGATGCCGAAGCGGAGCTCACGGCCCCGCCCGCGGGCCAGTTCCCGCACCCAGGCGATCTTCTCCGCGACGGCGGCGGGCGGTTCGCCCCAGGTGAGATAGACGTCGGCGTGCCGGGCGGCGACCTCCCCGGCGAGGGGCGAGGAACCGCCGAAGTACACCTCGGGGACCGGGTCGGGCACCCGGGCGAGCCTCGCGTCCTCGACCTGGAGGTGCTCGCCGACCAGGTCGACGCTCTTGCCCTCCCACAACCCCCGGACGATCTGGAGGAATTCGCCGGTGCGGCGGTAGCGGTCGTCCTTGTCGAGGAAGTCGCCATAGGCGCGCTGCTCCTGGCTCTCGCCGCCGGTGACCACGTTGAGCAGGAGCCGGCCGCCGGTGTGCCGCTGGAAGGTGGACGCCATCTGCGCGGCGAGCGTCGGTGAGACGGCACCGGGCCGGAAGGCGACCAGGAACTTCAGGCGCTCGGTGTGCCGGCTGACCATCGCGGTGGTCAGCCAGGCGTCCTCGCACCAGGCGCCCGTGGGCGTGAGGGCCCCGGCGAAGCCCAGGTCCTCGGCGGCGCCCGCGATCCGGCTGAGATAGGCGACCGACGGCGGCCGGTCGCGGCCCGAGGCCGTGGCGGGGCTGCCGTGACCACCCCCGACGACATGGCGGCTGTCGCCGTTGGTGGGCAGGAACCAGTGGAAGGTGAGGGGCGGCACGGGCGTTCTCCGATCGTGGTGGGCGTCGCGGCGGGACGGGCGGGGGTCAGCCGGTGGCCGCCAGCAGCGCGGGCCGGCCGCCGAGTGCGAGCGAGAACTGGTCGGTGACCTGGGCCAGGGCCTCGGCGGAGACCGGCGCGACGGTGAGCGTGCCGTCGTCGGCCGCGGTGATGTCCTTGTCGAGGGTGAACCAGCCGGGCGTGATGTGCGCGGGCCCCATGGAGTTGAGGACCGGACGCAGGGCGTAGTCGATGGCCAGGACGTGGGCGGTGCTGCCGCCCGTGGCGAGCGGGAGGACGGTCTTGCCCGCGAGGGCGTACTGCGGGAGCAGGTCCAGCAGGGCCTTGAGCAGACCGGAGTAGGCGGCCTTGTAGACGGGGGTGCCGATGACGACGCCGTCCGCCCGCTCGAACAGCGCGGTGGCCTCGACGATCGCCGGGTGTGAGAAGTCGGCGTGCAGCAGCGCCTCGGCCGGCAGGGTGCGGACGTCGAGCGGGACCACCTCGTGCCCCTGGGCCCGCAGCCGGTCGTCGAGCAGGCGCAGCAGCCGGGCGGTGCGGGAGGTGGCGGAGGGACTACCGGAGACGGACAGGACGGTGGCCATGAGGGGACCTTTCGGAGGTGGGGCGGGGTACGCGGTGGGCGGTCAGATCACGGTCACCGGGTGGCGCACCACCGCGTCGAACAGGTAACCCTGGGTGTTGGGCACGGCCACGTCGGGCTGGCGCCGGCCCGCGGTGTCGGTGGCGCGGGCCAGCAGGTGGGTCGCGCCGCGGCCGGTGGGCCGCCAGGGGACGGACCAGCGGGTCCAGGTGCCGGCGCGCGGCCGGTCGTGGAGGTCGGCCCGCCGCCAGGTCGTGCCGCCGTCGGTGCTGACGTCGACGCGTGCCACACCGCCCGCGCCCGACCAGGACCGGCCGTGCAGCACATGGCCGTGTCCGGCCGCGAAGGTGGCGCCGCTCGCCAGCTCGAAGGCGCTCTTGAGGGTCTGCCGGGTCAGCGGGGCGCTGCCCTGCGGCGGGTGGGCGGGCCCGAACAGCCGGTAGAAGGTGGTGTTCCAGGGCGAGTACAGCGGCTGCGCGGACACCTCGATGTCACCGACCCACTTGATGGACGCGATCCCCACCCAGGAGGGCACGAGGACCCGTACCGGATACCCGTGGTCGTACGGCAGCGGCTCGCCGTTCATCTCGTAGGCGAGCAGGACGTCGTCGAGGGCCTTGGCGAGCGGCAGCGGCCTGCGCACCCGGCCGAGGCTCTCGCCCCCGCTGACGTACTCGGCGTCCAGGCCGCGCGGCTGCACGTCCACGGCGTGCCGGGACAGTCCGGCGCGGTGCAGGACGTCGCCGAGGCGGACCCCGCGCCAGCGGGCCACGCCGATCGCGCCGAGGGTCCAGGCGGTGCCGCTCACCGTCTCGCCCTGCTGGGTCGTGTAGTGGCTTCGGCCGTTGCCGGCGCACTCCACGAACGCGGTCCGGGTGACGGACGGCAGGGCACGCAGGTCGTCGTAGCCGAACTCCACCGGCCGGTCCTCGGCGGGGGTGCCGCGCAGTCCGCCGCCCCACAGCCGCAGCCGCCAGTCGGCGGCCTCCAGGACGGGGGTGGCGGTGTGGTTGCGGACGAAGAACCGGTCGTTGGGGGTGTGGTGGCCGGTGCCGCGCAGTGCCTCCCAGCGGGTCTCCGCGTTGGTGCCGCGCTGGATGAACCACTCGGGCGGCAGCGGTTTGACGATGGGTCCGGCAGCGGCGTGGGCGGTGCGCGGCGCGGGCAGGGCGGTCACGGCCGCGGTGGCGGCGAGCAGGGTGAGCATGCGGCGCCTGCTGACGCCGTCCGCTCTGGCGTCACCGGCCAGCCACTGGCGCAGTCTGCGGCGGTCGTAGGCGGTCTCGTCGAGCCGGCCGGCAGGTGCGGCCGGGGCGGTGCCGGGCGGGATCATGGCGGGTCCTCCTCGAAGGGGCGGGGGCGGACGGGTCAGAGGACCTTGGACAGGAAGGCGCGGGTGCGTTCCTGCCGGGGGGCGTCGAGGACGGCGCCGGGAGGTCCCTGTTCGACGACGAGTCCGTCGTCCATGAACACCACGGTGTCGGCGACCTCGCGGGCGAAGCCGATCTCGTGGGTGACGACGACCATCGTGGTGCCCGTGCCGGCCAGGTCCTTGATGACGTCGAGGACCTCGCCGACGAGTTCCGGGTCGAGCGCGGACGTCGGCTCGTCGAAGAGCAGCACCTTGGGTTCCAGGGCGAGCGCGCGGGCGATGGCCACGCGCTGCTGCTGGCCGCCGGAGAGCTGACGGGGATAGGCGTCGGCCTTGTCGGCCAGGCCCACCCGGTCGAGGAGCCGGCGGGCCGTCTCCACCGCCGTGGCCCGCGGTACGCGCCGCGCGGAGACGGGGGCCTCGACGAGGTTGTCCAGGACGGTCAGATGCGGGAACAGGTTGAAGTTCTGGAAGACGAACCCGATGCGGGTGCGCTGCCGCCGGACGTCCTTCTCCTTCAGTTCGTGCAGTTTGTCACCCGCGCGGCGGTACCCGACGAGTTCACCGTCGACGCTGATCCAGCCCCGGTCGACCTTCTCCAGGTGGTTGATGGTGCGCAGCAGTGTCGACTTGCCGGAGCCGGACGGGCCGAGGATCACGGTGACCTCGCCCGCCCGGACCCGCAGGTCGATCCCGCGCAGGACGTCCAGCGGCCCGAAGCTCTTGTGGACGTGGTGGACGTCGATCATGACGTCGCTCATGTGTCCTCCCCGGGTCTGTCAGGCGTGTTCGGGCGGGTTGATGTGCGAGGCGTCGATCGCGGAGGCGGTCGTGCCCCACTTGGCGAGGATGCGCCGGTAGGTGCCGTCCTCGATGAGCCGGTCGACGGCGGCGCGGAACGCCTTGGTCAGCGGGGAGCCCTTCTTGAAGGCGAAGCCGACGTCGAGGCGGTGGTACTCGCCGAGGAAGCGGGTGTGGGAGGCGGGCTGGGCCGCCTGGTACCGCAGTCCGTTGATGGTCGACATGATGACGTCGATCCGGCCCTGCTGGAGCGCGGTGAGGGTCGCGGCGTTCTCCGAGTAGACCTTGACGTCGTACGGCTTCTTGCCGGCCTTGGCGCACACGTCCTTCTGGGCGGTCAGGGTGGCCTCGAAGGTGGTGCCGGCGCCGGTGCCGATGGTCAGCCCGCACAGCTGGGTGAGGTCGGTGACCTTCTTGGTGAGGGCGCCGTTGCCGTCCTTCACGGCGAAGCCCTGGCCGTCGTTGATGTAGGTGACGAAGTCGATGGTCTTCAGGCGTTCGCTGGTGACGCCGAAGTTGCCCGTGCCGACGTCGTACTTGCCGCTGCCGAGGGCGGGCAGGATCGTCTCGAAGGACGCGTCCTGCCGGTCCAGCTTCAGGCCGAGGACCTTGGCCACGGCGTCGGCGAGGTCGATGTCCTGCCCCGCGGGCGCCTTGTCCGTGCCGTTCGGGTAGTACGCGCCGGGCGGGAAACCGATCGAGCTGCCGATCTTGAGCGTGCCGGCCTCGCGGACGTCCGCGGGCAGCAGGGCGGCGACGGAGTCCACCTCACGGACGGCGGCGACCGGGTCGTCGGTGGGCGCGGGCGAGCCCTGGGCGCCCACGGCGGCCGCGCCGCTGTCGCCGGAGCCGCAGGCCGTCAGCGTGAGCAGGGGCAGCAGGGCGAGGGCGGCGGTGGCACGCAGCCGTGTGCCGAGGGGGCGGAGTGTCACTGGTCCTGGGCCTTTCCGGGGTGTTCCGGCGCGGTGAGGTGTTTCTCGAAGGGCAGCGGGCCGATGGTCTCCGGGTCGGCCCGGGTGTCGAACAGCGGTGTGTAGCCGGTGGCGAGGTAGAGGCCGCGCGCCTCCGGCTGGCGGGGCCCGGTGGTGAGATGGATCCGTTGGTATCCGCGCTCGCCGGCCTCGCGCTCCAGTTCGGCGACGACCCGGCGGGCGAGGCCGCGGCGGCGGTGCGCGGAGTGCGTCCAGATCCGCTTGAGCTCGGCCGTGGTGGCGTCGTAGCGGCGGAAGGCGCCGCCCGCGACGGGCTCGCCGCGTTCCAGGAGCAGCAGGAGCAGGCCGCCGTGGGCGGGGGTGAACTCCTCGTCGGGGTACCGGGTGATCTCGGCGTGCGCGTCCTTGCCGTAGCGCGTGGAGTACTCGTGCACGAGTTCGCGCAGCAGGGGTCTGACGCGCGGGTCGGAGACGGGGACGTGCACGACGGTCAGTTCGGGGGCGGAGGTCACGCGGTCACCGCCGCCAGGGTGTGGGTCCCGCGGGCGGTGCGCTCGGCGTCGCGCTTGGCGACCTCCTCGCGGACGATCGGGATGACGTGGCGGCCGAAGTCGATGGCGTCGTCGAGCAGGTGGTAGCCGCGCGCGGAGAGGATGTCGACGCCGAGGTCGTAGTAGTCCAGGAGCGCCTGCGCGACCGTCTCGGGCGTGCCGACCAGGGCGTTGGAGTTGCCCGCTCCCCCGGTGGCGGCGGCGGTCGGGGTCCACAGTGCGCGGTCGTAGCGCTCGCCGGCCTCGGCGATGGCGAGGAGCCGCTGGGAACCGGTGTTCTCGGGTGTGTCGCCGCGGTGGTGGCGGACGACTCCGGACGAGCGGCGCTCGCGGATGGCGCCGACGGTGCGGTGCGCCTTCTCCCAGGCCAGTTCCTCGGTGGGCGCGATGATCGGGCGGAAGGCGACCTGGATGCGGGGGACGTCGGTGCGGCCGGCGGCCCGGGCGGCGGCCTTGACGTGCTCGATCTGCTCGGCGGTCCTCGCGAGGGGTTCGCCCCACAGGCAGTAGACGTCGGCCTCGGCGCCGCCGGCCGCGTACGCCGCCGGGGACGAGCCGCCGAAGGAGACGCCGGGGCGGGGCTGCTGGACGGGGAAGACGTCGCTGACGAAGTCGTGGAAGCGGTAGTGCTCGCCCTCGTGGTCGAAGGGTTCGCGGGTGGTCCAGATCTTCTTGACGATCCGGATGTACTCCCGGGTGCGGGCGTACCGCTCGTCCTTGGTGAGGGTGTCGCCCTCGCGGCCCTGCTCGTGGTCGTTGCCGCCGGTGATGAAGTGCACGGTGAGCCGGCCGTCGCTGATCTGGTCGAGGGTGGCGAACGTCTTGGCGGCGAAGGTGGGGTAGGAGACGTTGGGCCGGTGGGCGAGGAGGATCTGGAGGCGCTCCAGGCGGCTCGCGATGTAGGCGGCGGCCGGGGCGGGGTCGGGAGATCCCGATCCGTAGGCGAACAGCACGCGGTCCCAGCCGTGCTCCTCGTGGGCGCGGGCGAGCCGGAGCGTGTAGTCCTTGTCGAACGCGGGGCCGGAGCGCGGTGTGGTTTCGGATCCGTCGTTGGTGGCGGCGATGCCGAGGAACTCCACGGGCATGGAGGGGTGCCTTTCAGCGCGGGCGGCGGCCTGCGGGCAGGTGGAACTGCCCTGCGGCGGCGCGCGGGTGAGGAACCGTCAGGTGGACGGGCGGGGATACGGGCGTGACGACGACGGACGTCGGTTCAGGAGGAGCTGCGGCAGCGCGCGTGAGAGGAGAGCTCGGCCCGCGACGGGGTCACCGAGGGAGGGAAGGGCCGGTCAGACGGCCCGCTGCCGCGTCAGGCGCAACACGCCGCGGACCACACCCGACCGAAGTCGATGTGATCGCGCGTGACCAAGCGCTGCTGGGCAGTCATGCGCACCATTGAGCAGTACATCGTCCGGTCCGTCAAGCAGCGCCCGTATGCCGGACCGGGCCGGCCCCGTGCGTCGCCGCCCTGTTGACACGGCGACGTCAGGGGCACATACGATCGACGGCGGACCGGCTGTGCGCTGTGCGGCAGCCTCTCCGGCCGCGTTGAGGGACGCGGCGAGCGTGACGACACCGGACAGCCCCGTGCGTGCCGCGGGGGTCACCCACGCCCGCGTCCCCTCCCTCCCGGAGAGCCCTTCCATGGTCACCTCGCCCGAAGTCTCGTCCCTCCCTGCCGCCAAGAGCCCCGGCACGTCCGGTCCTCCGGGCGCCGAACCCCGGATCGTGCCGCGCCGGCACACCGGCCGGTGGCTGACCGCCGCGTTCGCACTGCTGCTGTTCGCGATGGTGGTGAACTCCGTCGTCCGCAACAGGGCCTTCCAATGGGGCGTGGTGGGCCGGTACTTCACCACGACCGCCGTGCTCGACGGGCTGCTGCTGACCCTGTGGCTGACCGCCGTGGTCATGGTGCTGGGCTTCGCGCTCGGGACCGTGCTCGCGGTGATGCGGCTGTCGGCGAACCCGGTGCTGCGCACGCTGAGCTGGGGCTATGTGTGGATCTTCCGGTCCACTCCGCTGCTGGTGCAGCTGCTGTTCTGGTTCAACATCGGCGCGCTCTACCCGGCGCTCGGACTCGGCATCCCCTTCGGTCCGCAGTTCGTCACCGTCAAGACGGTCAACCTGCTCGGTCCCACGCTCACCGCCGTCATCGGCCTCACCCTGCACGAGAGCGCGTACGCGGCCGAGGTGGTGCGCGGCGGCATCCTGTCCGTGGACGCCGGGCAGACCGAGGCGGCACAGGCGCTCGGGCTCAGCAGGGGCCGTACGCTGCGGCGGATCGTCGTCCCGCAGGCGATGCGCTCCATCGTGCCGACCGCCGGGAACATGCTGATCGGCACGCTCAAGGGCACCAGCATCGTCAGTGTGCTCGCCGTGCACGACCTGCTGTACTCGGTGCAGCTCATCTACAACCAGACGTACCAGATCATCCCGCTGCTCATGGTCGCCACGCTGTGGTACATCGCCGTCACGACGGTGCTCAGCGCGGGGCAGTTCTACGTCGAGCGGTACTACGCGCGCGGCAACTCCCGTGCTCTGCCGCCCACTCCGCTGCAGCGGGCGCGTGACCGGCTGCGCCTGCTACGCCGCCGGCTGGGTGCGGCGACCGCGTCCGACGCCCGTCCGGCTATCGGCGGTGACCGGTGAGCGCGGACTCCTCGACGCCGGTCCTGGTCGTCGTCGGCGCGGGACCCCGCGCCACGGGACTGCTGGAGCGCATCGCCGCCAACGCCCCCGAACTGTGGGGCGAGCGGGACCGGCTGCGCGTCCATCTGGTCGACCCGCACCCGCCGGGGCCCGGCCGTATCTGGCGCCAGGAGCAGTCCGCGCTGCTGCGGATGAACTCCATGGCGGAGGACGTCACCATGTTCACCGACGAGTCCTCCACCATCGACGGGCCCGTGCGGCCGGGGCCGTCGCTCGCCGAATGGGCCGCCCAGTTCTCCGGGCGGCATCCGCGCCACGCGCCGTACGCCGAGCCCGCCGACCCGGACGTGCTGGCCGAGCTGCGGGAGCTCGCCGGCTCCGACTTTCCCACCCGGCGGGCCCAGAGCGCCTATCTGGACTGGGTGTTCCGCCGTGTGCTGACCGAACTCCCGTCAGGGATCACCGTCGAGTGGCACCGCACCACCGCGACCGCCGTCACCGGCCCGCCGGACGGGCCGCAGCACGTGCATCTGGCCGGCCGTTCCGCCCCGCTCGTCGCCGACGTCGTGGTGCTGGCCCAGGGGCACCTCGGCTCGGCACCGGACGCGGAGCACCGCGAGCACGCGGACTTCGCCCGCCGCCACGGGCGTTTCCACCTGCCGCCCGCGTTCTCCTCGGACGCCGACCTGTCCGGGCTGCGGCCCGGCGAGCACGTCGTCCTGCGCGGCTTCGGTCTGGCCTTCGTGGACCTGGTGTCGCTGCTCACCGAGGGCCGCGGGGGCACTTTCCGCAGCGAGGCCGACGGCACCCTCACCTATGTGCCGACCGGCCGCGAGCCGGTGCTGCACGTCGGCTCGCGGCGCGGGGTGCCGTACCACTCGAAGACGCGCTACCGGCTCCAGGGGCCGCGGCCGCCCCTGCCCCGCCACTTCGGGCCCGCGGCCGTCGACGCGCTGCTCGCCGAGGGCCGCCCCCTGGAGCTGCGGCGCGACGTGTGGCCGCTGATGGCCAAGGAGATCGGGTTCGGCCACTACCACGAGCTGTTCCACGCCCATCCCGAGCGCACGGCGCTGCCCTGGGCGGAGTTCGCCGCCGCCTACGACCGGCTGGGCTGGTACGACGACGCCATGAGCGCCCTCGTGGCACGGGCCGTGCCCGAGCCGGCGGACCGGCTGGACTTCGAGGCGCTCGACCGCCCTCTGGACGGTCTCGCGTTCAGTACGGCGGAGGCATTCCAGGAACATCTGCGCGACCACGTGGCCGCCGACGTCGCCCGCCGCGAGGACCCGGCGTACAGCGCCGACCTCGGGGCGTTCCACGCCCTGCTCTCGGTGTACGGGCAGCTGCCGCGCCTGGTCGCCGCCGGACGTCTGACCGCGCGGTCCCTCGCCACGGAGCTGGACGGCTGGTGGCACGGGTTCTTCAGCTTCCTGGCCTCCGGGCCGCCCGGCTTCCGGCTGCGGCAGCTGCTGGCCCTCTCGCGCGCCGGTGTGGTCCGCTTCCTGGGCGCCGGCGTCTCGATCGGCACCGACGAGGAGACCGGCACCTTCACCGCGTCCAGCCCCACGGTGCCCGGTCACGTCGTCCGCGCGGGCGCCCTGATCGAGGCGTATCTGCCGGGCCCCGACCTGGAGCGGACCGAGGACCGGCTGCTGCAAGGGCTGTACCGGGCGGGTGCGCTGACCGAGGAGGTCGTCTCCGACGCCGGGTACCGGCACCGCTCGGGCCTGCTGGCCGTCGTCCCCACGGACGGCCACGTCCTCGACCCGTCCCTGGGCGGCCCGCACCCGCGCCGGATCGCGCTGGGCGCCCCCACCAACAGCCGTGCCGTCGCCGCGTTCGCCCGTCCCCGCACGGACGCGCCCGGTTTCCGCCAGAACGACGCTGTCGCGCGCGCTCTTCTGCGCGCCCTGCGCGCCTCCCCCTCGACCTGCGACATCTCGGATGGCGAGAAGGAAGTGTCCATCATATGAAAAGCCTCTTGGGGTAGCGCCCACCTTCTGCCACGATCCCCATCAACCAGGTAGGAAAACTATGGATCTGCGGGGTGGGGGGCCATGAGTGCGCGTGACCACGCAGACCTGTGCCGTCCGCTGCTGACCTCGCGTCGGCACATCGACTTCGCCCGCACGTCCAGCGCCATCTGTCGGGACCGCTGACGCCCGCGCGGGACCTGTCCGCACCATCCCTGGGTCACCCCCGCCGGCACCGTCCGTGCCGGCGCTCCGCCGCGGCGCGCGATGTGCGCGCCGCCGCCCTTTCCTGCTCACTCATCCCTGAGAGGACACCTCCGTGTCTGCCGCTCGCCCGCTCACCACCCTGCGCACCTTCGCCGTCCTAGCGGCGCTTCCCCTGCTGCTGACCGCCTGCGGCTACGGCGCCGACTCCTCCGACGACGACGGCAAGCAGGCCGAGGTCGCGGCGGACGCCAAGAAGCTCTCCGTCGACACGGTGAAGATCGGCTACTTCCCGAACCTCACGCACGCCACCGCCCTGGTGGGTGTCCAGGAGGGCCTGCTCCAGAAGGAGCTCGGCGGCACGAAGATCCAGCCGTCGACCTTCAACGCCGGCCCGTCCGAGATCGAGGCGCTCAACTCGGGCTCGATCGACATCGGCTGGATCGGCCCGTCCCCCTCCATCAACGGCTACACCAAGGCGCAGGGCAAGAACCTGCGGATCATCTCGGGCTCGGCCTCCGGCGGCGTCAAGCTCGTCGTGAACCCGAAGAAGATCAAGTCCCTGAAGGACGTCAAGGGCAAGAAGATCGCCACTCCGCAGCTCGGCAACACCCAGGACGTGGCGCTGCTCAACTGGATCTCCGAGCAGGGCTGGAAGGTCGACGCCGAGAGCGGCAAGGGTGACGTGTCCGTCGTCCGCACCGACAACAAGATCACCCCGGACGCCTACAAGTCCGGCTCGATCGACGGCGCCTGGGTGCCCGAGCCGACCGCCTCCAAGCTGGTCGCCGACGGCGCCAAGGTGCTCCTGGACGAGTCCGACCTGTGGCCCGACAAGAAGTTCGTGATCACGAACATCATCGTGTCGCAGAGCTTCCTGAAGGACCACCCGGACGTCGTCGAGGCCGTGCTGCGCGGTTCGGTGAAGACCAACGAGTGGATCAACGCCAACCCGGACCAGGCCAAGGCGTCCGCGAACAAGGCGCTGGAGAAGCTGTCCGGCAAGGCACTGCCCGCGAACGTGCTCGACCCGGCGTGGAAGTCGGTCACCTTCCTCGACGACCCGCTGGCGGCGACCCTCGACACCCAGGCCGAGCACTCGGTGGCGTCCGGCCTCCTGGAGGAGACCGACCTGAAGGGCATCTACGACCTCCGTCCGCTGAACAAGGTCCTGAAGGCCGAGGGCAAGGACGCGGTCGACGACGCCGGTCTCGGCGTCAAGTAGCCGCACCACCGCATCCATTGAGTCCCCAGGAGGTGACGACCATGGCCACCACGACGGCCACGACCGAGAAGGTCGCCGAGGACGCCGCGCCGGCGCCCGGGGCCGCCCGGATCGAGCACGTCTCGAAGTCCTTCGCCGGCCCGGGCGGGCAGCAGCTCGTCCTCGACGACATCACCCTCGACGTCGCCCCCGGCGAGTTCGTC